>NC_018000.1:5675000-5975000 GCF_000265205.3 Sinorhizobium fredii USDA 257
ACGACGTCTTCGCTGAAAACGGCACGGTGGCAGCGAATGGCCGCATGATCCATGACATGTATCTGCTCGAGGTGAAGAAGCCGGAAGAGAGCAAGGAGCCATGGGATTACTTCAAGGTTCTTGCGACCATTCCCCGCAAGGAGGCCTTCATCGATCCGGCCCAGAGCGGCTGCGACCTCGTGAAATCCTGACCGGCGACAAGCGATGAGCGTCGCCGCGCCTTTGGAGAATGGAGCGCCGCGGGTGGTTTTGTCCGCCCGCGGACTCCGCCGCGACTTCGGCGGCTTCACCGCCGTCAAGGACGTCGACCTCGATGTCCATCATGCCCGCGTGCATGCGCTGATCGGCCCGAACGGGGCCGGCAAGACCACTGTCTTCAACCTGTTGACCAAGTTCCTGCAGCCGACCCGCGGGACGATCACGCTGCTCGGCGAGGACATCACCAGCACTGCACCCGACAAGGTGGCCCGCATGGGCTTGGTGCGCTCTTTCCAGATCTCGGCGGTGTTCCCGCACCTTACCGTCATCGACAATGTCCGCGTCGCGCTGCAGCGGCCGAACGGCCTGGCGATCCAGTTCTGGAAACCGCTCTCGGCGCTGGATGCCCTGAACGGCAAGGCCGAACAACTGATCCGCTCCGTGGGCCTCGACAAGGAACGCAACGCCGTCGCTGCCGACCTCTCCTACGGCCGCAAGCGCGTCCTCGAGATCGCCACCACCCTGGCGCTCGACCCGAAGGTCCTGCTGCTCGACGAACCGATGGCCGGCATGGGCCACGAGGATGTCGGCATGGTGGCCGAGATCATCCGCGAGGTGGCGAGCGAGCGCGCCGTGCTGATGGTCGAGCACAATCTCTCCGTCGTCGCCACGCTCTGCCATCACGTCACCGTGCTTCAGCGCGGCGAGATCCTTGCAGAGGGCGACTACGCGACTGTCTCCGAGGATCCGCGGGTGCGCACCGCCTATATGGGCACGGAGGAAACCTGAGATGAAACCGTTGCTGAAAGTCTCCGGCCTCAACGCCTGGTACGGCGAGAGCCACATCCTGCACGGCGTCGACATGACTGTCGGCGAGGGCGAGATGGTGACGCTGCTCGGCCGCAACGGCGTCGGCAAGACGACGACGCTCAGGGCGATCATGGGCATCGTGCGCGAGCGCAAAGGCGAGATCACCTTCGCCGGCGAGGATTTGATCCGCGTGCCGCTCCATCGCGTCGCCCACCGCGGCCTCGGCTTCGTTCCCGAGGAGCGCGGCATCTTCTCGACGCTCTCCGTCTATGAGAACCTCTTACTGCCGCCGGCGGTCGCTCAGGGCGGCATGACGATCGACGAGATTTTCGAGCTCTTTCCCAATCTCCACGAACGTCGCAACAGCCAAGGCACCAAGCTCTCCGGCGGCGAGCAGCAGATGCTGGCGATCGCCCGGATCCTGCGCACCGGTGCCCGGATGATGCTGCTCGACGAGCCGACCGAAGGGCTCGCCCCGGTCATCGTCCAGCGCATTGGCGAGGTGCTGAAGAAACTGAAGGAGCGCGGCATGACCGTACTCCTGGTCGAGCAGAACTTCCGTTTCGCCAGCAAGGTCGCCGACCGCTTCTATCTCATGGACCATGGCCGGGTCGCAGGCGAGTTTCCGGTCTCGGAGCTTTCCGAGCGCATGGACATGCTGCATGACGTGCTCGGGGTGTAAGTCATGACGACGATCTTCGGAATTCCGCTCCAGGCCCTTCTCGGACAGCTCTTGATCGGCCTCATCAACGGCTCCTTCTATGCGCTCCTGAGCCTCGGACTTGCCATCATCTTCGGCCTGTTGCGCGTCATCAACTTCGCCCACGGCGCGCAATACATGCTCGGCGCCTTCATCGCCTGGTTGCTGCTCGCGCATCTCGGCATCGGCTACTGGCCGGCGCTGATCCTCGCACCGCTCCTCGTCGGCCTCATCGGCGCCATCATCGAGCGCACCATGCTGAAGCGCCTCTATTCGCTCGACCCGCTGTATGGTCTGCTCTTCACCTTCGGCCTGGCGCTGACGGTCGAGGGGACGTTCCGCTACCTCTACGGCGCTTCGGGACAGCCCTATGCGACGCCGGCTCTGCTGGCCGGCGGCGCTAATCTCGGCTTCATGTTCCTACCCATCTATCGCGGCTGGGCGATCGCCTTTTCGCTATTCGTCTGCATCGGGACCTGGCTCGTCATCGAGAAAACCAAGCTCGGCTCCTATCTGCGCGCCGCCACGGAAAACCCGGTACTCGTGCAATCCTTCGGCATCAACGTGCCGTTCCTGCTGACGTTGACCTATGGCCTCGGCGCGGCGCTCGCCGCACTCGCCGGCGTGCTCGCCGCTCCGATCTACCAGGTGTCGCCGCTGATGGGATCTAACATCATCATCGTCGTCTTCGCCGTGGTGGTGGTCGGCGGCATGGGCTCGATCATGGGGGCGATCGTCACCGGTTACCTGCTCGGCGTCGCCGAGGGCCTGACCAAGGTCTTCTATCCGGAGGCCTCCAACATCGTGATCTTCGTGATCATGGCCATCGTTCTCCTGCTGAGACCCGCGGGCCTCTTCGGCCGGGATGCTTGATATGACGCTGACACTCGAACTTGAAAAGCAGAAGGAACGCACACCGATCGTCGTCCAGACGGTGTTTCTCGGCGTGGGTCTCGCGCTTCTCCTGCTTGCCCCCCTGTTCTTCTACCCCGTCTTCCTGATGAAGATTCTGTGTTTTGCGCTCTTCGCCTGCGCCTTCAATCTGCTGCTCGGCTATACGGGGCTACTCTCCTTCGGCCATGCCGCCTTCTTCGGCGGGGCGGCCTATTTCACCGCCCATGCGGTCAAGGAATGGGGCTTCCCGCCCGAACTCGGCATCCTTGCCGGCGTTGTCGGCGCCGCCCTCCTCGGCGTGGTCATCGGCTTCTTCGCCATTCGCCGCCAGGGCATCTATTTTGCGATGATCACGCTGGCGCTGGCGCAGATGTTCTATTTCTTCTGCCTTCAGGCCGAGTTCACGCATGGCGAGGACGGCATCCAGTCGGTGCCACGCGGCCATCTGTTCGGCTTCATCGACCTCTCGCAGTCCTCGAACATGTATTACTTCGTGCTCGCCGTTTTTGTGATCGGCATTGCCATCATCTGGCGGATCATCAATTCGCCGTTCGGCATGATCCTGAAGTCGATCCGGGAAAACGAAACGCGGGCGATCTCGCTCGGCTATTCGGTCAGGAACTACAAGCTCGGCGCCTTCGTCATGTCGGCGGCATTGACCGGCCTTGCCGGAGGCTTGAAGGCGCTGGTCTTCCAGTTCGCGACGCTGACCGACGTCGGCTGGCAGATGTCCGGCGAGGTCATCCTGATGACGTTGCTCGGCGGCATCGGAACGCTGATCGGACCGCTCTTCGGCGCCGCACTCGTCGTGACGCTGCAGAATTATCTGGCGACCTCGGAATTTCCGGTGACGATCATTACCGGCGTCGTCTTCATGGTCTGCGTGCTTCTGTTCCGCCGCGGCATCGTCGGCGAGTTCTACAACTCGCGGCTCGGCCGCAGGCTCGGCTTCGAGCACCGGCACAAGCACTGACCCTGGGTCCATAGGATCCGAACAAGAGAAAGCTCATGGAAACGTTCGACTACATCGTCGTCGGAGCGGGGAGCGCCGGCTGCGTCCTCGCCAACCGTCTGTCGGAAAATCCGGCCCATCGCGTGCTGCTGCTCGAGGCCGGCGGCAGCGACAATTATCACTGGATCCACATTCCGGTCGGCTATCTCTATTGCATCAACAATCCGCGCACCGACTGGTGTTTCACCACAGCCGCTGAAGAGGGCCTCAACGGCCGGTCGCTTGGCTATCCGCGCGGCAAGGTGCTCGGCGGCTGCTCCTCGATCAACGGCATGATCTACATGCGCGGCCAGGCGCGCGACTACGACCTCTGGCGTCAGCTTGGCTGCACCGGCTGGAGCTGGAACGACGTGCTGCCCTTTTTCAAGAAATCCGAGGACCACTATCGCGGCGCGAACGATATGCACGGCGCGGGCGGCGAATGGCGGGTCGAGAAGGCGCGCGTCCGCTGGGCGGTGCTCGATGCCTTCCAGAAGGCAGCCGGCGAGGCGGGCATCCCCGAAACCGACGATTTCAACCGCGGCACCAACGAAGGCTCCGGCTATTTCGACGTCAATCAGCGCTCCGGCATCCGCTGGAACACCGCCAAGGCCTTCCTGAAGCCCGCAAGGCAGCGGCGCAACCTGACGATCTTGACCAAGGCGCATGTCCGCAAGCTGATCCTCGAAAAGGGACGCGTTGCCGGGGTCGAGTTCCAGCATGACGGCGTGACAAAAAGCGTACGCGCTCGGCGCGAGACGGTGCTTTCGGCCGGGGCGATCGGCTCGCCGCATATCCTGGAACTCTCCGGCATCGGCCGTCCGGAAATTCTGCAGGCCCACGGCATCGACGTCCGTCACGAACTGCCTGGCGTCGGCGAGAACCTGCAGGATCATCTGCAACTGCGCCTTGCCTACAAGGTCACGGGCGTTCCGACGCTGAACGAGAAGGCGAGCTCACTCATCGGCAAGGCGGCGATCGGCCTCGAATATCTCGTCCGCCGCTCCGGGCCGATGGCGATGGCGCCGAGCCAGCTCGGCATCTTCACCCGCTCGGGTCCCGAGAAGGACACGCCGGACCTGCAGTATCACGTCCAGCCGGTGACCCTCGAAAAATTCGGCGAACCGGTGCATTCCTTCCCGGCGATCACCGCCAGCGTCTGCAATCTGAGGCCGGAGAGCCGCGGCTCCGTACATCTGAAGGGCCCGGATTTCGCCGCCGCACCCGACATCCGCCCGCGCTATTTCACCGCCGAAGCCGACCGCGACGTGGCGGTGAAGGCGATCCGGCTTACCCGTCGCATCGTCTCGCAGCCCTCTTTCGCGCGCTACAAACCGGTCGAGTTCAAGCCAGGGCCGAGCTACGAGACGGACGAGGAGCTGAAGCGGGCCGCCGGCGACATCGGCACGACGATCTTCCATCCCGTCGGCACCTGCCGCATGGGTGCGGACCCGGAGAGCGTCGTCGACCCGGAACTTCGGCTACGCGGACTGGAGGGCCTGCGCATCGCAGACGCCTCGATCATGCCGACGATCACCTCCGGCAACACCAATTCGCCGACCATCATGATCGCCGAAAAGGCGGCCGCGATGATCCTCGCGGCAAACCGTCCCTAGACTATTCCGCTGCCTCCGTTTCTGGCATCGGCACATAGTTGAGGATCGGCGAGAGCCAGCGCTCGACCTCGCGAACGCTCTTGCGCTTGCGTGTCGCATAATCCTCGACCTGGTCGCGCTCGATCTTGGCAACGCCGAAATAGTAGGCGTCCGGATGGCCGACATAGAGGCCGGAGACGGAGGAACCCGGCCACATCGCGTAGTTCTCCGTCAGGCTGACACCGATCGCCGCCTCCGCGTCGAGCAGCCGGAAGAGCGTTTCCTTCTCGGTATGGTCCGGTTGTGCCGGATAGCCCGGCGCGGGACGAATGCCCGCGTAAGGCTCGGCGATCAGCTCCTGAGGCGTGAAGGATTCTTCCGATCCGTAGCCCCAGAGCTCCTTGCGGACATGTTCGTGCATGCGTTCGGCAAACGCCTCGGCGAAGCGGTCGGCAAGCGCCTTGACCATGATCGAGGAATAATCGTCATTGGCGCGCTCGAACCGCTCGGCGATCGCCACTTCCTCGATCCCGGCGGTCACCACGAAGCCGCCGAGATAGTCCGGCCTGCCGCTGTCGACGGGAGCGACGAAATCGGCCAGCGCGACGTTCGGACGCCCGTCGCGCTTCGTCAGTTGCTGTCGGAGGGTGAAGAAGGTCGCAAGCTCCCGCTGGCGTTGCTCGTCGGTGAAGAGGCGGATATCGTCGCCGGCCGCGCCTGCCGGCCAGAAGCCGACGACCGCCTTCGGCGCGAACCATTTCTCCGCAATGATCTTCTCGAGCATCACCTGCGCATCGGCAAAGAGCTGCCGTGCCGCCGACCCCTGATGCTCATCGTCGAGAATGCGCGGATAGACGCCCTTCAGCTCCCAGGTCTGGAAGAATGGCGTCCAGTCGATATAGCGGGCAAGCTCCGCCAGGTCCCAGCTTTCGAAGACACGGGTGCCGAGGAACGAGGGCGTCTTCGGCTGATAAGCTTCCCAGTCGAGTTTCTGTGCATTGGCGCGGGCCTGCGACAGCGGCAGGCGGCGCTTCTCGGCCTCGTTCCGCGCATGCGTATCGGCGACCTTCAGATATTCGGCGCGGACCATCGCCTTGTAGCCGTCCCTCGCCGCCGGTGAGAGCAGGCTCGACACGACGCCGACAGCACGGCTGGCATCGGTGACATAGACGGTCTGGCCGAGGCTGTAGCGCGGATTGATCTTGACCGCCGTATGCACGCGGCTGGTCGTCGCTCCACCGATCAGCAGCGGAATGTCAAAACCTTCCCGCTCCAGTTCGGAGGCGACATACACCATCTCGTCGAGCGAAGGGGTAATGAGCCCTGAAAGCCCGATGGCGTCAACCTTCTCTTGCTTCGCCACGTCGAGGATCTTCGCCGAAGGCACCATGACGCCGAGATCGATGATATCGTAATTGTTGCAGGCGAGGACGACGCCGACGATGTTCTTGCCGATATCGTGCACGTCGCCCTTCACGGTTGCCATCAGGATCTTGCCGGCACTCTCGCGGGTCCCCGCGCCGCCATTGGCAAGCTTTTCCGCCTCCATATGGGGCAGCAGCACAGCCACCGCCTGCTTCATCACGCGCGCCGACTTGACCACCTGCGGCAGGAACATCTTGCCAGCGCCGAAGAGGTCGCCGACCACGTTCATGCCGGCCATCAGCGGTCCTTCGATGACGTGCAGCGGGCGCTCGGCGGCAAGCCGCGCCTCTTCCGTATCCGCCGCGATGAACTCGGTGATGCCGTTGACGAGCGCGTGCTCGAGGCGCTTCGCGACCGGCCACTCGCGCCAGGTTAGGTCCTTCTCTTTGCCCTGCGAGCCGCCCTGGCCGCGGTAACGCTCGGCGATCTCCAGCAGGCGCTCGGTCCCATCCTCACGGCGGTTGAGTACCACATCCTCGCAGGCCTCGCGCAGCTCCGGATTGATCGCGTCGTAGACGGCCAACTGGCCGGCATTGACGATGCCCATGTCCATGCCCGCCTGGATGGCATGGTAGAGGAAAACGGCGTGCATCGCCTCGCGCACCGGCTCGTTGCCGCGGAAGGAGAAGGAAAGGTTCGACACGCCGCCGGAGATATGGACATGCGGCATCGTTGCGATGATTTCATGCGCCGCCTCGATAAAATCGACGCCGTAATTGTTGTGCTCTTCGATGCCGGTGGCGACCGCGAAGATATTGGGATCGAAGATGATGTCTTCCGGCGGGAAGCCGAGCTCTTCGGTCAGCAGCCGATAGGCGCGCCGGCAGATCGCGACCTTGCGCACCTTGCTGTCGGCCTGCCCCTTCTCGTCGAAGGCCATGACCACGACGGCCGCGCCGTAGGCGCGCACCAGCCGCGCGTGATGCAGAAACGCCTCCTCGCCTTCCTTCAGCGAAATCGAGTTCACCAGCGCCTTGCCCTGGACGCATTTTAGGCCGGCCTCGATCACGTCCCATTTGGAAGAATCGATCATCACCGGCACCCGGGCGATGTCCGGCTCGGACGCGACGAGGTTCAGGAACTCGACCATGGCGCGGGTCGAGTCGATCAGCCCCTCGTCCATGTTGATGTCGATGATCTGCGCACCGTTCGCCACCTGGTCGCGCGCCACGTCGAGGGCCGCGGCATAGTCGCCGGCGGTGATCAGCTTGCGGAACTTCGCCGAGCCGGTGACATTGGTGCGTTCGCCGATATTGACGAAGGGAATTTCGTCGGTGAGCGTGAAGGGTTCGAGGCCGGAGAGCCGCATGCGCCGTTCGATCTCCGGTATCTGGCGCGGCGGATATTTTTGGACGGCCTCGGCGAGGGCGCGGATATGGGCCGGCGTCGAGCCGCAGCAGCCGCCGACGATGTTGACGAGGCCATCGCGGGCAAATGCCTCGACCTGCGCCGCCATCGCCTCCGGGCTTTCATCGTAGCGACCGAACTCGTTCGGCAGGCCGGCATTCGGATAGGCGCAGACGAGGGTGTCGGCGACGCTCGAAAGCTCGTCGATATGGGCGCGCATCGCATTGGCGCCGAGCGCGCAGTTGAGTCCGATGGTGAAGGGCGCCGCATGGCGCACCGAATACCAGAAGGCGGTCGGCGTCTGGCCGGAGAGGGTCCGGCCGGAAAGGTCGGTGATCGTGCCGGAGATCATCACCGGCAGGCGGATGCCCTTTTCGGCGAAAACTTCCTGGGTCGCGAAGATCGCTGCCTTGGCGTTCAGCGTGTCGAAGATCGTCTCGATCAGGATGATGTCGGCGCCGCCGTCGATCAGGCCGCGGAGCTGCTCGGCATAGGCAATCCTGAGATCGTCGAAGCTGACGGCACGATAGCCGGGATTGTTGACGTCGGGCGAGATCGAGGCGGTGCGGTTGGTCGGCCCGAGCGCGCCGGCGACGAAACGCCGCCTGCCATCATCCGCTTCGGCGCGCTTCGTCGCACGCCGCGCCAGACGCGCGCCGTCGCGGTTGAGCTCGTAGACCGCGTCCTCCATGCCGTAATCGGCCTGGGCGATCCGCGTCGAGGAGAATGTGTTGGTTTCGAGAATATCGGCGCCGGCGATCGCGTAGCGGTAGTGGATCTCCTCGATCGCCTTCGGCTGCGTCAGGGTCAGGAGATCGTTGTTGCCCTGCTGATGGCAGGCGCAGCCACCGAAGCGCTCGCCGCGGAAATGGCCTTCAGCGAAACCGAGCTGCTGGATCTCGGTGCCCATCGCTCCGTCCATGATTAGGATGCGGTCGCTGGCCGCCTGCCGCAGGGCGCGGAAAATTTCCGAGCCATCGGGCCTGGGGGAGAGATCTCCAAAGAGGGACGCGGCGGACATGGGAAATCTCCCGTTCTGAAAACGACAATTATTTTCTCGATTAAGTCACATAAAGATATCTTTATGTCAACATACGATCCGATCACAATTTTGGCCAGAGACAATGAACAGCGGCAATAAAAAAGCCCGCCGCAAGCGCGACGGGCCATCATTGGCAGCGACGGAGCCCAAGCTCACATCCGCTTCAGGCAATCCGTGAGTTCGTAGATCGCGCAGAGAATGTGATAGAAGCTGCTGGCCGGCGCAGGCTCGTCGATGAAGCTTCCATCCGCCTTCTGCTTGTCACGCCACAGACCGCGGGTCGGCGTGTCGAGGAACCGCTGAAGCGCCGCCGCGGCGCGCGAAGCCGAAGCGAGATAGCGTTGCCGCTCGCTGCCCTCCGAAAGCGTGGCGAAGCGGATCGCCGCCTTCAGCCATTCGGTCTGTGGCCAGAGCCGGGCCACCGAGTCGGCGACCGACAGATCGTCGAAGAGCGTCATGACCGCGACATCGCGCTCCGGGCAGATGCCGTGCGCTTCGCCGATTTCGAAAAGCCGCCGCGCCTTGACGATGGCTTGCGCCTTGCCGCGCCGCTCGGCCCAGCGCAGGAGCAGCCATGCCCATTCGAACTGATGACCGGGCTCGACGATGCGGCCCTTTTCACCTGGAAATGGCCTCCAGTCGTGATCGAAGAATTCGCGCAGCACGCCCGTCTCGGCGTCGATGAAGCAATCCATCGCCAGATGGGCGATCTCGTCGGCGAGATTGGCCCAGGCGACCCGGTCGAATCCCTCGACTGTTTCGCTGGCGAGACAGGCCTCGAAAAGGTGCATGTGTGGGTTGGAGCCAAGCGGCAGGCGCGGCGGCTTGTCCTCCTCGAAGCCGGCGACCGGATGCTTGCAATGGGCTTCCAGCTTGTGCCGAAGCTCGTCGCTGCGCGCGATCATCTCGGCCTTCCGCTCCGGAAGGACCTCGGCCAGATAGGCGAAGGCAAGCAGCGCGAAGGCCTGGTTGTAAAGGTCGAAGGACGGATCGATGATTTCTCCGTCCGCATTGGCAAGCGCACCATAGAAGCCGCTCGGCTGCCGGTAGACGCGATCGAAATAGACAAGTCCGCCTTCGGCGACGGTGCGCCAGTCGCCGCGCCAGCCGCGCCGCCCCGCCTCGGCGAAGCAATAGACCTGCCGGGGCTGGACGCGCGAGCGGCGATTGGCTCGCGTCGGTTCGCCGGCCATGTCAATCGTCTCGACGAAACCGCCGCCGGCCGCATCAAATCCCTTGTCGCGCCAGAGCGGCAGGGCGGCTTCCCCGAGCCAACGATCGAGCTCCCTCGCCTGCAATGAAATCTCCATCGGCCCGCCCATCAATTCTCGAGACTCAGCGCGTCGTGATCCGCACCGAGAAGTTCGGACAGTGCTTCGACGACGAGAGTATGGTCGTCGCGCTGCGGCAGTCCGGATACGGTGACGGCACCGATGCAGCCGGTTCCCTTCACGACGATCGGGAAGCTGCCGCCATGCGCGGCGAACTCGGCATCTGGCAGCCCGAGCTTCGCCTGCAGGGTCGTCTGCTGCTTGAGAAGACTGAGACCGGTGGCGTAGCTGCTTCTGAACAGGCGGAAAACCGTGTTCCGCTTGCGCCGCACCCAGTTCGGATTGTCCGGCGTCGCGCCGTCGAGCGCCGCATAGAAGACCTGCATGGAAAACAGCGTGATGTCGATGACCACGGCTAGCTTGCGCTCTGCCGCCATGCGGCGGAGCGTCGAACCGAGCGTCCAGGCCGCGTCGAGATCAAAGCGGTCGAACTGCAACTCTTTTTCCTGTTGCGCGATCCGGCGCAGATCGTTGTCGATATTCATGATGCCTCCGCTGTCCTATTCGGTTCGGATGAGTGGGACGCGAGATACGGGTTGAAAATTCCCGTGTCTCTGTCGGCCGAAGCCTGGTGTGTACCCTAGTCCTTCCAGAGCCATGCGGCGCCGCGCACGCCGGAGCTGTCGCCGTGCACCGCCTTGCGTATCGGCGTCTCGAAACTATCGCCGAACAGATATCGGGTAATCAAATCGGGCAATTCGCCGTAAATCTCGTCGACATTGGACATGCCGCCGCCGAGCACGAAGACGTCCGGATCGACGATGTTGGTCAACAAGGCGAGGCTGCGGGCGAGCCGGTCGACGAAGCGGTTGTAGACGCCGGTGGCGGCCGCATCGCCCGCACGTTTAGCCTCGATGATGTCGCGGCCGCGGCGGTCGACGCCCGTCGTCAAACGATAGTCGAGCTCGAGCCCGGTGCCGCAGGCATACATGTCGAGGCAGCCGAGCTTGCCGCACCAGCATTTGTGGCCGGGATATTCGTCTTGCCGCATCCACGGCAGCGGATAGTGGCCAATCTCCGCGGCGACGCCCTGGTAGCCGGCATGCACCTTCTTGTCGATCGCCAGCCCGCCGCCATGGCCGGTGCCGACGATGATGCCGAAGACGACATGCGCATCCCTGCCGGCTCCGTCGACCGCTTCCGAGACCGCCAGGCAATTGGCGTCGTTGGCAAGGCGCACCTCTCGGCCGAGCGCCGCCTCGATGTCGCGTCCGAGCGGCTTGCCGTTGATGAGAACGGCGTTGGAGTTGCGGACGATGCCGCTGCGCGGATTGGGGCTGCCGGGAATGCCGATGCCGATCGACCCGCGCTGACCCGCCGTCTGTTCGGCGGCGGCGACGAGATCGACCACGGCGCGAATGCACGCGTCATAGCCGCTGGTCGGGGTTGCAACACGGTGCCGCGCACGCGTCTCGCCATCGCGGTCGAGCGCGATGACTTCCATTTTGGTGCCGCCCCAATCGATTCCGATAAACATGTGCGGATCAGGTCTCAGATGGATGTCGCTTCGGGAAGGGCGGCATCTCCTCCGATCGCCGCCGGCCCCTGCTTAGCATTCACCCCGTCGGTGACGCTAGCCCCATGATTTCGCATCGCCGATCGCCCCTCGCCACGCGCAACCCTGTCTCCGGCGGCAAATCGCCAGCCTCGAACGCAAAAACACTTGGCGAAAAGGCCTCGCTTTTGTATGGGTCTATACCGAGTGGTCCCGTAGCTCAGCAGGATAGAGCACCAGATTCCTAATCTGGGGGTCGCGCGTTCGAATCGCGCCGGGATCACCATAGATAATCCAGTATTTTCAATGGTTTAAGAAAGTCGCAAGCTCACATAGGGCGGCTTTTCATGTTGCATCGGGTTGCAACAATTTGCGTTGATTTCCAATGATTACCAACCTGTTGCGGCGACTCCATGCGACATGGAATGCAACATGAAGAGCCCGCCCAATCCATCGGACGGGCGGGAGAGCTAGGGTCGGCTGTTTTCTTTGGGTTCAGGCAGTCGGCGCCGGCAGGAAGCCGGATATCAGATCCGCTCGGGTAAACTCCGCGTCGCCACCTTCTCCGCCAACGAAGACGAAGCAGCTAATCATGTATCCGGCCTTGATGTGCACTCCCTCGAGCGTTGCTGGCCGGTAGGCGCACAAGGCCGCTGCGGTCGTGTCCATCTGGGTTACGACGTCGTCCGGTATGGTTCCGTCCGGACTGGCGTCGAAGCGCTCCATTGCGGCCTGGTGGGCATCTATCAGGGCTTGGACGGTCGAAAGGTCATGCATGGCTGGCCTCCCTGAGGAAGCGTTCATCCTTCACCTTGATCTCGGCGATCATGAAGGCGACGACAACCTCCTCGAATTTCTCGATGCTCAGCACGTAATCCTTGTCGTAGCGCTTGTTGTCTCTGAAGAGACGCAGGCCTTTGCCGAACTCGGGCTCGACGCGGAACAGCTCAGGCACCCCGAACCCGTCGAAGATCGCATAGACACCTTCACCGACGTAGCTCGAGACCGGCGCCAACAAGACATAGTCGCGGTTGCTTTTAAGCGTTGGCTCCATCGCGTCGGACAGGACCGGATGGACGCGAAACTTGCTGGAGAGGATGTTCTCGGCCGGAATAGGCGCGGATATCAGCTCGTTCATTTCAGCATCTCCAGCAGGTCTTCGACGCGGTCGCGCAGCGAAGCGATGTCCTTGTTGATCTGCATCGACAGAGCCTGCAGCGCGTCGCAGTGGCGGGGCTCGTCGATCGCAGCGGCGGCCAGGAACAGAGCATCGTTCAGGCAGGCGATGGCGCCGAGGCGGTCGTCGACCGTGCGCAGGTCGGTTGAGGAGATGCGGTTTATCGGCAAGCCTTCGGCGGCTGCCTGAATCGGTCGATCAAGCATTTCAGATACTCCGGATTGTCGGGTTGCGGACTAGTGGGCGGCCGGCTTAGGCCAGGTAGATGTCTTGCAGGAACCAAGCGACTGCGAAGGCCAAGACAGTGATGGCAAGCGCTTCCAACATAATGTCGCTCCTTCGAGTAACGTTTTTCGTTATGGATAACGTAATACGTTGCCACTGTTCATGTCAAACGATTTTCGTTATGGTGAGCGAAATTGGTTTTGGAGGGAACGCGTGATTACACCTGATCAGTGCCGGGCAGGACGCGCCCTAGTAAATCTCTCGCAGGAGGAATTGGCCAAACGCGCAAAAGTCGGGCTGTCGACTGTGCGAAACTTTGAGGCGGGCCGATCGACCCCTGTCACGAACAATCTGGAGGCAATAGGGGGCGTGCTCGAAGCTGCCGGCGTCATATTCCAGGCCGATGGCGAGACGACCAGCGGCGGCCCTGGGGTGAGGCTGGGTCTGAAAGGCAAAGGCGATCTGTGATGAGGCGCACGGTCGGAAAGATCATCCTCGATAAGTGGTTTCCCGCGCGAAATCCCCTTGCAGGAGGCCTATTTCCGCCGTCCCGCATCGCGCCGGCATAGAGACACCGGAACAGCCTTGCCAGAGAGTTTTTCCGCTGTAGGAGTGGCTGAAAAGTGTACGTAATTCCGTACACATTTCCGGGACATCTTCTCAACAAGCTCGGGGATGCCTTCGTCAACGACGGCCTTGGCTTGGCGGTAAGTTTCAGGGTTGCCAAAGCCCGCTTTGGAAGCAGCGACTTGGCGCGTCTCCGTGCCTTTCACTTCCGCAATATTTTGCGGATGTCCAATGTCCGTCCGCTGTCCTTGGCGCTTGCCAATCGCAGCCTCTACAGCGCGACCGATCGCCACCTTTTCGGAAGACTCTGTTTCCAAACAGAAAATGACTATGCCGTGGCAATGCCGGATCGATGCCGGAGACTATGCCGAGCGTCACGCCTTGATTTCCGATTTGATTAAAATTCGATCGGTGCTTACATTGGAGGCATTCATACGCCTCGCGTCGTTGACCACGGATGTACTGGCAGCGGCGTGAGGCGATGACGGAAGGTCGGGGCCAGCGTTCCCGGCCTTTTTTGTTTGTCTCTCCAAGCAAAGCGCCCGCTGATTAGACGGGCGCCGGAGTCGTCTCTTGGACTCTTCGCTCCTTTTTGGGGTCGCATAGGGCATGTATGCGTAGAGCGATCTGATATAACGACTCAGTGCTCAAAAGGTTCCCCGAAGCGAGCTCCGCAATCCTTGGTCACAAGTGCTCGGGTCAACCTGCGTCAATATTCGCCGATCATACCCATGATCTCGTCAGGCGACTCGTTAACCTGGAGCGTGACGCAGATCCCGCTTTTAGTCGCGCAGGTGACGAGAGTGGTGCGCCGCTGCCCCTCTATCCGCTGGAAGTGCGTAACGGTGTCCATGTTGACGAATATCGGTCCATTGCTGTCGTGCAATTCGAGCCACATGCATTGGTCCTCTCTGAGATAGCGTGTCTCAAGGATAGCACCAAAAGGGCCAGGGAAAGTCTCGTCTAGCGGCTCTGGAGGGCGGTTGGAGAAGGTTTCAGCGATTTACCGATGGATGATGAGGAACGGCGGGAAATCGCGTCTATCCCGTTGAATTGAGCGGCCGGCATCTGCTGCCCGGAACATTCACTCAGCTTGGATGTTTTGTCTCTTTGGACGGGCCACATGAAGAAGCCCCACACAAACTTGGCGAGGCGTATCCGGCGGACAATGGCCACCGCTCGCAACGTCGATTTCCTCCGATCTCTTCCCGTGTTCAAAGTCAAGCCACAACTGCCCGCGAAGATAAGAGATCTCCTGCAGCGGTTACATGATGTGGAGAACTCAAGGAATGACCGCTCCCCTAAGTAGGACGGGCGGGGGCCTTTTTTGTTGCCTGCTGCTCGCGAGGTGCCAATCTATGCAGTTGTCAGATGTGATGGGAGAGATGACGTGGCGAGAAGCAAGGAACACATCGATAACCTGCTGAGATTGCGTCAGGAATTGGTCGAGCGTCGACGCGATGTTGCCAGCAATAGGGAGCCAGGGGAGATCGTGGCAACTGCAAAGGGCGTGATTGAATTTCAGATGAGCATCGAGGCGATCGATCGAGCCATAGACGACGAAAAAAGGCTGCACGGGGCTTCAGTAGCCCGTTTAGGCGAATCCCCTAATTCTTGACTGCAACGTGCACTATGAGAACCTTACGACCTCTTGGTTGTAGTGCGTTTGGGGCAAATGAATGAATATTTCCACTGCTGCACTTCGCCTAATCGTTGCCTGTGTTGTCTGCCTTGTCGGCTTTGTCGGCTTTCTCGGCTTGGTCATGGTGATGATCGGCGAGTGCGATCGCCCCCTGCCTCCGCTACTGCTCAGTTTGACGGCCGACGACGAAGGCGACATGTGGACCCCCGGGTGTGGACTTCCCAAGGGGAAAAAACAGTCCTTCTCACCGGAGCTCACAAAACGCTTGCAGAGGCTGTTTCCCGCCGGCAGTGATGCGGCCGCTGTAGAACGTGACCTTCAAGCCTTGGGGTTCAAAGTCGTTTCACCCTGCCCGAACGTGCCAAGTGCCCGTCTTGCGCAGTTTCTCCAAAAGGGATGTGCGTGGCCGATGAACGCCACGCTAGTTTGGCACCGGACCGAAGACGGTAAAGTGGTTGACCTCAGCGGACACGTATTTTTTAAGCCTGGCGGCGAGTACTGACTCTCTCGCGCCGACAGTCACGCCGCCGACCGCTCCTGCTGGTCTGCCTCCCTGGCGAGGCGCATGGCATTGACCGCGCGGAAATACGAAAGTCCCGCCTCCTGAAGATATCCCTTCCACTGACTAGGCCGAGGACGGGCCCGGGTCTTGAGCAGTTGGCGGCCGAGCTCGAGGCGCCGGTTGCGACTGTTCGTGACGCCGGCTCGCTGCCGCAGGCCGTATCCGGAATCCTTGTTCGACAGGCCATAGCCGGCCAGCGAAGAGAGGCGGGAATAAATCAGGGCCGCCAGGGCATGCCTGACCGGAGTGGTGCCCCTCAAATGGTCCGCGGCGAGCATGATCGAACCGAGTTCAAGACGGTCCCATAGTTCAAGCCACGCCGAAGCGTTTTCATCGATCCACTCAGAACAGACCAGAATCAGGTCGGAAATCCAAAGGCTGCATTCCTCGATAAGCCATTGATTTCCCTCGGTCTCCGCCAGCGTGGAGACGACGAGCCTCAAATGGCCATCGCCATGCTTCTCGAGGATTCGGCGCATCGTCGCGACGGCTCGAGTCTGTCCCGGCTTCGGAAACTCGTTCGCCGGGATGATCTCGATTTCGAACTCGGCACAGATTGACCGGACCAAAGCTTCGGACATGCCTATCTCCTGACTGCCTGTTGAACCGCACGGCGGAATTCATCGGCCATGGCCTGGCGGGAACGCGCGTCTGCCATGTCGCCGCCATTGAAGTTAACGCTGAGGTTGATAGGCCGCTCGGACTCGGCCGGCCGCTGGTCACCCGATCGGTCGTCGGAAACCTTGCTGTCGTCGACAATGATCACCCGCTCGCCCCGCTTCTTGAACAGTTCGACCTTCATGTCTTCACCCGGCATGATCTGGCCGCCGGTGGCGAAGCCTACCTGACGCTTCATCCGATCGAGCAAGGTCGGGGCATAGCCCGCGCCGCCGATCTGAAGCCGCTGCAGATAGGTTCCGCCCATGTAGCCCGGACCCTGGCTGACACCATTCAAAGCGCTGGTATTGCCGTTCAGCATGGCGTCGGCGACCGGATCGTATCGTCCACCGCCCGTGCCGGCGAAGTTGCGCGCCGCGTTGAACGCGTTGAAATAGTAGGCCGCGTACGGGTCGAGATGGCTTTGGCCTCCCGAGCCGGAAGAACCACTGCTGTAGGAGCCGCGCGACGACGAATAGGCCGAGTCCGCACTGTAAGACGAAGATCCGCTCCCGATCGACTTCAAGGCCTTGAGACAAGCGATCATCTCGAGGCTATCGCTCTCGAAAGTCTCGAAATAATCGGAGTGGACCCTGAGCTCCTGCACGATGTCGAAGAGATGCCCCTCCATGAGAGACAACGAGTCGCGTCCACCGGCCAGGATTGACGCCGTCGCCCCTGCACTGGAGACGTGGCCGGAACCGCCCATCGCAAGCAGTTCCGGCCCTTCCTCCCCGACCAAGTAAGTCCCGCCGGCGGTTACAGGGCCGCCAGCCGCACGGGCACCGCTGATCTGGTAACCGAGGGTCTGGTACATCGTGTCCATGTCGGACTGATCGACCAGATAGCTCCGCGTCCGGTAGGCTGGGGCAATTGCCGCGGCGGGGACCGGCGTGCCGTCGCTGTAGAAAGCCCCGCCATCCGACCGGGAAGCCTGTTGAATGACACCAGCAAGCCGCAGTGCCTCCATCTGTCCGGCGACAAACTTGTCAATGAGAAGGTCAACCCAGGCAGCATCGCCGCCCATTGCCTTGAGGCTTTGGCGGATCATCTCGATTGCCTCATGCACGGTCTGCGCCGTAGCGCCGCCATCCTTCATCGCGGCGAAGAGCTTTTCGATATTGGTGGCGGCTTCCGCAATGGCTTCGGCCCCGGCCTTTCTGGTCACGCTGTCGCCGAAGATTTCAAACGGCGGGATATTCGCGGCTTCCTTCAGCGCCATGCTGATGTCTGCCAGATCCCTTTTTGCGGCGCGAAGCTTGGCACTCGACTGCTCCATGGCAGAGAGTTGCTTGAACTGGGCAATAGCGAGGCTCTGCGTCACGTCGATGGTGCCCGAGTAGGCCGCTTCCACGTTGGTGATCGCCGCGGAAAGGTCGTTGGCGCCTTTGGTGGCGGGTCCGAAAAGATCGGAGGAACCGGAAGAACCGCGATCGAGAAGGCGGTTCAGGTAATCCTGTCGCTCTCTTTTCTCGGCAATCCGTTTTTCGGCCTGCTTTTGGGATTCGTACAGAGCGAGATTGCCCATGTCGGCGCGGTTGGTCATGCCTTGCGACAAAAGCATGCCGTTGGGCCCGCGATCGTCGAACAGACGGCGGCGCTCGATCTCCGCTTCGCGGATGGCTTCGGCCAACTGCTTGAAGGGCTGCAAGGCTGCGACCGCTTCGGCCGCCATAGCCTTGAGCCCGCTGTTGTTCGTTGCTTGCCCGAATGCCTCCAGGTTCTGGATGAGCTCAAGCACAACGGGCGAGCCGCGAAGAGCTTCCTTGTGAAGATCCCCGAGATCGACCTGCAACTGTTTGAACAGCGTCGTGCCGCGGAACTGACGAGCCGTGAGCCCAGCAAGATCGCGGTTGCTGTTGATCGCGGCGGTAATGGCGGCGCCGATCGATCCGTCATCGATGCCCTCGCGCAGCCGCTTGGAGAGCGCCGTGATGTTGTTTTCCAGGTTGAACGATGCGCCAGCGGTGCTGTCGCGACCGTATCGGCTGCGCTGGTCTGCTGCCTCGCCCCAGAGGTCGCGGACACGCGCAATGGCGTCCACCTGTTGATCCAGCAGTTTTTCCATCGAGTCGGCGCCGCTTTCGGCCGTCGAGAAATACTGGAGCGCAGCCGCGCCAGCGCCGACAAAGGCCATCGTGGCTAGGGAGACCGGATTAATGAGCGATGCGAAAGCAGCCCCGAGCCCACTGACAACGCCTGTCGCTCCCATTGGGCCCAGGACAGCGGCCATCTGCGTGCCCTGCTGCAGAGCGATCTGGAGCGGCGACATGCCCATTGCCGACGTGATTGCGACGTCTTGAAGCTGTGCGGCTATGTTGGCGGAGTTGAAGTTCTGGCCGCCCATAGGAGCGGACGCATTCGCCGCCTTCACGGCAGCGCCGGCCGTCGTGGCCGACGTTTTCAGCCGCTCATACGTCATCCGTTCCCGATCGAGCGCGTTCGTCATCTGCTGCGCGCTGATGACACCCATCCGATGGGCACGCTGGATCTCGCTTACGGTTGCCTCGTATCGCTTACCGGCGGCGGCCAAGGGCTGATACTTCATCGTCAGCCGTTCGACTTCCTCGCGGAAGGCGCGGACGTGCTCATCCTGTTGCACGAAGGGCTTGGCGGCCGGCGGCACCTTCTTCGTCTCGTCGCCGACCTTTTTGAGAGCATTGGCAAGAGCCCCAGCCGACGACGTGAGGCTATCCGCGGCCGATTCCATCTTTTCGGCCGCAGCGTACAGCTTCGACAGATCGGCAGCGGCAGACGATGCCTGCGAGCTATCAATACGGAAACCCAGTGTCGCCTCGGTCATGCCCGATCCCCTCGCTTAGGCTGCGTTGAGCTCGGGGTCGTTGTAAACGAGCGCCCCGGTATCCGAATGGTATTCGTAAGCCCTGGTGTTGAGGGCCTCAATGCGCCGCTCGTTGAGTGCCGATCTGCGCTGTTCCTCATCCGAGGGCTTGAGCGCCGCGGATCGCGCGAATGATTCGCCCGTCTGCTGCTTCTGCAGTCGCTCGGCCTCAACCTGGCGATCCACTTCAACGGAGACGTGATCGAACCAGTCCCGGAAGGTTCTATCCCGCTGGTCGAACATCAGGCACTTAGCCATGTCCATCAGCGTGACCTGGACCACGTTGTTTGCGATCGTGACCGCCTCGCTGACGTCATCAATCTGCTTCAACACAGGCGCGTGATGGATCTCGATAAGCTTTTCCTGGACGTCATCCATGAACTTCTTGTCGGCGCCGATCATTGCCGGCGGCACTTCATAGGCGGCCAGAAGGACCTCTTCCGGAGCGTCTTTCGCCATAAGCACGGCTGCAAGCTCGCCACGATTGAGCGATTTCAACCAGTTACGGACATCCATCCGCAGGATTGCGCCGGCTACATCCGACTTGTCGGGTTTAGGTACCTTCAGATTGGCCTTGGACTGGTCAAAGCCTCGACGGAAATCGTCGACGACGTGACCGGCCTTGCGGATGACTGGTGCGGCATCTTTGCCGGCGAACGCCTTCATCTCTTCCATCAAACCGGCGGGAGAGAATCGGTTGGACTTCCGCAGATCGGCAAGCTTGGTCTCGAGCCGTTCGATGGCCATGATGGGCGCGTCGACCGAGGCGGTGATGCGGTTCATGCCGACATCCTTGCGCCATTCGTCGCGGTATCGGCTGGTGATCATATGGTAGCGGCTATTCATGGGCGTGCTCCTTTAGGCGGATACGTTGCTGATGACCTGATCGGCCAATGACTTCACCTGGCCACGCCAGTCCGGATAGTAGGTGCCGAACTGGGGATGACGGAGCGACAGAGGCACGTCGTCGGCGATGCCGTGAAACGTCTGATAAAGGCCGAGTTGTCTCCCTGAGACATTGCGATTCATAAGCGCCACGTCGTAAGCGGCGAGCTCGATCAGCGAATCCTGGAGTTCGGCGATTGCAGCCGAGTATCGGGCGCCGGCAGCGGTCCGAGCGGTCTGCAGTTCTTCCAAGTTGGTCGGTATTGCCATGTCGGTTTACCTCGCGGTTGAGTGGTAGAAGTTTCGTTGAGTGCCGGCGGAACCGTCATAGGTGCCGAACAAGGCAGTCGGAGCTTTATTCACTTCGGCGCAAAGCCAGACCGCGCCGGCCACGCTGTTGGCCAGGTCGTCATGCCCTCCCGGCGCGTGGTCGATTGACTCCTTGCCGCCACGGGAGACGCGGCGCTCGAGGCCGACGATCTGGTTTACGAGGGCCGGACTGTCGAGGAGATCGGCCTTGCCGCTATTCAGGTTCGGCAGGAGTTCGATGTACAGGTCGGTTCGGGGCTTATCGCTGAGGCGATAGCCGATCCCATGCTTGCGGAAATGCTCCCGCGGGAACTCCCCGCCGTAACGGTCGCCATGCACTTCCGTGATGCCGTAATCCTTCAGGGTCTTGCAGAACTCGGCGATCGTCGCCTCGGGAGAGAAAGGCGGTTTGCGTTCCCGGGTCAGGTCGTGAACGATCCGACCGTCCTCTCGGTGGGCAATGGCCATCGTAAAGCTGTCGTTTGAGCCGCCCGAGGGGTCGACAAAGGCCTTGTACTTCGTGCCGCGGACGAACGGACGCTCATGGACACCGGGCGACACACAAGCCTCGACGACTTCGCGGGTAACGAATGCCTCGATGTCCGACCGGAACTCGGCCATGTATTCGGCCATTGCCGATGCATGATCACGCTCGAGCGCACGATCTATGTGCGATTGAGGGATGCTGGGGTTCATTTCCCGCGTTGTCGCCTTCCAGACGAGCGGAGTACCGTCCTTGCCATAGAACCGACGAAAGGCATCCCAGAGAGCCCCTTTTCGAGCGTAGGGCGACGACATGCACAACAGCATCGCGTTCGGGATTGTCGCCATGCCAGGCCGGATAGCGTCCAAGATCGCGAAATCGGGCTCGGCCGCATCGTCGGTTCGCCAAAAGGCGATCTCATCGCACAGAACGGCGACATAGGTGTAGCCGCGGCTGGACCGGAATGAAGCTGTGCCGACTTCGATGCTGACCGCATTGTCGAGATCGAAGCCGTTGGCGGTCTCACGCGCCTTCATTTCCTTCAGCATTTCGATGCCATTCAGCATCGCGGCGATATAGCGAAGGATCACCCGGGCCTGTTTCTTGTCCGCAGCGATGACCATGATCGTGCCGCGCTCACCCGGTGCCAGATAAGGCCGGTAGTCGAAGAAACACGCCAGGAAGACGGCCACGAGAGCGGCTACGAACGACTTGCCGCCGCGACGACCAATCACCAGCCAAGCCTCGCTATTCGCTCCCGTGGGCCGCTCCTGCCGGCCTGTGTGATTCTTGTAAACGGCGAACTGCTCATCGGTCATCGCCAAACCAAAGAGCGCTGCCAAGAATGCGAACCACGCGCCGAAACTGTCCCGCTTACCGCGGAACCAAGGCTCGAATAGCTCTGGGTGATCAATCGCCTGGAGGATGTTCAAGCGGCAGCCCCCTGGCCGATGATGTCTGCAAGGCTGCGCTTCGGTTTCTGCCCACGGGGCTTGATGTCGAGTTGCTTCACCAGCCGTGCCTGCAGGTTGTTCAACCGCACAAGGTTCTCGGGATCGACGGACTCACCCCGCACGATGGCGGCCTGCAGTTTCTCGCTTTCGACCGTAACGGCGGCCACCTGTCGGATCAGTGCGCGCTGCGGTTCATTGAGGGAAGCAGCCCCGCCCAGGTCCTCGGCGAAGCTGATGCACAGGTCACGGAAGCGACGGCCAAGTGCGCTCCGGTTGTCCACGCCTTCTAGCAGCCACGATCCGTTTGAAATCGCAGAGCGATTGCGAGTGGAGTTGCTATCAATCTGGGTTCGATTTGTGCTCATAAACCCAGAAATGACTGGGTTTCGTCGGCACTTCAATGGCGGGAATAGGCCCTACGGATAGGCCCGTATCAACACGTAGAGATACGTTTCACGAGGCTCTGATTCTACTGCTGGTCAATGGTACGGTCAAGGATACGCTTCACCGTCATCGCCTGCAGCCCGTGGGTTTCGCCGATCTTCCGGAAGCTCTCACCCTTGGCCCTGGCGTCCCTCATTTCCTGAAGAGAGGCCTGCTGGAGGGGGTTTTTCACGAGCCTGCCATCTATGACGTCGTACCCATAGGGCGCCTTGCCACCGCCGTAAATTCCCTGTGCAGCAAGGTGCCTTTTCACTTCCCGGATACGCTCGCGGATGCGCTCCCGCTCGTTCTCGGCCACGGCAGAGAGGATGGTGAAGACGAGCTTGGAGATACCGTTGCCGGTGACGTCGCCGCCGAGGTCGATCATAACCAGTCCGACGCCCTGAGCCTTCAATTCCTCAAGCGTACCAAGGGCATCCGAGGCAGAACGGAACATGCGATCAAGCTTGGGAGTGATGACCATATCACCCTTCTCGACGACGCCCAGGAGACGCTTGCCCTGCGGCCGATCGGCAAGAGGAACCGAGCCTGAGACGCCGCCCTCGACGAAGATCTCCGAGACTTGCCAGCCCTGCATCATCGCGTAGCCGGTGATCTTGGCCTTCTGGGTTTCCAAGCTGTCGCCGTTCGCTGCCTGCTCGCTCGTCGACACTCTGACGTAGCCGAAAACCTTCATTGCTGTATCCCCTTGTGTAACGTCGCTTTAGCTATGTTACATTTTAGGCAATGTTACAGGCCTAAGCAATGGGAATTCGTCCGGAATTCTGGACGATCTCCGGGGAGAGGGCAGAAAATACAGGCGGTTAGGCCTTTTTGTCCTCATGGCATCCAAAGACATAAACCCGGATTAGCTTAGGGTCTGCCTGCAGCTTTCCAATGATGTCATCGACGAATTTCTGCACCCTTCCTTCAGCTTCCGAAGGGTCCTTACCCACTTCAATCAAGTCTCTCTTGCCTTCCTGGTAGTGACGGTCTGCCTTCACCCTCTGGGCTGCTTCTGAGACCTTGTTGCCTGCGTGCCTGTAGGCCTCCGCTAAAATCCGGTGCACGGCAGTGCAGTGGAAGTAATGGTACCTTGGGATGCGTCGCTTCTGTTCCTGTGCAGAAACAACGGTCGGAAGGGAAAGTATGAGAGCCGCAACAAGCTGAAGTTTCATATCGGATTAAGCCCCTTGCCCCGAAGACCCTAGTCAGCCCTTTTCTTCGCACCTCGTCTAGCCTGTTCTTTCTCCTGATCCTGTACCCACTGCAGGAGAGTGCTCTTACGGGCTGCCACTGTTCTGCCTATCCGGAAGGTCGGAAGGTTGCCTTGCTCGTCATGCCACGAGATCTGTCTGGGAGACATCCCGAGGAAGCGGGCAATAGCCTTGGTGCCGGTGAGGATATCGGAGTCGGCTGGCGCGTGAATGTTCATGCGGCCTCCGCTTCGTCTCGGGGTTGCGTTGCACAAGCGTTGCACGGACCGGTGATATTCTGCTCCAGCCATTGCCGATATCGATCGAGGGCGGGGGCGATGTCTTCCCCCGTCGACCGTCTAAAGGCTTCCCGGGTCGAATTATGGATGATTGCCCATCCGAGGGCGGCGAGGTGCTTGTCTGTCATGCGGCACCCCGCGGGTCATGGCTGCCGGCGCCGGAGCTCTGATAGGTCAGGCGAAGCACCTCCTGCTCGACCTTCGTCCAGAACGCATCGATCTGCTGATCTCGTTCATGCGGCGGAATCCCCAGCCGATCGAAATGGGCGGTCAGACCGTCGGTGACCTGCTTCGCGTAGTATCCGGCATGGCGCTCGGTGGTCTTCTCGGCGAGCTTTCTCGCAACATCCCGGATCTTGCCGACGCGATTGGCCATCGGGAAGGCGATCAGCTTGCAGGGAGGCTGCCAAGCGAAGAGCGGAAGATCGCGATCACGCATGCTGCACCTCCGGACCGCCTATGCCGGCGCATGATGTGGCTAGACTAGATACTGTGTGCTGTGGGCATACCATGATGGTCGAAAAACAGGGCTTATCGTGTGTCATGGGCATACACTCCAGCCTTTATGGTGTGCTCTCGGCATACCATTGCGTCGTCGATGGTGTGCTTAGGGCATACCAATGGTGTGCTCTCGGCATACCGTTGTTTTTCTTCCGGCTTCCACCGCATGAATTCCTTCGTCGCTACCAGCGAGCGCTCGGGAACGTCGACAGGGTATTCCGTCAAGATCCAGCGGGTGGATCGCCGCCCTGGCGCCCGGTTCTTCCATTGAAATGAACCGCGTGTCGCGACTTTGATGAAGCCTTTCTCGATCAATCCCTTGAAGGCCGCGGCGACAGGTTTGTTGCTGCAGTTTATGAGCACTGCCGCTTCACGATGCGAAAGAGCGATGTCACCGTTGTTCTGACCGTTATGGAGCTGCTTAAGCTCGAAATAGAGGGCCCTCTCAAACGGAGTGGTCGCTTTCCAGGCCGCGGAGTTCAGGAGCCAGACATGCATCTGGAAGAACCGATCTGACGGGGCAGTTCGCTTATGCCTCTTTCCCTTGCTCATCCGAACACTCTCCTAAGCATCCGGAACCGATCGGACATCGCGGCCGCCTCGGTTGCCTCGAGGGCGCTAAGATTGAACCGCTCCCGCAAGGCAGGGATGATTGGCCGCGGTGGCTGCGCTTGATCGGCGAGCCATTGAGCGGCCAGGGTGACGCTTTCGTTGTCGGGGTGGTAGCAGGTCATGCGGCCTCGCTTTCCTTGAAATCCTGCTCCACGGAGCCGTTTTTCATCTTCGCGGCGGTGTAGGGATGGATACCCGCTCGAAATGCCCACAGTGGGCAATTTACCGCCTCACACGCGCGGACTTCTGAGGGCTGGCCGCTGCTGCAGTCGAGGCACTTCAGCCTGATTGCCGCCATCGGAGACATCTGCTTATGCCCCGCAGACTTTGCGACGGCTGCGGTCGGCGGCCAGGTTGCGGCCAGGTCGGTTCGATTGATGGGTGTGGGATTCGTCTTCATGCCGCATCTCCATGCATTTCGCGACGGAAGACGCGGAGGCTCAGAGCCCAGCGGCGGCCGATCTTTCGGGCGCCAGGGATTTGGCCCTGTTGCAGCATGTAGAAGACGCGGCGAAGGTCCGGTTCATCCACAGCCTCGGCAATCGCATGGACGCCATAGACGATCTCGGGATTGGGTTTTGTCTTGCTCGCGGAGGCGGACTCGTGAATAACAGATGTCGGCACGACGGTGGATCTCCCATCGTTGGTGTTGGAAACGGTGGCGGGGCTGTTCGAAGTCGCCAAACCAGAGGCAGCCCTGCCGCTTTCTTCGGTACAGAATCTCAGTGATTTGTACGTGGATGTAATTAGCCGCAAAAATAGACGCTAAAGAAAGGGGTTTCGCAGGCTTTTCCCAAATGCAGGCGCCTCATTTTACTTAATGCATTGATTTTTTTGCATATTCTTTCATGACGGCCTGTGCGTAACGGGCGCGACTTTGCGCGACTTTGCCGTTGATCTGTCCCCGTTCTGCTTGCAGTATTTTTTCCATAAGTCGAAAACTCAACGTTGGACCCTGATCATGTCCGTCCGTAAGCGCACCTGGACCACCCCGAAGGGCGAGGAGAAATCCGCCTGGGTCGTCGACTACCTCGATGCAGCGGGCAAGCGCCGGCTGAAGACCTTCACGAAGAAGAAGGATGCCGATGCATTCGCCGCTACGGCAAAGGTAGAGATCCGGGAAGGCGTTCACGTTGCCGACAGTGCCAGCGCCACAGTAGAGGAAGCCGGTAAGCTGTGGCTCGCTAGCGCCCGCGCCTCCGGTCTCGAGCGCGCGACGATCGATGACTATGAGCGCCACCTTCGAATGCACATCGTTCCCTTCCTCGGCGCATCGAAGCTGCCGGCCCTGTCGATTGCGAAGGTGAGGGCTTTTGAAGACCAGTTGCGCGAAGCTGACCGATCACCGGCCATGGTCAAAAAGATCTTGGTGAGCCTCGGCTCACTGATTGCTGACGCCCAGGAGCGCGGACTCGTCGCCCGGAGCGTCGTAAGGGACATGAAAGGACAGCGCGGCTCTGGTGAGAAACGGCAGGAGAAGCGCCAGAGAGGGCGATTAAAGATCGGCGTCGACATCCCGGCCCGTGATGAGGTCAAGGCGCTGATCGGCGTGATTTCGGGCCGCTGGAGGCCTCTTTTCCTGACGGCGGCCTTCTGTGGCTTCAGAGCTTCCGAGCTCCGCGGCCTCCGATGGCAGGATATCGATTTCGACAAGGGACAAATTCGCGTTCACCAACGGGCGGATCGGTTCAACGATATCGGCCGGCCCAAGTCTCACTCAAGCGAGCGGACGGTCCCGGCGCCGCCAATGGTGATCAACGCCTTGCGTGAGTGGAGACTGTCATGCCCGAAACGCGAAACCGGCAAGGTCGATGACGCGGGCCAGAAGGTTAAGGCTCTTGAACTCGTATTCCCGAACGGTCAGGGCAAGGTTGAGCAGTTGAACAACATTCTTCGGCGCGGGCTTCATCCGGCCTGGATCACTGCCGGCGTCGCTATTGACACTGGAGAGGTTGACGAGAAGGGAAAGCCCGTGCTTGCGCCGAAATATACCGGGATGCACTGCCTTCGCCATTTCTTCGCCAGTTGGTGCATCAACCGCAAGGAAGACGGCGGACTCGGCCTGACACCGAAAATCGTTCAAGAGCGCATGGGACACTCGACGATCGCGCTCACCATGGACCGCTATTCGCACTTATTTCCGAAGGACGATGACGCCGACGAAATGGCAGCAGCTGAGCGCGCCTTTCTCGCGTGACTGCAACATGGATGCGACATGGAAGGCTCTACGCCTGGCAGCACAAGGCTTTAAAGCGGTTTCCTAATCTGGGGGTCGCGCGTTCGAATCGCGCCGGGATCACCATTTGTTACGTCTCTTCCTCGGGCGATCAGCCGTGAGGCGCCCGGTGGAAGCTCTCTGGCTGAAGCTGTACTCACCAAACACCCTCACCCTTTTGATCGTCTTGCCACTGTAACAATCGCCGCCTACACTGCCCTTACTGTCCCTCTCGCCGCTGACCACGGATGTACTGGCAGCGGCGGGAGGTGGCGATGAAAGGTCGGGCTGAGCCCGGCCTTTTTGTTTGGTGCTCCTCAGCGCTTGCCCCGCTGCGGGTCCTTGCCGGCCGCCTGGCTGCTCTTCTTGACCTCGTCTTTCTTGACCGCGTCTCTCTTGGCCTGGTCGCCGGCGCGGTTTCCGCCGTGCTTTCCACTGGAACTCTTGGGCGCCTTGCCGTCCTTCATGTTGGTAGCCATTGCGCTCTCCTCGAAGATCTCGGTTCACGGGAGCGTGCAACCGGAAAATCGCAAGAAAGTTCCGCAATTCTACTCCTCTTGCCGCGCTCGATCGTCGCTCGAGTACACCGCGGAACCAAACCATGCCCGGCCGGTTTGGTTGGTCGGGAAACGATCCCCGAGAGAGGAAAGGCTATGAAAATCACGATCTTTGGCGTTGCAGTGCTTTTAAGCGCTGCCGCAATGCCGGCCTTTGGGCAGTCGGCAACCTCGGGCGGAAGCACACCGGCGATCGCCACGCCCGGCACTCAAAACCCCGAAGCTCCCGTCGCAGGCAAGAACAGCTTTACGGAAGACCAGGCGCGCGAGCGGATCGAGGGAGCCGGTTACGCCGACGTCACGGGGCTGAAGCTCGACGACCAGGGAATCTGGCGTGCAACCGCGATGAAGGACGGCAAGTCCGTTGCCGTTTCTCTCGATTACCAGGGCAACGTCACCGCGCTCTAGGTCACGATGATTTCGGTCGGAAACGGGCGGAAATCTGCTCGCTTCCGTTTCCAGCGCTACAGAAAGGGAGAAGAAGATGAGAACTGTGGCAGGGCTTTTCGACGACTACCATGACGCTCGACAGGCGGTGAACGACCTGGAGGCAGCCGGCATTCCGTCGGAGGATATCAGCTTGGTCGCCAATAATGTCGGCGATCGCTATTCGGGCGAGAGTTCCGGGGCTGCAGAAGGCGCCGGCGTCGGTGCAGGGCTGGGTGCGACCGGCGGCGGCGCGGTCGGCCTCCTGACCGGGCTGGGGCTGATGGCCATACCGGGCGTCGGGCCTGTCGTCGCTGCCGGTTGGCTCGCATCGACAGCCGCGGGTGCCATCGCCGGAGCGGTGGCGGGTGCCGCCACCGGTGGCATCATCGGTTCGCTGACGGATTCGGGCATACCGGAGGAGGACGCGCATCTTTACGCAGAGGGCGTGCGCCGGGGCGGCACGCTGGTGGTGGCCAAGGTCGACGAGGCGCTGGTCCCGCAAGCCGATGCCATCCTCAGGAACCGTCATGCCGTCGACACCTCGGTTCGCAGGCGCGCCTACACCGAAGAAGGCTGGAGCACTTTCGACGCGGCCTCCGCGCCCTTGAGCCTCGATGAGGTTCAGCGCGAGCGTGAACGCTATCGCCCCCCGGCACTTTAACGCTCGACATTGACTGCGGGCGCGGCCGGTTGCGGCTGCGCCCGTGAATTCATCTCTCCCACAGCACTTCCGGCAGCGTTCGCCTCGATGCTGCGGAACCTAGCCGAGTTCTCGGGTGTTGTCGTAGGTGTTCCTTCGCAGGAGAGAAAGCATGCCATCGGCAATGCCACCGAAGTCGAAGTCGCCGCGAACGACCCGCGCTCCCCTTGCCCTGCCGCAACTCGTCGACGAGAAGGCCGAGGCCTTCGTCGCCACGTCCATAGCCGAGCTCGTCAAATGCAAGATCCCCTTCCTGATCGCCGGCACCTTCGCCGTCAGCGCCTATACCGGCATTTCAAGGCCGACGAAGGATCTCGACGTGTTCTGCAAGGCCGGCGACTACACCCGCATCCTCAAGCATTTCAAGTCGCGCGGTTACTCGGTCGAAATCGAGGACGACCGGTGGCTCGGAAAGGTCTACAAGGGCAAGTTCTTCTTCGACGTCATCTTCGCCTCGCCGAACGGCACCATGCTCGTCAACGATGCATGGTTCGAACATGCCTTGCCGGTGGAGATCAGCGCGTCCCCGGTGTCGATCGTCGCTCCGACCGAATTGGTCTGGTCGAAATCCTTCATCCAGCTTCGCGAGCGCTACGACGGTGCCGACGTCGCCCACACGATTTTAAAGACCCACGACCGGATCGATTGGCGCCGGCTGCTCGAATATATGGAAGCGCACTGGGAGGTGCTGCTGATCCATCTCCTCAATTTCCGGTGGATCTACCCCTCTGAGCGCGACAGGGTTCCCCTGTGGCTGATGGACGAGCTGCTGAGCCGGCTGGCGGCCCAGCGGGACTTGCCGCTGCCCCAGACGAAGATTTGCCGCGGCAGGATGTACTCGCGGCGCGATTACGAGATCGACGTGACCGAATGGGGATTTGCCGACGTCGGCGGCGACCTCGAGATGCGGACAGGAAAATAGGGAGTTGTTACCATGGGCAACAAGCTGAAGGTGGCCGCGGTTGCCGACCTCCACATGAAAGAGGATGGTTCGGTCTCCTATGCGGAACTGTTTTCGGAAGTGTCGAAAGTCGCCGATGTGCTGGTGATCGCCGGCGACCTGACCGATCTCGGCAAGCCCGCCGAGGCGGAGCTTCTCGCCTCCGACCTGAAATACTGCACCGTCCCTGTGGTGGCGGTTCTCGGAAACCACGACCACCAATGCAATGCCGTCGAGGAGATCTCGTCGATCCTCATGAAGGCAGGTGTCCACCTCCTTGATGGGCAGGCGGTCGAGATCGCCGGCATCGGCTTTGCCGGCACGAAAGGATTTGTCGGCGGCTTCGGGCGTCACATGCTCGGTTCTTTCGGCGAAACAGCCCTGAAGACGATGGTTTCCGCCACCGTCGACGAAGCGATGCGCCTCGAAAACGCCCTGCGAAAAACCAGTGCCCAGCACTCCGTGGTCGTGCTCCACTACGCGCCGATCGCCGAGACCGTTGCGGGAGAGCCGGAAGAGATCTATCCCTTCCTCGGCTCCTCTCGTTTCGCCGAAACAATCGACCGGTTCCACGTCAGCGCCGTCGTCCACGGCCACGCTCACAAGGGCACTTACAAGGGCACGACGCCAGGCGGCGCGCCCGTCTTCAATGTCGCCGCCCATGTGGAGAAGCCGACTGGCCGGCCCTATGCGATCCTGGAATTCTGATCACGCCGAGGCGGGATAGCGACATCTTCCGTTCAAGGTTTCAGGACAACCTTCACGCAGCCGTCCGCCCTCTTGTTGAATGTCTGATAAAGGTTTGGCCCGTCGTCCAGGGAGCCCCGGTGGGTGATGACGAAGGAGGGATCGATCTCGCCCTTGCGGATGCGATCGAGCAGCAAGGGCAGGTAGCGCTGAACGGGTGTTTGCGCCATGCGGAAGGTCAGCCCCCGATTGATCGCCGAGCCGAAGGGTATCTTGTCGAGATAGCCGCCATAGACTCCGACGATGGAGACCGTACCGAAATTCCGGCAGCAGTGGATCGCCTGGCGCAGCACATGCGGACGATCGGTGCCGAGGTAGGTGGCGACCTTGACGCGGTCGACGAGGGAATCGAGGCTTGCCCGGCTGTCGGCCTCCGTCCCCACCGCATCGATGCAGGCATCCGCGCCGCGCCCATGGGTCATCTCCATGATGCGGTCGTAGATATCCTCCTGCATGTAGTCGAGCGTGACCGCGCCTGCCGTTTCCGCAAGCCGCAGCCGCTCGGGAACCGTATCGACGGCGATCACCCGTTCCGCCCCGAGCAGGAAGGCCGAACGGATCGCCATCTGGCCGACAGGCCCGCAGCCCCAGATGGCGATCGTGTCGCCCGGCTCGATGCCGCAGAATTCGGCAGCCATGTATCCGGTCGGAAAGATATCCGAGAGGAACAGGACCTGCTCGTCGGTGAGTTCCTCCGGTACCTTGATCGGCCCTACATCGGCGTGCGGCACACGCAGATACTCGGCCTGGCCGCCGCGGTAGCCGCCGAGAAGATGTGAATAGCCGAACAGGCCCGAGGGCGAATTGCCCCACATCTTCATCGCTTTCTCCCGGTCGGGATTGGTTCGCTCGCAGGCGGAGTAGAAGCCCCGCTGGCAGAAGAAGCACGCGCCGCAGGCGATGGTGAAGGGCACCACGACGCGCTCTCCGACCTTTAGCTTCGTCGCAGCCCTGCCGACCTCGACGACCTCGCCCATGGCCTCGTGACCAACGACGTCGCCATGCTCCATCGCCGGTATCAGCCCGTTGAAGATGTGCAGATCGGAGCCGCAGATCGCGCAGGCAGTAACCTTGATGATGGCGTCGTGCTGGTCCTCGATTATCGGATCGGGAACACTCTCGCACCGAATGTCGCCCTTGCCGTGCCAAGTCAGAGCCTTCATTGCGAGATCCCTCCACTGTTGTCGAACGCGCTCTGTGCCCGGCAAGCGAGCCTTCAGTGCCGTCGATACGAGGTGCGGGGTACGCCGCCGATCACCGCCGCGAGCGCAAGGCCAACGACGGCCGCGGCCGCAACGGCGGCGATTGGAACTCTGCGCTCCGAACGCCACCCGCCTTCGATGCCGCCGGGATTTGCAGGGGCCCTGAACAGGTTGCCGTTGCTCCTTTCGGCGCGCGGCGCTCGCCTGAGATAGGACGAGGTCAGGCGGGCCAGCAGGCGGGAGGTCGTATTGGGGGCGAGAAAATGCGCGAGCCGCGCCAGGTCGGCGACGACGCCGACGGTGACGGCGCTGCGTGGATATTGCGCCAGGCGGACGACGGCGCGGGCGGCCCGGCGCGCATCATAGACTGGAGGCGGAACGCTGAGCCTGCGGCCGGTGTAGTTCGCGCCATGCGCGACGCCGGGCGTATCCATGAAGGTTGGATAGACATCGCAGATGTGAATGTCGGGTTCATCGGCGAGTTCGGCACGCAGCGCTTCGGAAAAGCCTCGGAGGCCGAACTTGCTGGCACTGTATGCCGCCGCAAAAGGTGTCGAGGCAAAGCCGCCGAGCGAGATCATGTTGATGAAAGTGCCGTGGCCCTGCTTCAGGAAGACGGGAATGGCGGCATGCGCATCGTTGACGTGCCCGATCAGGTTCGTGCGAATGACCTGCTCGTGAGCCTCGATCGGCGTTTCCTGGAAGCGGCCGACCGCGCCGACGCCGACATTGCTGAACCAGACGTCGATTTTGCCGAAGCTCAAGGCCTTTCTTGCCAGGTCCCTGACCGCATCCGCATCGGTGACATCGGTCGGCACGACCAGCACAGCCGCCCCGAGATCACGGCAGGTGCGCGCCACCTTTTGCAGCGCCACCGCGTCGCGCGCGGCCAGCACGAGTCTCGAACCTTGCCGGGCAAATTCCTCCGCCGTCGCCTGTCCGACTCCGGACGAGGCTCCGGTAATCACCACCACCGCATCTTTCAACGCTTTCCGCATCGCGCGTCTTCCTCTGGAACGACATCGCCGTGCGTCTTTGAAAACACAAAGGCCGCTTCAGCACATTGATGCGCCGATGGAACCACCTGCGGCCGATAATGTTCCGCTGCCAATGCGGGCTTCGCCGAGGAAATCGATCCGGCGGCGCATCCGGCATGGAACCCGACCCGCATGGCAGGGCGTTAGTCTGCGATCGAAATTTCACCGCCTGAAGGAAGACCCCGTCCATGCCGCTGCAAGTCAGTTCCAATTCGGCCCGCCATGCGGCGGCGATGCGTGATCGATCCGGCGCCGGGCGCAGCCGCAATGGGCGCGATGTAGCGGCAGGCGAAGGTCCCGCGAAGGAAAGCGGGCTCGTCTATGTCAGCGATTCGGTGCCGGGCATCAGGCGGCAACGCTCCGGCAAGGGGTTCGTCTACCGGCTGCCGGACGGCTCGATCCTGACCGACCCCGTCGTGAAGGCCCGTATCGCATCGCTGGGCCTGCCGCCGGCCTACGAGAACGTGTGGATTTGCCTGGACGAGAACGGGCACCTGCAGGCGACCGGCTATGACGCGCGCGGTCGAAAGCAATACCGCTATCACACGGAATGGCAGGTGCAGCGGAGCGGCGACAAGTTCGCTCAGCTCCTTCTCTTCGGCAAGGCGCTGCCGAGGATCCGGCGCACGACCCGCCGCCACATGGAAGGAGGAGCCGGCGACGCACGGACGGTGCTCGCCGCTCTGGTCGCCTTGCTCGACGAAGCGCATCTGCGAACCGGAAGTCCCGCCTATGTCGAGGCGAATTCGACCTATGGCGCGACGACGCTGTTGAAACGCCATTTGCGGCTCCTCGACGGTTACATAGAGCTGCGGTTTATCGCCAAGGGAGGCAAACGCGTGCAGCGGCGGCTGCGGCGCCCGAAACTGCAGCGCCTGCTCGAGAACATCGCCGACCTGCCGGGACGGCAGCTCTTCGTGTGGAGGGACGACAACGATGTCCTGCGCCCGGTCGACTCGGGGCGTCTCAACCGCTATCTGGCGGAGATTGCCGGCTTCTCGGTTTCGGCCAAGACGTTCCGGACTTGGGCGGGCAGCGTTGCCGCCTTCACGGCAGCACGCGAAGCACTGGAGAGAGGCGAGCGCCCGACCGTCAAAACGATGTGCGAGGCGGCTGCCGCGGCTCTCTGCAACACGCCGGCTATCTGCCGCAAAAGCTACATCCATCCGTATGTCATCGCTCTCGCGGATACCGGCTCTGCTGTCTCCGCCAAACAGCTGCGCCGCCGCGGACGCGCAAACCCTGAGCTACGGGTGGAGGAAGCGCGCATGCTCAATTTTCTTGTGCGCGCCGCACGTTCGGAGACCAAGGCAGCGGCCACGATGAACGGAATAACGGCGGGACCGAGCCCCGCCGTTATCTGATCAGAGATTTTGATTGCTTCCGCCCGGGTTCCAGCCGGACGTTCCCCCGGACGAACCGGCGCCTCGAAGGCGAATATTGTTCTGGACGTGGCTAACGCCGGAGACGTTTTCCGCCAGGTCCTCGGCGCGGCGTTTCGCCCATTTGGTCTCGACGAAACCGCTGAGCTGAACCTCGCCACTTGTGACCGAGACCTCGATGTCGGAAGCGTCGAGTGCCCCGTCATCGCTCAGACGGTCGCTGACATCTTCCTGGATGCGGCTGTCGGAGCGGGTATAGCCCTTCGGCCCTTTGCCACGATGCTGATCCATTTGGCGCCGGCGCTCGGCATCTTCGTCACCGAACCATGAGGCTACCTCGTCGCCGGCCCGTTCGAAGAAGCCTCGCTCCTCGTCCCAGTCCCGGCTGGACCGCGGAGAGGACGGCCGCCCCCGATAGCCGTAGTCGGAACCATAACCGCCATAACCACGCTCCCAGCTCGAACGCCCGTAGTCCTCACCCATCCTGCCATAGGGACCGGCACTGGATTCCGCATCCGGGAAATACTCGGAATTCTCGTAATCGGCGCCGCGCGGTTCGACCGTCTCCGCAAAGCGCCGCCGGGCGCCTCTCTCATCGCCGTACCAATCCCTGCCGGATTCGCGCGAGCGCCAATAGGGATCGTCTCGCCTCCAATCTTTTCTCCTGGGCATCTGTTGCTCCTTTCCTTTCGATTCCTTGACGACTTCGACGATTCAAACCACCGAACAGCGTCTCGGTTCCGGTGCGCGGCACGCATCGGCCAAGCGCCCCAGCCGAGCGGCGCGGGCTCAGTCGTCCTTTGTCTTGAGGGCGTCCGAGGGTTTGCCTCGGTGCGGGTCCTTCAGGTTTTCGCCGGCCGCATCCCGGTCATGCTCCGGGTCATCCTTCGCCGGCAAATAGCCTCTTGGCCGCGTCTCCTTCGGCCCTTCCCACCGCGGCGATTGCTCCGTGGTGCCGGGCGCTCCATTTTTTGGGGTCTTCATGATCTTTCTCCTGTGCAGCCCGCTGTGTCACTCCTGGTCTTTCATTGTCGGAAGCGGGAAGCGCTGGTCTTCGTCCTCGAGGTCGGACTCGACGACATAATCGTCCCTTTTCCTGCGCATTGCCTCGCGCGCGGCCCGCTTTTGGATGAGTTCGTCCGGCTCCAGCGGCTGCGTGCCGGCTTCCGGATGCAGGTCGCTGTCGGTCTTGACGGGCTCACTGGAACCGGTCCTGACGTCCGGGACGCGCTTGGATTTGTTTTCGACTTTTCCCATTTCGCCCTCCTCGGGGTTGCCGCTTGGTCAACGCCAGCCCGGAGGCGAAGTTCCATCGTGGGCCGCGCCAACGAGGCTCTCGGCCTCGGAACAAAGCCCGGCGAGCCCGAGTTAGGAATCGCGCCCGTTATCGACGACTGGCCGAACAATCATTCGCGCCGAAATCCAAGAAGGAGGCCTGGACCATGGAGAGTTACCCGCGCCCGCCGTTCAAGCGTCAGAGCCAGCCGATGCCTGGAACCACGGACCGTATGGACCCCCTGCCGGACCACGGGGAGAAAACCTACCAGGGGTCGGGCCGGTTGCAGGGTAAGAAAGCCATCATCACCGGCGGAGACAGCGGCATTGGCCGAGCTGTGGCAATCGCCTACGCACGAGAGGGCGCCGATGTCCTTATCTCTTACCTGAACGAGCACGAGGACGCGAAATCGACCAAGACGCTTGTCGAAGAGGCGGGACGCAAGGGCGTCCTCGTCGCCGGCGATATCCAGACATCGGACCATTGCAAGCGAATTGTCGAGACGGCGCTCAACGAACTCGGCGGTATCGACATCCTTGTCAACAACGCCGCGCACCAGGCCTCCTTTCCGGATATCGCAGACATCTCCGACGAGGAATGGGAACTGACCTTCCGCGTGAACATTCATGCGATGTTCTATCTCACCCGCGCAGCGGTCCCGCATATGAAACCGGGCAGTTCGATCATCAACACCGCCTCGATCAATGCGGATGTCCCGAACCCGATCCTGCTGGCCTATGCGACCACCAAGGGTGCGATCCAGAATTTCACCGCCGGCCTGGCGCAAATGCTTGCCGACAAGGGCATACGCGCCAATGCGGTGGCGCCGGGCCCGATCTGGACACCGCTGATCCCCTCCACCCTTCCCGAGGATTCGGTCATGAATTTCGGCAAGCAGGTGCCGATGAAGCGGCCCGGGCAACCGGTGGAACTCGCCTCGGCCTATGTCATGCTGGCGGATCCGCTGTCGAGCTACGTCTCGGGCGCGACAATCGCCGTCACCGGCGGCAAGCCGATACTGTAGCCGCACCCGTTGCCGTCAGCGGCAATGCCATGTCTCGCGGGCATGGGAACATTGGCAGCGTTTCGTGGTTGTCGGCCCGAGCGACGCCCGTGCTGGCGGTTGCGGCGTTTCAGGAGGGTCCGTGATGATCGATTTTTCCCATGCCCGCGAAAGAATGATCCTATCCCACCTCTCCCGCCGCGGCATCCGGGACCCCGATGTTCTCGAAGCGATGCGCATCGTTCCGCGCGAGGCCTTTGTCGACCCCGGCTTCGAAGAGTTTGCCTATGAGGATTCGGCACTGGCGATCGGCCACGGCCAGACCATTTCGCAGCCGTTCATCGTCGCGCTGATGACCGAGCAGGCCGAGGTCCAGCCGGGCGATACGGTCCTCGAGATCGGAACGGGATCCGGCTATGCGGCGGCTGTGTTGAGCCGCATCGCCGCTCACGTCTACACCATAGAGCGCCACGCCGGCTTGGCCGAGGCGGCCCAAGGGCGCTTCGCCAAGCTCGGCTACGACAATATTTCCGTACGCGTCGGGGACGGCACGACGGGTTGGCCGGACGCCGGGCCGTTCGACGCCGTCCTCGTGGCAGCGGGCGGTCCGGACGTACCGCAGGCTCTCAAGGAGCAGTTGGATCTCGGCGGCCATGTGGTCATTCCGGTCGGCCCACGCGACGAGCAGCGCCTGATGAAGATCACCCGCGTCAACGCCACCACATTCGAGCAACAGGACCTCGGCGGCGTCAGGTTCGTGCCGCTCATCGGCGAGCAGGGCTGGAAGGAAGCGGGGACAGAACTGCGCGCCAAACCCAGCCGCACGCCCACGCTGCCCGTATTGATCGCCGACGCGGCCGAGCCGCTGCCGGATCTCGACGACCCCGCCTTCGGCCGTCTTTTCGACCGCTTCGCCGAGCGACGGCTGGTGCTGCTCGGCGAGGCAAGCCACGGCACGTCGGAATTCTATCGGGCCCGCGCGGCCATTACCCGCCGGCTGATCGAGGCGCATGGCTTTACCATCGTCGCCGTCGAGGCGGATTGGCCGGACGCGGCGGCGGTCGATCGCTACGTCCGTCACCGGCCGCCCAGTGCCCGGCTGCAGGTTCCTTTCCAGCGCTTCCCCGCCTGGATGTGGCGAAACCGCGAGGTGATGGACTTCGTCGAATGGCTGCGCCGGCACAATGAAGACAAGGCCGAAGCGCAGAGAGCGGGATTCTACGGCCTCGACATCTACAACATGAGCGGCTCGATCGCCGCCGTCCTCGAATATCTCGACAAGGTCGATCCGCAGGCGGCAGCGATTGCGCGCCAACGCTATGGATGTCTGACGCCCTGGCAAAACGAGCCGTCCACCTATGGCCGGGCGGCGCTGAGCAGGAGTTTCCACAAATGCGAGGAGGCGGTCGTCCGCCAATGCCGCGACTTGCTGGAGAAACAGCTCCAGGCGGGGCAGGAAAACGGCGACGATCTTCTGGACGCGGCACAGAATGCGCGGCTCGTCGCCTCAGCGGAAAAATACTACCGCATCATGTACTACGCCGGTGCCGAGTCCTGGAATATGCGCGACTCCCATATGTTCGAGACGCTGCAGCACGTTGTCGACGCGCGCGGATCCGGCGCAAAAGCCGTCGTCTGGGCCCACAACTCGCATATCGGCGACGCCCGCCACACCGACATGGGAATGGCCCGCGACGAGCTCAATATCGGTCAGCTTTGCCGCGAGCATTTCCCGCATGAGACGGCGCTCATCGGTTTCGGCACCCATGACGGACATGTCGCCGCGGCAAGTGACTGGGGAAGCGAAATGGAGGTGAAGGCGATACGGCCGTCGCTCGACGACAGCTACGAGCGCCACTTCCATGATTCCAAGGTCCGACGCTTTCTCCTGGATTTCTCTCGAGACCGAGTGCTCCGCGACCGCCTGCTGGAGCCGAAGCTCGAGCGGTTCATCGGCGTGATCTACAGGCCGGACACCGAACGGCTGAGCCACTATTCCTATGCCTCGCTGCCGCGACAGTTCGACGCCTTCGTTTGGTTCGACAGCACGTCGCCTATCACGCCGCTCGGGCCCGAACATATAGGATCGGGCGTGCCCGAGACCTTCCCGTTCGGTCTATAGGAGTGCGCGTCGGCTTAGCGCGGCGATACTCAAAGCTCGGTGGAAATAATGTTGTCGACGGTGACTTGGCCGGCGATCACGCCGCGGTTCGAACCCGGCGGTGCCGGTCCCTCTTCGATCACGGTGTAGAGCTTTTCGCTGCGAAAGGCGCTCGCCATGTCGGTGGTCACACCCTCTGCCGGTTTCGCATCGATCTCGCGGAAATCGAGCTCTGCCTCCGAGGCAACAATCCTGGCATCTCCGCTGGAGCGCGCAACGACCACCACTTCCCCTTGGTACTTGGCGTTCTGCCAGTTGGGATCAGAGGGCCCGGCCAGCGGCGACAACCGGTAAATCTTCAGTTCTTCCTGCATGAGCATCCTCGATGTGGTCATTCGGACTGATCGATCGCATGCGGCGCCGGCTGTCCCTCTTCCGACGGACCATCGAACGGAAAAATCGTCCAGAGCACCGCGACCAGTATCAGAACGACGATCCCTGCTGCGGCTACGCTTTTCGACATCATACTTCCGGCATTTGCTGTGATTGGATCAGAAAAATCTGCGGTTTTACCGCCTCTCCTATCAATCGCCAGGCATTGGAATTGTTCCCCCGCCGAGGCGTCGCTTCGCACCCTCCCGTTCGGAACCATTCGCCATACGGCCGGTTGGATCACCTTTTAGAGGAGGAAAGCGCGATGCATAAGGCGAGCGACCATTTGCAGGCCTGGCTGAGGGATGCGCATGCGATGGAAGAACAGGCGATCACGATGCTCACCAGTCAATCCCGGCGGCTGGAAAACTACCCTGAGCTCAAGGCGCGGATCGATCGGCACCTACAGGAAACCCGCGATCAGGCCGCAATGCTCGAGCGTTGCCTTGAACGATTGCACGGCGGGAGCTCGGCCATCAAAGATATCAGCGGCAAGATCGTAGCCATCGGACAGGGTCTGAGTGGGCTCTTCGTCAGCGACGAAGTCGTCAAGGGCTCGCTTGCCAGCTATACGTTCGAGCATATGGAAATCGCCAGCTACAAGATCCTAATCGCTGCCGCCGACTACGCGGGCGATCAGGAAACGAAGCGGATCTGCGAGACCATTCTGCAGCAGGAAGTCGAGATGGCCGAGTGGCTCGACCAGCATGCCGCGGAAATCACCCGCACGTTCCTGGAACGGGATCAGCGCGGCGTGACGGCCAAGCACTGACAGGTGAGCGGCGCGACGAGCCTCCTCCTGGGGCGGCGCAGGATAGATCGCCGGTGAAGCTTGAGCTGCACCCGAAGTCGAAACGTCATCACGCCAGACTGGCGACGAGACGGTGATGCAAATGAGGCCCGCCTTAGCCAAGGCGGGCCTCATCGCTGACGGCGTTTCGCCGGTCAGGCGATGACCGCGACAATGTGCATGTTGTTCGGATCGACAATGACGATCCGGCCATCTGCGAGCATGAAGTATTTGTAGCTCTTGTAAGCGGGAACGATCTCGACAATCCGCGGCGGCAAGGCGTGGAGAGTCACGCTCTGCGGCACGGCAACGCCGACGGACACGTCAAAGTCCACCTTGTCAACCGGTTGAACGCTGCTTTCCTTTATGACGCTGCGCAGCTGGGTTTGCTGCTCGGCCGTCACTTCTACTCCAGCCGAAGAGCTGATGGCGCCGGTCGTACCGGTGTCAGGGGTTTTTGGGCAGTCGGCCGGCGCATTGGGTTTCGAGCAACGATCGTCCTTCTGGCCGGTTACGGCCTGACTGTCGCTACCCGGCATTTGCTGGGTCTCGGTCCCCTGCGACTCCGGGGCTTGCTGCTGCGGTTGTTGGGTGTCCTGTGCCACGGCAACTCCACCAAGAGCGAGGGGCGATACGGCGAGTGCGAATGCGAGTACTGAGTGCCTGAATTTCATTGTTTCCTCCTTCCCGGATTTCGGCGCTCCAACCGCGTCGCCGAAGATTTGTTCCTGCTAATATAAGTGATCCCACAACAGCCACTCGTTGACACAGCGGAACAAAGTGCTGGTCTTTGCTTTCCCCTCTCAGGAAGAAGGAGGGATATGATGGCACGCAACAGCACCAAGAAACCCACCCGCGAGAAACCCATGCTGCCGACCGATGAAGAGCCGGCTGGCACGCCGAAAAGCATGAAAGTGCAGACGGTCGTTCAAGGCCGGGTCCGCCCGGTGCGCAGCAGAGACGAGCAGAATGTAGATCCGGACGAAACGCTTCCCAACGACGAGGAAGAGCAGTCGATTGCCGACAATCCCTCGCGCGAAGAAGTGCGCTTTGGCGAGGTGAAAACGCCAAAGCCCGACTGACTTGCGAGCAAACGCGTTACGACCAGGAACCTTCGCCGGCAACGCCGGTTGGCTTCACTGCAAGGAGGCACCGAAACATGTTGATGGACTATTTCTGGCTACTGGTGACCGGCGGCGGTGCCTTCATCCTGGGCGCTGTGATTGCCTATGCGGTCATGCGGCAGAAGCCGCTCCCGCCCGTGACCAAGGAAGCGCAGAAGCGGGAAATCGACAGGCTGTACGAGCGCCCGCCGGAAAACAAGGCCCGCTGATTCAGCCCATTGACGTCGCACTGGCCTCAGGGCTCACTCGGCCGAGCTTGGAGGACGAGTGCCTTTGCGCGTTTCAGCGCCGCGAAGGCCGCCTCCTCGGAGCGACACAACAGCTTGAGCTCGGGACGCCGGAGGGCAATTCGGATATGATGCGGTCCGAGCACGCGGATCAGCCCGTAGCCGGGAAAGTGTCCATTGCCCGGGCCGCGATTGTTCCAGCGATTGATCTTGAGGGAGCGTGGCGCCTCATATGCGTGCGAGGCTCCAAGGATGCGCGAACACTCCTCGTAGAAGGCACTTCTGTTCATAGCTGCAGGCTCGATCAATAGAGAACATCATCGGCTTTCCGCACGGTGAAACCAGTCGGCGGGATCGCCATCTCCCTCCGCCGTGCCCACCGTCTCGACACTCCAGAGGTTCAGACGTGGGCGTCACCGCAAAGCCGCTTTTGCACCAGAACCAGATCGGGAACAAACGCCCCGCGAGTCGGTTGTTCTGACGGCAGAAAGGAACAAGCATGTCCAAGTTGCACAAGAGCAACCCTGCACAGGTGCGGGGGGACATCCAGCACGGAAGGACCGGCGACAAGAAGCCGGGCTTCGATCCGGCCGCAGCGCCGCTTGAAACCGACGGCGAGGCGGCGGGCACTCCGCTCAGCGCGGAGGCAACGCAAAAAGCCCGGGCAGCGCAGCTTCATGGCGCACCAACTTTGTCGACCGAATTCGGCGATGCGATGCGCCCCTTCGCCACGGCCGAACCCGGTCAGTCCTCCAGGCCGCAGTTGGGACTGTCGCTGCTGATCTCAGGCGTCGTGCTCGCGGCAACCGTTCTGGTCTACGCTATCGCCGCCGATTGGGTGTGACGCCGGTTGGAGACGCCCCTCCTGCCGCAACGGAGACAACGAGGCGAACCGAAGGAGTTTCGAATGCCTGATCCTCGCCCCGATAGAAGAAACCCGCTCCCGGAACTGTCCGCCCGGGAAGAGGCGCTTTACCTGCGCCGGTCTTCGACACGCTTTCTCGAATGTGCCATTCACCTCTGTGTGCCACGCACATGACGCTTGAAGAGGTGGCCGAGCTGCTCGAGAAGGAAGCGGAGCAGCTGAGGCGGTTTGGCTGATCGCATCGCGTGGTCGTCAACGATCCACAGCGCAAGGAAAAGCGCCGGTGACGTTGACTGCATGCTTCAGTCGAAGATGGCCCCTTTTGCGCCCTCGTATTCCCGCGCGAGGGTTTCAATGGCGGCAGACGCCTCTTTGAAACTCCATCCGGCCTCTTCGGCCCTGTGCGCCAGAGCGACCAGATCGCCAGTCATTTCTCCGCCGATGGCCGCAACAATGCTGTCCTGGGACGCTGCAGCAAGGTCCGCCACGGCCGGCCTCAGAGCGGCAATACAGTCTGCCTGCCGGCCCGGATAGTCGGCGTCTCGCTGCGGACGGGAAATCGCCTGTGAGTCCTCCATGTCTCTCTCCTTCGCGTTTGGATCCCTCTTGCACGGAGGGAGTAATGATCGGATTCCGCGAATTGTTCCTGCGGCGGTGGTCCACCGCTGTTATTCGGCGATGATCCGGAACACTCGAGCACGCAGAAAGGCTGCCGAACTATGAGGTGGAGTGCTGGGCGAGCACGCCGGCTTCGCTTTCCCAGGTTCCGGAACAATTTTCTGCGTGGCGAATTATCTAGGCATCGCCCCACAGATGGGAGCGACAATCAAGTCCCCCACCTTCGCTGTAGGCAGTGTCCGCATCTGCGGGCACTGCTGGGATGTTTGCCGGCTAACCGGTAATGCCCGACGAGGTTGGCTGTGCCGAGGTAAGGCGCATGACAGACGCGCCGTCCGGTCCCGTCAGAGTAAGCGTCGCGCCATCCACTTTCCAGGTGAGCTCTTTTTTCAGCGTGCCGAGGAATCTCTGCTCCTGCTCCATTATGGCGGGGGCGCAGATGGTGCGCCCTGCTTCGACCGAGCCGAAGGCGATGGTTCGTTCCGATAGGCTGAGCACGCCGGTGAACATGTTGCAGCCACCGATGCCGCCATAAGTACCGTCCTCGCGGATATCGAGAACCGCCTCCGGGTCGCCGATAGCTCCGCCATCGCCGACGTCCTCGGCGCGCCAGGAGCCGATCAGTTCCCCCGGCACGTTCACCGCAGCGACGGGGCGCACGGAGGCAAGTTCGATCAGGACGCAGGCACAGGATGCGACCGACAGGGCGTTCAGCATCGAAACTCCTGATGCGAATCGGCACGGCATTGTCGCCGCGCCGATCGTTACTCCAGCGGTGCTGCATGGAGAAGAGCGGCCGCATCTACCCTTGTTGCCGGCCGCTTTCGGCTGTAGAGCCTATCTAAATCGTTCAAACAAGAAGAATACGGGATTTTGGCAATGGCATCCGGCGACGAAGGCAAGCGCCGTCTGACGATCCTGGGCTCCACCGGGTCGATCGGAACCAACACGCTCGACGTCGTCGCCCGGGTCGGCGGGCGCGACCGCTTCGAAATCGCCGCTTTGACCGGAAACGGCAACATACCGCTTCTCGCCGACCAGGCGCGACGGATGGGTGCGGAACTGGCGGTCACCGCCGACGAACACCGCTATGGCGAACTCAAGGATGCACTTTCCGGCAGCGGTATCGAAGTCGCCGCCGGGCGGAGCGGCCTGATCGAGGCGGCCGAACGCGATGCCGGTTGGGTGATGGCGGCAATCGTCGGCAATGCCGGGCTCGGCCCCACCCTTGCAGCCGCCCGCCGTGGTGCTGACATCGCGCTTGCCAACAAGGAATGTCTTGTCTCCGCCGGCAGTCTGTTCATTGAGGCCGTCGCCAGGGGTGGCGGCCGGCTGCTGCCCGTCGACAGCGAGCACAACGCGATCTTCCAGGTGCTGGAGAACGATCAGCGCCATGCCGTCGAGCGCGTCGTCCTGACGGCCTCCGGCGGCCCGTTCCGCACCAAGTCCCTTGAGGAGATGCGGCATGTGACGGCCGACATCGCCCGCGCCCATCCGAACTGGTCGATGGGGCTGAAGATCTCGATCGACAGCGCCTCGATGTTCAACAAGGCGCTGGAAATGATCGAAGCCCGCCATCTCTTCCGGCTGCGCCCCGACCAGATCGAGGTGATCGTCCATCCGCAGTCGGTCATCCACTCGATGGTCGGCTACAGCGACGGATCGGTGCTGGCGCAGCTCGGCTGCCCCGACATGCGCACGGCGATCGGCTATGCCCTATCCTATCCGAAGCGCTGCGACCTGCCGATCGAGCGGCTCGACTTCGCCAAGCTTGCCCGGCTTGATTTCGAGGCACCGGACGAGGTCCGCTTCCCGGCTTTGCGCCTGGCGCGGCGCGCCATGGAGACGGGCGGCAGCCAGGGTGCGGTGTTGAACGGCGCCAAGGAAACCGCCCTCGAGGCCTTCATCAAGGGCCGCATCGGCTTTCTTGCCATGGCGGAGATCGTCGAAGAGGTGATGGACAGCCTCTCCGACTTGCCGGCTGCTGTGACCATGGACGATGTCTTCGCAGCGGATGAAAAAGCCCGGCAGACGGCTGCCGGGCTGATCAGTTAACAGAATTCGGTTCGCCGCACCTTACGCGACAGCCCTCGCCAGCGCACAGCGCGACCACAGGGAATGCAGGGCGCTGACCAGATGGTCGATATCGGCATCCGAATGCAGCGGCGTCGGCGTGATGCGCAGCCGTTCGGTCTTCTTTGCCACCGTCGGATAGTTGATCGGCTGGACATAGACGCCGAAATTGTCGAGCAGCAGGTCGGAGATCCACTTGCACTTGGCCGCATCGCCAACGATCACCGGGACGATATGGCTCGGATTGACCATGTGCGGGATGCCGCGCTGGTCGAGCAGCGAGCGCAGCCGACGCACGCGCTCCTGATGGGCGAAGCGCTCGAGCTGACTTTCCTTGAGATGCCGGATCGAGGCGAGCGCGCCGGCGGCCAGTGCCGGCGGCAAGGCGGTCGTGAAGATGAAGCCGGAGGCGAAGGAGCGGATGAAGTCGCAGAGCGCGGCCGAACCGGTGATGTAACCGCCCATGACGCCGAAGGCCTTGCCGAGCGTACCCTCGATCACCGTCAGCCGGTGCATCAGACCCTCGCGCTCGGCGATGCCGCCGCCGCGCGGACCGTACATGCCGACCGCATGGACCTCGTCGAGATAGGTCATCGCCCCGTATTTGTCGGCGAGATCGCAGAACTCCTTGATCGGCGCGATGTCGCCATCCATCGAATAGACCGACTCAAAGGCGATGATTTTTGGCGCACGCGGATCAGCGGCGGCGAGCTTGGCTTCAAGATCGGCCACCGAATTGTGCTTGAAAATGACCCGCTCGCATTTCGAATGACGAATCCCCTCGATCATCGAAGCGTGATTCCCGGCGTCCGAGAAGACGATGACGCCAGGAATCTTCGAACAGAGCGTGCCGAGCGCCGCCCAGTTGGAGACATAGCCGGAGGTGAAAAGCAGCGCCGATTCCTTGCCGTGCAGATCGGCAAGCTCGCGCTCGAGCAGGACGTGGTAGTGATTTGTGCCGGAGATGTTGCGGGTTCCGCCGGCGCCGGCGCCGCATTCGTCGATCGCCTGCTTCATCGCTTCGGTGACGATCGGCGACTGGCCCATGCCGAGATAATCATTCGAGCACCAGACCGTGACCTCCTGGGAGCCGTCGGCCGTATAGCGCGTCGCCTTGGGGAATTCACCGCGGTGGCGGGCGAGATCGGCAAAAACCCGATAGCGGCCTTCCTGGTGCAGCCCGTCCAGCTCGATCTTGAAGAAACTCTCGAAATCCATCATCAACTCCAGTGCCTTGCCGTCTTTTTTCCTTCAAAGCGACCAGGGGTCAACCCCGGAACGGCCCCCACGCCTGCGGCAAAAGGCCCTTAGTTTTGAACTATTCCAAAACAGCTAACGCAACTCAATCCCTTCAACTTTGATCGAAGTCAAGCAATTGTGACAAAGGACGGCCGCAGCCGCCCTTTTTCACGACTTAAGTAGGCCCCTCAGGCCGCAGCCACCGCGCGCTTCGTCATAACCTTGACGAGGTTGGCGCGGTACGCCGCGCTGGCGTGAAGGTCTGTCAGCAAATCCGAGGCATCGACCGTCACATTCACCACCGCATCCGGCGACCAATTGGCGGAAAGCGCCGCCTCGAGGCCCGGATGGCGGAAGACGCCGCTCGAGCCCGCCCCGGTCACCGCGACACGGACACCGCCATTGTCGCGCCTGGCCACAAAGACGCCGGCCATGGCATAGCGCGAGGCCGGATTGGCAAACTTCTGGTAGGCCGCCTTCGCCGGCGCGTCGAAGCGGACCGCGGTGATGATTTCGCCCTCCTCCAGCGCAGTTTCGAAGAGACCCGTGAAGAAGTCGCCCGCCTTGATCTCGCGCCGGTCGGTGACGATCATCGCGTCGAGCCCGAGCATCGCGGCCGGGTAGTCGGCCGCCGGGTCATTGTTGGCGATGGAGCCGCCGATCGTGCCCATATGGCGCACCGCGGGATCGCCGATGTGACTGGCGAGGCCGCAGAGCGCGGGACAGAGGGCCCGCAATTCGACCGAGGTGGCGACCTCCTCATGCGTGGTCGCAGCGCCGATCCGGACCGACCGGCCATCGACCGTGATCCCCTTCATCTCCGCAATGTGGCGGAGATCGACAAGGTCGCTCGGCGCGGCGAGCCGCAGCCGCATCGTCGCGATGAGCGTCATACCGCCGGAGAGATATTTACCCTCGGTCGCGGCCGCCATCGTTTGCACTGCCTCCTGGACCGAGGAGGCTCTGTGATAGTTCGTCTGGTACATCTCGGTTCCTCCCGGTCAGTTGGCGGCGTGAGCGGCTGCCCAGACTTTTTCCGCCGTCGCCGGCATGGTCAGTTGATTGTTGCCGATCGCGTCGGTGATCGCGTTGATCAAGGCCGGCGGCGAGCCGATCGCGCCTGCCTCGCCGCAACCCTTGATGCCGAGCGGATTGTTCGGACAGGGCGTGTTCGAGGTCGACACCTTGAAGGACGGCACGTCGTCGGCGCGCGGCATGGCGTAGTCCAGGTAGCTCGCCGTCAGCAGTTGACCGCTGTCGTCATAAGTGACCCCCTCGAGCAGCGCCTGGCCGATGCCCTGCGCCAGGCCGCCATGCACCTGGCCCTCGACGATCATCGGATTGATGATGTTGCCGAAATCGTCGGCTGCGACGAACTGGACGACCTTCGTCCGGCCCGTCTCCGGATCGACCTCGACCTCGCAGATGTAGCAGCCGGCGGGGAAGGTGAAGTTGGCCGGATCGTAGAAGGCGCTCTCCTTCAGCCCGGGCTCGAGGCCGGGTGGCAGATTGTGGGCGGTATAGGCCGCAAGCGCCATCTGGAACCAGGGGACCGACTTGTCGGTGCCGGCGACCTTCAGCGCGCCGTCTTCGATGACGATATCGCTCTCGTCCGCCTCCATCAGATGCGCGGCGATCTTCTTCGCCTTGGCCTCGACCTTGTCCAGCGCCTTGGCGAGAGCCGACATGCCGACCGCACCGGATCGCGAACCGTAGGTGCCCATGCCCATCTGCACCTTGTCGGTGTCGCCATGCACGATGTTGATGCTGTCGATCGGCAGGCCGAGTCGGTCGGCAACGAGCTGGGCGAAGGTCGTCTCGTGACCTTGGCCGTGGCTATGCGAGCCGGTCATCACCTCGATGGTGCCGACCATGTTGACCTTGACCTCGGCCGACTCCCACAAGCCGACCCCGGCACCGAGCGATCCGACGGCCGCCGAGGGCGCAAGTCCGCAGGCCTCGATGTAACAGCTCATGCCGATGCCGCGTTTCATTCCGCGCTGTTCGGCCTCGGCCTTGCGTGCCGCGAAACCGTTCCAGTCGGAGGCCGCCATCGCCGCGTCGAGCGAGGCTTCATAATCGCCGGCATCGTAATTCATGATGACCGGCGTCTGGTGCGGGAAGGAGCGGATAAAATTGGTGCGACGGAGCTCGGCCGGCGAGATGCCGAGCTCGCGCGCCGCCGTCTCCATTGTCCGCTCGAGAAGATAGGTCGCCTCCGGACGGCCGGCGCCGCGATAGGCATCGACCGGAACGGTATTGGTATAGACGGTGCGGACGTTGGCGTGGATCGCCGGGATATCGTATTGCCCGGAAAGCAGCGTCGCATAGAGATAAGTCGGCACACAGGAAGAGAAGAGCGACATGTAGGCGCCGAGATTGGCGATGGTGTCGACCTTCAGCGCGGTGATCCGGTTGCCGGCGTCAAAGGCCATCTTCACGGTCGAGACGTGATCGCGGCCGTGGGCGTCGGTGAGGAAGGCTTCGGTGCGGTCGCACGTCCACTTCACCGGCACGCCGGTCCGTTTCGAAGCCCAGAGACAGACGATCTCCTCCGGATAGATGTAGATCTTCGAGCCGAAGCCGCCGCCGACGTCGGGCGCGATCACTCTCAACTTGTTTTCCGGCGCGACATTGTAGAAGGCGCTCATCACCAGCCGCGCCAGATGCGGATTCTGGCTGGTCGTGTAGCAGGTGTAATGTTCGTCGCCGGCATCGTATATCCCGAGCGTCGCGCGCGGTTCCATCGGATTGGGCGCCAGACGGTTGTTGAAGATTTTCAGCTCCGTCACATGCGCCGCGGCCGCAAGCGCCCGATCGACCACGCCGGCATCACCGAGCTCCCAATCGAAGATCAGGTTGTTCGGCGCTTCGGGATGAAGCTGCGGCTGGCCGTCGGCGAGCGCCTGGACCGGATCGGTGACGACCGGCAGGAAGTCGTAATCGACGACGACCGCTTCCGCCGCATCGCGCGCCTCGGCGACACTGTCGGCGACGACGATCGCGACGGCGTCGCCGACGTAGCGCACCGTCTTGTCGGCAAGCGGCCGCCAGGCGCCCATCTTCATCGCCGAGCCGTCCTTGGAGTGGATCATCCAGCCGCAGATCAGGTTGCCGATCCCGTCGGCGAGCAATTGCTTGCCATCGAGCACGTCGATGACGCCGGGCATCGCCTTGGCTTCCGTCGCATCGATCCCGACGATGGTCGCGTGCGCATGCGGACTGCGCACGAAAACCGCATGCTTCATGCCGGGCACCGACATGTCGTCCGTGTAGCGTCCCTTGCCGGTCAGGAACCGCCTGTCTTCTTTGCGCGCCACACGCGCGCCGATGCCATCAACTCCCATTGCCTATCTCCTCCCGAGACATTCAGCTGGATTGGTTCGAGCAGTCTGCCACTCATTCCGCGGCCTGGCGCACGCCGCCCATTTCATGGGCTGCGGCGAGGATCGCCTTGACGATGTTGTGGTAGCCGGTGCAGCGACAGATATTGCCCTCGAGTTCGGAACGCACCGTCGCCTCGTCGAGATCGCTGCCGTGACGTCGGATCATGTCGACCGCCGTCATTACCATCCCGGGCGTGCAGAACCCGCATTGCAGGCCGTGATGCGCCTTGAAGGCCGCCTGCACCGGATGGAGCTCGCCGTTTTGCGCCAGCCCCTCGATGGTCGTGATCGACGACCCCGCTGCCTGTGCGGCAAGGATCGAACAGCTCTTCACCGACTGGCCATCCATATGGACGACGCAAGCGCCGCACTGCGACGTGTCACAGCCGACATGCGTACCGGTCAGTCCGAGATTTTCGCGGATAAAGTGCACCAGCAGCGTCCGGTCCTCACAGACACCGCTCACCTGGCGGCCGTTAACCGTCATTGTTATTTTCGCCATTTCGCTCCTCCGGGGTCGGTCCGTACCAAGGCGAGCGCGGCTTCAAATCGGGTGAGATACGTTCACGCGACTGAAAGTACGCGCCAGGATATCAATGCCCTTTGCCAGCGGCCCGCTCCTCCCGGACCGATGGCGACGTTGTATCATTTGTTTTTTTCCGAATGTCGCAACCGTCTCGGCCGCAGAAGGGCAAAAAAATGCGATCTGGCATGTAACGCCGGAAACAGCGCCTTCATCTTCTGTTCAGGAAGGATCGCATTATCTTGCAGCCGGACGATCTCGCCGCCTCCAGTGGACTTTCCTGGGCGGCGGGGTATTTTCCGCATTGCAAGTTCAAGTGGAGGGACGCGGGCTGCGTCTCGCCACCATTATTGAAGAGACGGACGAAGCGGTAGGCTGACATCCGTAGAGATCGGAGAGGACAATATGAAGAAAGCCATCGCACTTGTTCTGGTCGCCCTGTCGGTCGCAAGCTGCACGCAGACGGAAAAGGGTGCCGGCATCGGCGCCGCGTCGGGCGCGATCATCGGCGGCGCCATCACCAACGACGTGCGCGGCGCGGCCGTCGGCGCCGCCATCGGCGGTGTTTCCGGCGCCGTGATCGGCAATGTCACCGAACAGCCGGGCCAGTGCTATTATCGCGACCGCTACGGCCGCCGCTACATCGACCGTTGCTGATTGCCGCGGCAATCATCGGACAGACGGCCCCGGAGCGATCCGGGGCTTTTTTGTGTGGAACGGGGAGCGGCCGAGGGATGCGAACCATAGCGGACCTGATTTCATCCATCTAAGATCTCGAGACAACCTGAACAGCCGGAGCGACCCGCGAGGGAGTCATCGAGTCTCTCGGGGAAAAATGGCCGACGAAGCAAGTCCATCAGCTCGGTACGATCGACCTAAATCGCGAGAGGGAAGATAGCTCTCCGTGTCCCACCAGAAATTGACGACCTAAAACCTGATATAAATCTCAACCTCACCGGCACTGTTTGCGCGGCCCGCCATCATAAGGCTGGTAACTGTTGTCTTCCGGGCGGTATGACCGATAGCGGCTGAAGCAATAGCTGACGTGTTCCTGCGTCAGGACTGTACCTTCATTGGCATCGGCCGATAGGTAATCCATCTGGACTGATGGGTCGTCTACGTCTTCCGCATAGCTGTCGGGCGGTGGCGGCGAAACGTCTTCCGACGACTCCCCGGCCGCATCCATATGGGGCGAGATGCAGGTCCGCCGGCCACCACTGAAGGAAGTGTAGCTGTTATCGTGTGGACGGTAAGACCGGTAGCGGTTCGCGCACCATTCGACGTGAGCAGCCGGCCAATTCGATGACATCGCTTCCTCCTCGCTGGACATCGATTGAATCGAGGCGGTGACTGTCCTGTCCAAAGGCTCCGAAGGGAGCTCCTTCTCTGCGTCATTGCCGATTGTGGTCACGCTAGGCTCCGAAGGAGGCACCTGCTCAGCCTCGTTGCCAATTCTGGTCACGCTAGGCCCCGACGGGAGGATCTTCTCGACCCCATTTCCCCTTGCGGTAACTCCAGGGTCTCTGGAAGAGAGATCCGTTACGGCCGAGCGGGCCGCGGGCGCAGGGAGTCGCTCGAATTGCTGGGCCGCGGTCTCCACTGCCCGCGGGTGCTCGGTCCATATTTCCGACTGATTCATGTCCAGCCGTGGCTCGCGCACTGGATTCCCGGTGAGTATGAAAGTGGCCACAGCCGCCCCGCTTAGGAATAACGCGAGAGACAGTGCGAATCCGCAAAGTCCCGCCAACAACCCTTTCACTTAAATCCTCCTTCGTGGTTCATACCAAGAACGCCACGGCTCCATCTCAAGTTCCAGCAAGGCATGAGAATGCTTGAGCCACGGGCGGCTGTCGCCCGGCCCCGGACTCCGATATTTTCGACTCACTGAGAGGGGAGAGTGCCCTTTGTCCTCTTTCAGGATGAAGGTAGGACGGCGTCAACGCGAAGTACCGACCTCGATCGGGGAGGCTTCCCCCTTGAGCTCCAGCATACGGTCGCTGCTCGGCAAGTCACGGGGCCTGCCTCTGCTCCACGCTGCCTCTATGACCGGAAGCTCGCCGGGGCCCGCCCGAGATGCCAGGCGTGCCGCTACATTCACCACATCTCCCACTGCGGTGAAATCGCCGGCCAATCCCTCCCCGATGGAACCGACATAAGCCGTGCCGGAGTGGACGCCGATGCCGATGCCGATGGCAGCCAAGGTCCACAGGGCTCGCCATGCGCGTTAGCCGAAAGCAGGCGGTGGCGGAATGGTCGGCGACGAGGGCGGGAAGGAACAGGCCAACAACCTCGTCACCGGCAAACTTGTCCACCAGCGCATCGCCGCCGGTCAAAAGATCGAGCTGCCACTCGGCGGTAGCGTGAAGCATGTCTGTGGCTGGCCCGGCTCATGCGCTCCTTGGTTTCTTCTGGGAGCGGCCGGCGGCTCGCACCGACATATTCAGCGCCACGGCGGCGCGAATGAGCGCCTTCAGCGCCTCTTCATCGATCTCGTCGTTCTGATGGATATCGATGGCACGCCTGGTATTGCCTTCGAGGCTGGAGTTGAACAGCCGTGAAGGGTCCTCCAACGAGGCGCCCTTGGCGAAGGTCAGCTTCACGACATTCTTGTAGGTCTCGCCGGTACAGATGATGCCGGCGTGCGACCACACCGGAACCCCCCGCCACTTCCACTCCTCGATCACCTCGGGATCGGCCTCTTTGATAAGCGTCCGGACCCGAGCGAGCGTCTCGCCCCGCCAATCGCTCAGTTCGTCAATTCTCGCATCTATCAGCTGAGAGGGAGAGATTTCTCCTTCCTTCGAGCCGCTCATGCTCTTCTCCATGGCTGTTGTCGCTTTCTTCATGATTGTTGTCGCTCGGCCGTCACGCACGCACGTCGTTCTGGCCGCTCACATTCGTTCGCCCGGCAATTGGCTGGCTTGCTTCACCCAATCGGCGAACTGGGCCTCGTCGAGCGCGTCGTCCTCGTGAAGGTGAAGATAGCGCACCTCCTTCTGCTTCGACTCGCCGGGAGGGACAGGATGCAGCGATGCGCCGCGAAAGAAAGCCACTTTGATGTATTTCGTGAAGCAATGGATGCCGAGGAACCAGCATTGGTCCTCCATGCCGTATAGCGGCGAGTTCCATTTGACCGCCTTGCGCACATCGGGGACGGTGCGCTCGATGAGCGCGTCGAGGCGCCGCCCGACGTCGCTTTTCCAGCCCGGCATGGCCGCGATGTACGCCTGCACGGGTGCGTCGCCGTAGCCTTTGGCGATCTGCGGGTTTCCGCCTGAAAGGAGGGTCGGCTTCGTCGCCGCTGCGGAACCCTCGCTGTTTGTTTCCGTGGTTTCGGGCACTGCATGGTGCGCCGGCAGTCCGTTCGCAGCGGCGTTCCTCGGCTTGCGGGCCGCCGATTCGGTGACCGACTTACGCGGCTCGGCCACCTTTTTTACCACCTTTGTCGACTTGATGGGCGTCTTCTCGGCCATTGAGCTCACTCCACTGATAGTGTGCCGCACAGGATATGCTGCGCCGAGTGGCAGATGTTGCCATCTATACCAGCGCGTGTGCCCGAAATGATAGCGTCTCACTGTGGCTGTAACCAGCCTCCCGGTCAGGTCGGCAGTGCTTTGGGCGAGTCAGCATGTAGGCGTTCAGACGCGGCCGGCAGCGATCGAGGGACGTGCAAAGAGCGCAGCCCGAGCGATCAGCCTTCCAGCCAACGCACCTCTTCCGGAGCAAGCGAGATCTGAATGGCCGAGAGGCTGTCTTCCAGTTCCGCCACGGTCCGTGGGCCGATGAGCGGGATGATCGGGAACGGCTGGGCGATGACATAGGCGAGGGCGATATGGATCGGGCTGCAGCCGTGCTTCTTGGCGAGTTCGATTGCGCGGTCGCGGCGTTCGAAATTGCGGCCGGAATACCAGACCCGGACGATTTCCTCATTATCATGCTTGTCGCGCCCTGCCCTGTCGGTGAAAAAGCCCCGCCCCTGGCTCGACCAGGCGAAGTTGGGAATCTGTCGCTTCTTCAGCCAGTCTTTCCAGCAGTCGTCGGACGCCGCGACGCAGCCGGGCCAGATGGGATCGAGCATCTGCGCCAGCGAGAAGTTGTTGGAAAGAGCGGCCGGGCCCGCCTTACCGTTCTTCTCGGCATACACGATCGCCTCGTCCATGCGTTCGCGCGTCCAGTTGGAGCCGCCGAAAATGCCCCGGATACGCCCGCGCCGGAGCTCGGCGTCCATGGCATCGACGAATTCGCCGACCGGGATGTCCGGATTATCGCGATGCATGAAGTAGACGTCGACATAATCCGTCTTCAGCCGTTCCAACGACTGAGCCAGTTGTCTGGCAATCACGTCCGGATAGCAGAGCGGCGAATGGGCGCCCTTGCCGATCAGAACGATGTCCTCGCGGTTGACCTTGCGGCTCGTATGCCAGTCGCCGAAAATCCTCTCGGTCCTGCCGGCACCGTAGACGAATGCGGTGTCGAACAGATTTCCGCCCGCCTCGTAGAAGGCATCCAGCGTCAGCGAGGCGGAGGCGAAACTTGGGAAGAACTCGAAGCCCAGCGCAACCGTGGAGGCCGGCTTGGCCACGCCAGGGATCTGCCGTTTGAGCACGTTCTTGCCGGCAACGACGGCCACGCCCGCTAGGTTGGTGGTCCGCCTGGCGGCCGTCTCGATCCCGTATTCGAGACCGACGGATGCGCGCCAGCGATCGAGAACGCTGAGATTGGCGCGCGTATCTTCGGCGTTCATGCCGGGGAAGGCGAATTCGGTGCGGCCGGCACGGATCGCCTCGCCCACCGCATCGACCTCGAACGAGTAGAGATGGCGCTTCTCCTCGACCTTGATTGCCTGCTGTCCATCGTTCCGGATGATTTCGATGCACCCGACCCCGCCCTGCTGACCGGAGGCGAACCAGAAGTCCTTCACCTCAATGCGGCCTTTCGAACCGATGATGCGCAGCATGTTGTCCTGCTGTGCCATGATCGAGCAGGACACCTCCGCGACTATGTCGTTGGGGAACTTGAGGACCGCCGACGCCCACTCGTCGACGCCGGACGGCCCCAGCCGGGCAGCGCCAGACACCGTCAGCGGCTCGAGGAAGGGGTTTTTCTCGGCAGCACCGGCGAGCATACACACCATCGAGACCGGGTAGCCACCGACATCGAGAATGCCGCCGCCGGCGAGATCATTGGCAAAGAGGCGGTGCTCAGGGCGATAGCCACCCATGTCGAAGCCGAAACTCGAGCGGATAATCCGCACTTCGCCGATCGTACCGTCCCGCACCAGTTCGACGAGACGGGCCGTCTGCGGATGGAACCTGTACATATAGGCTTCGCCGGCGAAGACGCCGGCCTTTGTCGCCTCGTGGAAGATCGATTGTGCATCGAAGGCTGAAAGCGCCATCGGCTTTTCGACCAGCACATGCTTGCCGGCGCGCACCGCCTTGACCGCCCATTCGGCATGGCTGGTATGTGGCGTGGCGATGTAAACCGCGTCGATCGCCGGATCCGCGAGAAGCGTGTCGTAACCCTTCATGATGCGCGCGGCCGGAAAGCCCTCGCCGAGGCCGGGCTTGTCCGGATTGCGGGTGGCGATGGCCAAGAGGCGGCCGGTCGCCGAATGGGCAATCCCTTCGGCGAATGTCCGCGCGATGGTGCCAGGGCCGATAATACCCCAACGGATCGGTTGTTCTGAGCTCATGGAATATCCTTTTCGGTCAGTCCTGGGAGAGGGATGGGATCGATCAGCGCAGCCGCTTGCCTTCAGCATCGACCGCTAAGCAACGCCTGACATAGCTGGTAGACCGAGATGCTCCGCGACTACGCGGAGGGAAAGGCCGGCGGCGCCTCCGCCACTGCCTGATTGGCCGGATCGCCACGAGAGGTGCCCCGAAATGCCTGAAGCACATTGAAAACCTCCCTTTTCAATTGTCGTCCTTCAGCGAACATGGGCACATTATCGTCGGGCGAAAATCTGTCTCGCACAAAGGGAACGTGGATTTGGCGAAAAGTAAGATTGTCGAACGAGCGACCTATCAGCCGGGTGCCTGCAGCATTGAGGGCATGCCGACCAGGCTGCATTTCTTCCACGCCCATCCCCCGATCATGCTGCACGCGCATTGGCATGCGCAGATCGAGGTAAACTACGTGATGCGAGGCTCGGTGCATTACCGCATGGCCGGCCATGATCTGAGGCTCGGCGCCGGACAGATGTGTCTGTTCTGGGGCGGGCAGCCGCACCGGATGGACGAATCCTCCGACGATTCCATCTATGCAGGCGCTCATCTGCCGCTGGTGCATTTCTTCCGCATGCGGCTGCCGCCGGCAATCTCGCAAATGCTGATGGGCGGCGCTACAATGCTGACATCCGCGACGGATTGTGCCGACGACCGTAACTTTCCACGCTGGCGCAGCTGGGCTAATTCCGGAGACGAGGTGAAGGCCCAGCACGCTGTGGAAGAACTGCTGCTGCGCGTCGAACGAATGTTCATGGAGCCTTACACGATCATTTCATCCGGCAAGGAATGCGAGGCCGAGAGCGCCTCGGCCCCGCCCTCGCTCGGCGTCGTGCGCATGTGCGATTTCATCGCTGCCAATTTTCTCGAGGAGATCGATGCGGTCGATATCGCCGCCGCAGCGGGATTGCATCCGAAATACGCCATGAACTTGTTTCGCAAGTCGACGGGCATGACGCTGATCAAGTACGTGACCCTGCTGCGGCTTTCACGGGCGCAAGCCATGCTGATGAATGGCAACGACGGCATTCTGCAGGTAGCCCTGGATAGCGGCTTCGGTTCGGTGAGCGCCTTCAACAAGGCTTTCCGGCAAATCGCGGGCATGCCGCCCTCGGAATTCCGCCGCGACGTTCGCGCCGCGGCTAGGTGAGCGTCAAGAAACGTCCGTTTACCTGCCTGCATCTCGCCTCTCCAGTCCGGCAATCGACGGTTTTCCAAGCGTTGGCCTTTCCGGCGAGGGAGACCTGATCAACACTTTCGCCCCGTCAGGTCCGGCGGGGGAGTTCAACGCCGCGCGAAATTCAAGATCTCGAGGGCCCCCCGCTTCACTTGCCGGCCGTAATCAGTGGCTTCGTCGGAATCCCGACGTAGTTGTTACTCGCATCATTGATGTTCCGGTGCCAAAGTATCCGAAGATCCGCAACGAGCGATGAGCAGTGAATGGACCTGCGCCTCGGCCACGAGGCGCGGCAATTCCCACAAATTTGGAGGTGTAAGCCATGACCACAGCCACCGAGAACGGACGGAAAGGCGGGGAGCCCGCCATGCACACACCACCGGTCGTGTCGCCGCAGGCGTGGGAGACCGCCCGCCAGCAGCTGCTGGTGAAGGAAAAGGCCCAGACCCGCGCCCGTGACGCGCTCGCCGCCGAGCGCCGGCGTATGCCGTGGATGGCCGTGGAGAAGGCGTATCAGTTCGACGGGCCCGCCGGCAAAATCAGCCTCACCGACCTGTTCGACGGTCGGCGTCAGCTGATCGTCTATCGCGCATTCTTCGAGCCAGGAGTGTTCGGCTGGCCGGATCACGCCTGCCGCGGCTGCTCCATGGTGGCCGATCAGGTCGCCCACCTCGCCCACCTGAACGCCCGTGACACCACCCTCGTTTTCGTCTCGCGGGCACCCCAAGCAGATATCGCAAGGCTGAAGGCGCGGATGGGCTGGGAGATGCCGTGGTTTACCATCACGGACAGCTTCGACGCCGACTTCGGCGTGGACGAGTGGCACGGCACGAACGTGTTCTACCGCGACGGCGACCGCGTCTACCGCACCTACTTCATCAACAACCGCGGCGACGAGCAGATGGGGAGCACCTGGAACTATCTCGACATCACGCCGCTCGGCCGTCAGGAAGTCTGGGAGGATTCGCCCGAGGGCTATCCTCAGACGCCGACCTACAAGTGGTGGAACTGGCATGACAGCTACGTCGAAGGTGCTGCGCCCGACAAGAAGTGGGTCGAGGTGTCGAACGCCGGAGAGGCGGCGTTCCGAAACGAGGACGTGAACACGAAGCCCTGAGCCATGTCCCGGTGCATCCGATAGGTGGCGGCGAGATCGACGCTTCCGGGGGTGGAGAAAAGCAGTTGGCTACCTATTTCGGAAGAGAGCGGATGGGGAAACACGGCCGAAATCTTGGCTTCACAGCGAAAGGAACACTCAAAATGGCAAAGAATACGATTTGCCTCTGGTACGACAAGGACGCCGAGGCTGCCGCCCGCTTCTACTCCGAGATCTTTCCTGACAGCGTGGTGAGTGCCGTGCACCGTGCACCGGGCGACTACCCAGCCGGCAAAGAGGGCGATGTGTTGACCGTCGACTTCACGGTTGCGGGCATTCCTTGCATCGGCCTCAACGGGGGTCCCGCGTTCAAGCACAACGAAGCCTTCTCGTTCCAGATCGCTACCGACGATCAGGAGGAGACCGACCGCTACTGGAATGCCATCGTCGGCAACGGCGGCCAGGAGAGCGCATGCGGCTGGTGCAAGGACAAGTGGGGGATTTCCTGGCAAATCACTCCACGCGTCCTGACTGACGCGATGGCGGCCGGCGGCGATGAAGCAAAGCGCGCGTTTGATGCCATGATGACCATGAAGAAAATCGATGTCGCCGCGATCGAGGCGGCGCGGCGCGGCTGACGCTCCATCGGTCGTGCGGCCAAATTGCTGCCAGAGCGTGTCGCTTGCTGACATGCTGTGCCCTGCGCTCCGCGCAAGGCTGCGATGTTACCTAGGGCACTATTCAGCGATGCGGATTGATCTATCCTCACCATTGTCAAGTGCAGCTCCTCCTCCCGCTGCGCACGACCTCGATCGGTTCCACTCCTCCTCCCAGGACCGATTGGTTTCAAGACCCCGACGCCTCCTCCCGGCTCGGGGTCTTTTTGTGTCGCACCGCGCGTCAACATCCTGCTTCCTTGACCACCCGTCTTCCCTTACAATTCCTCCCGGACACAGAGGAGTTCCGCCATGAGCGAAGACGCCTTCAACATGTCGACCCGCAAGTTCCTGAAGGAAGTCGGCATCACCTCGCAGCGCAAGATCGAGGAGACGGTGCGCGACGGGCAGACCGGCGGCAAGAAGCTGAAGGTCCGCATGACGCTCACGGCAGAAGGCACCGACCTCAACCACGTGGTGGACGGCGAGATCGAACTTCCATGAGAAGCATCAAGCGGGACGTCCCGTCCCACGTCATTTCCCTGAGGGAACACGTCAGCACCGGACTCATCCACCATTGGCTTCAATGGCTACGGCGTCGTTGTCCGCAAGGCTGGGGGAGCCATCACGAGCTACCTTGGCGAGCGGCCGCCATTCACCGATACCGTTGAAAAAGTCCGTTTTCTGGGACCTCTGATTTTTTGGAGGGCCGTAGAGGCCAACAAAGAAAATTGAGGTGGGGGACCTACCAATTCTGCGATCAAGGAGCGTGTGAGCCGCGTAGCGGAATTGAGATGGCATTGAGCAGTAACATTCGCTGAGATCGCTAATTGGCCGACTTTTCGGCGAGCCCCGAGTTTGGACTTTTTCAACACTATCCACCCATTCCGCTCATTCCGGACCGCTTCGACACGGCCGCTCTAGCCCGAAGTCGCCTGAACCATGGCGGTATCCATCCTCCTCCTTTGTGCCCGAAGCACCACAGAACGAGTCCTTTTGCCGAGAATCCGACCAGAATCGACGCTTCGGGGGTGGATGCGGCCGGCCCTGATCGTTAACAAATGGAAAACTTTGGCCTGCTAGAGTGCCCATTGCCGCACATGCAGGCAGTGAGTAAAGAGTCGCCTGAAACGGGATGCGGAGGATGTCTCCACCACGCTCGAGTATTGCGTATCGAAAGGCGGCGACGGCATTCGCTCTTGCGGCCTCGACGGCGCTCGGGCCGATTTTCGCCGGCCAGGCTCACGCGATCCGAATCTTCGGCATGCGCTTTTTCGAGAGCGCCGAAGAACAGGTTCAGGTTCTCGATCCCGTCAACTATGCCCTGACTTTCGAGCCCGGCACGGACGATGAGGAACTGCGCGAGGCGCTCGAAAACGCCTCGCAACTCAACCAGGATCAGGAAAAGCCGGTCTCCGGCGACCTCGGCCTCTTGATCAAGGCGCGCGACGACCGGGAGCGGCTGCTTGCCGCCCTCTATGAAAAGGCGCACTACGGCGGCACCATCACGATCCTGATCAATGGCCAGGACATCGACAGCCTGCCGCCCGACCCCTCCTTCCCCGATGGCCAGGCCGTGCCGGTGACGGTGCGCGTCATGCCTGGGCCGGCCTTCACGCTCAATTCGATAAGGTTCGAGGGCGATGCCGCGGGGCTCGATCCGGCGACCTACGATCTGACGCGCGGCGCCCGCGCCGACTCGACGCTGATCATCAAGGCGGGCGAGCAGATCGTCACCGATCTCAAGGAACAAAGCCGGCCGCTCGCCAAGATCACCGAACGCAGCGTCGTCGCCGACCATGCCACCTCGACCGTCGACGTGACGATCAGGGCGGATTCCGGACCTGTCGCGCCCGTCGGCGCTCTCACCGTCACCGGCACCAAGACCGTCGACCCGGGTTTCGTGCGCGACTATTCGCGGCTCAATCATGGTCGGCCCTATTCGCCGGAGAACATTCGCAAGGCCGCCGAGCGGCTGCGGACGCTGAACGTCTTCTCCAGCGTCACCATCGTCGAGGCCGATCAGCTTGCGCCGGATGGCACGATCCCGATGAACATCCAGGTATCCGAGGGCAAGCACCGCTATTTCGGTTTCGGCGGCCAGTTCTCGACCACCGACGGCCTCGGTCTGCAGGGCTATTGGGGCCACCGCAATCTCTTCGGCCGTGCCGAGTCGCTCCGCATCGAGGGCTCCGTCGACCGGATCGGCGAGACCACCGACGTCGGCGGGCTCGACTATTCGGCCGGCATTCTCTTCGCCAAGCCCGGCGCCTTCGGGCCGGCATCGACCTTCACGGCGAGCGTCAAGGCGGCAATCGTCGATCCGGATGCCTATAATGCCAAGACGATCACCGCCGCGGCCGGCGCCGGTTTCGAGCTTTCACCCGAGGATACGGTATCCGTCGGGGCGGAGCTGGGCTGGGCGGATATCGACGACGCCTTCGGCTCGAATTCCTATCTGACCGCGGCGATCCCGCTCGAATATGTCCGCGACACCCGCGACGACAAGCTGAACGCCACGGAAGGCTACCGGGCGATGCTCAACGCGAAGCCGAGCTATGAGATCGAGGGAAAGACCTTCTTCAGCTCCTTCGAGACCTCCGCCTCCACCTACTATGCGCTGGGCAGCGAAAAGCGTTTCGTGCTTGCCGGCAAGCTTGGCGCCGGCGTGCTTGTCGGCGGCGACGAACTTTCCGACATTCCGGCGACCCGGCGCTTCTTCCTCGGCGGCGGCGGCTCGGTGCGCGGCTATGCCTTCCAGGAAATCAGCCCGCGCAATGCCGATAACGAGCTCACCGGCGGCCGCTCCTATGTGAACGGCTCGCTGGAGGTCCGCATCGCGGTAACCGATACGATCGGCCTCGTGCCCTTCATCGACGCCGGCAGCGTATCGTCAGGCACCGCGCCGGATTTCTCAGACATCCGCGCCGGGGCCGGCATCGGCCTGCGCTATGCGACGCCCTTCGGGCCCATCCGTCTCGACTTCGCGGTACCGCTCAACAAATATCCGGGCGGCACCGACTACGGCATCTATGCAGGCATCGGCCAGTCTTTCTGATGCTAGGCCGCGATGCCGTGGTAGAATAGGCAATTCCGCCCTACAGCGCCGTGCGTCTTCTCAGACGCACAAAGGTCGCTGCAGCACTTTGAATCGCTGCATGTTTCCCCAAATCGGCTACGATTCAAGGAAACATGCAGCAGGGGCGATGCGCTTCCGTGCTGCCGATTCCAGAGCGGCGTAAGATGGTCTATGGATAGGACATGAATCAGGTCATCGGCACATTTGGATCAGCGCTGCGCTACTTTTTCGCCTTTCTCGGCGCAGCTTTGGTCGCGTTGGTTCTCCTCGTCGCGTTTCTGGGCTTCACCGTGCCCGGCGCGCGCGTCGTCGCCTGGGCGATCGAAAAATATGCGGCAACCCCCGACCAGATCGTCCGAATCTCCGATCCGGGCGCGCTGCTCACCGGCGACTTCACCGCCGGAACCGTGACGCTCTTCGACGGCGAGGGGATTTATGCGGAGGTCCGCGACCTCTCGGTCGCCTGGACCCCGGCCGAACTTCTGTCGATGCGCTTCGATGCAAGCAGCATCTCGGCGGCTTCCGTCCGCCTCGAGCGGCTGCCGGTCCCCTCCACCGAAACGAAAGAGGTGCGAAGCACACTCGCCCTGCCGGTGGACGTGAACATCGATGCCCTCGATCTCAAGGAGGTCGTCATCGGCAAGGCGATCGCCGGCCAGGACCAGTTCCTGACCGCCAAAGGCAGGGTCAACGCCACCAACTCGAGCATCGCACTCGCCTTCGATGCGGCCGAACGTGACCGGCCCGAGGCGCGCGCCGTCGCCGATCTCGTCTTCAATCCGGCCGGAAACGAGCTGAAGCTCGAGGCTGAGGTCGCCGAACCCAAGGGCGGACTGCTGGCGAAACTGCTGCGGCTGCCGGGCGAACCTTCGGTCGATATCCAGCTCACCGGACAAGGACCCCTCTCCGACTGGACGGGCTCCGGCACCGCATCGCTCGACGGCAGCGAGATTCTGCGGCTTGAGGGACAACACGTGCTGACGGCCGACGGCATGCACAACCTGAAGCTCTCCGGCGGCGGTGCTTTCGCCCAGCTGATGCCGCCCGCCTTCAGGCCGCTTTTCGAGGGATCGACCAGCATCGACCTGACCGCCGCCTTCGACGAAAAGAGCCGTGTCCGGATCGAAGCGGGCAAGGTTGCGACCGGCTCCCTGACGCTGAACGCCTCGGGAACGGTTGACAGCCGCGGCGAGAACAACCTTCAGGCAAGCGTAGCCGGCGCCAGCGGCCCGTTCGATTTCCGCTGGCCGCTGAAGGACGGAGAGCTGCAGGCACGGATCAACACCGCCAACCTGTCGCTGATTGGCGATGGACAATCGGCGATCCTCGACATCGCCGCCGATGTCGCCTCGCTCGGCCTGCCGCAGGGGAATCTCGGCGCCATCCGGCTCTCGGCGCAAAGCGACGCCTTCAACCTCGAAACGCAGTCGGGGTCGCTGAAGACGGCCGTGGAAATCGGCGAAACCCGCTTCGCAAGCGCCGATCTTGACCGGGCGATCCAGGCTCCCGTGAAGCTCGCCGGAACGATCGCGATCGCACCGGACGACATCCGCTTCGACCCCGTGACGATCGAGAGCGCCAGCATCGGCGGCTCCGTGACGGGCAGCCTCGATCGCGCCGATATCTCGCTCGAGGCGGCATTCAAGCTCTTTGCCGTTCCGGCCGTGCTGCCGACGGGGCTCGCGGAAAAGTTCGAGAAGACGATTGCCGTCTCCGGCAATCTGGTGACCGAAGAGGACGGCAGCGTCCAGGTGAGCGGCCTCGAACTCCAATCCGAAGCGGTCGAGGCCTCCGGCTCGCTCACACTTTCAGGCGAGACCCTGACGGCCGATTTAAAGGGCACGGTCCCAGATCTCGGCCGATTTCTGCCTGAGGCAAAAGGTAGCGCGGCCTTCCAGGCCGCCGCCTCCGGTCCGTTGAGCAAGCTCGGCGTCAAGGCGGAGATAAAGTCGAGCGGCGCGACGCTCGCCGGGCGCAGCTTGAGCGATCTGACGATCAATGCCGATGCGACGGCGACGCCCGGCAGCCCCGAGGCGAAGCTCTCCGCCACCGGCACGCTCGACGGTCAGGTGATCGACATTCGCGCCGACGTGGTCTCGAAAGACGGCCGCACGTCCGTTCCCGCACTCGAAGCGAAAATCGGCGGCAACACGCTCACCGGCGCGATCGACCTGACGGCGGACTTCAAGCCGAACGGCAAGCTCGACTTCAGCCTCCCAGACCTTGGGCTTCTCGCCGCCATGGTCGGCCAGCAGGCCTCCGGTGACCTTGCCGGTTCGGCAACGCTGCAGACCGTAAACGGCGTCACGTCGGTCGCAATCAAGGCCAGCGGCAGCAGCGTGCAGCGCGACGCGCTGACGATCGCCAAACCGGCGGTCGATCTCGGTATCGCAGACATTGCCAGGCTCGCGATCAAGGGCACTGTCAGCGCGGAGAGCATAGCGCAGGGTGAAAACCGGGTCTCGGACCTCAATCTCGCTTTCGAACAGCAGGGCGGCCGTACCGGCTTTTCGGCCGAGGGCCTCTATGACGGCGCACCGTTGACGGCGGCGGGCGAGCTGACAAGCGACGCCGGCCGCACCGAGATCCGCCTCGCTTCCCTCGCGGCGACACCGAGGCGACTGCCGCTGCAACTCGCAGAGCCGACCCTGATCGCGATCGAAGGGGGCATCGTTCGCCTCGACGGCCTGACCATCCAGGCGTCGACGGGTACTGTTACCGTCTCCGGCACCGCCGGCGACAGGCTCGACCTCAGCGCGAGGCTGAACGATCTGCCCGCCGTGCTCATCAATAGCTTCGCGCCGACCCTTGGCGCGGAAGGCATCGTTGCCGGCACCGTCGATATCGACGGTGAAACGCAGGCGCCGGTGGTCGCCTACGACCTCGCCTGGCGCGGCGCATCCGTATCCTCTTTGCGATCCGGCGGACTTGCCGCGCAGGATCTGACCGCCAAGGGCACGGTCACCGTAACGGAAACAACCATCAGCTTCGATCCGACGACGATCGAAAGCCCCGGTTTCCGCGGCAATCTCACCGGCAGCCTCGCCCGTGCCGAGAAAACGGCAACGGCGAATTTCGAAGTCCAGGCCGAGCCGAGCTTTCTGCCGGGCGGTCTGGCAACGAGGTTCGACACACCGGTGACCGTCTCGGGGAAGGTCGAGACCGGCGGCGATGGCAGCGTCAAGCTGAGCGCCCTCGAGGTCCAGTCCGGCACGGTCGACGCCAGCGGTTCGGCGACCATCGCCGGAGGCCAGCTGACGGCCGATGTGGAGGGCACGCTGCCCGATCTCGGCAAGCTGCTCGCCGATGCGGAAGGCAAGGCTGGCTTCAACGCCGCGATTTCCGGACCGCTCGATGCGCTCGCCATCAAGGGAGAGCTGACTTCGAGCGGCGCAAGGCTGGCCGGCCGCTCGCTGTCGGACCTGATAGTCACCGCCGACGCAACGGTCAAACCGGGGAGCCCGCAGGCGAAACTCACCGCAACCGGCGGGCTCGACGGCCAGGCGATCGACGTCAGGGCCGAAGTGGTTTCAACGGAAGGCCGCACATCCATCCCAACGCTCGAGGCGAAGATCGGCGACAATCGCGTGACGGGCGCGATCGACTTGACGGCGGATTTCAAGCCGAACGGCACCATCGACTTCAACCTGCCCGATCTCGGGCTGGTCGCTGCCATGGCCGGCCAGAAGGCGTCCGGGGACCTTTCGGGTTCGGCTTCGATTGCGACTGCGAACGGCGTGACCTCCGTCTCGGTCAAGGCCAGCGGCAGCAACATCAAGCACGACGCGCTGACGATCGCCAAGCCGGCGGCTGATATCCGCATCGCCGATATCGCCGCTCTGGCAATCCGCGGAACCGTCAGGGCCGAAAGCGTCGCACAGGGGCAGAATCGCATCTCCGCCGTCAACCTGACCTTCGAACAGCAGGGCGGCAGGACAGGCTTCGATGTCGCCGGTCAATATGACGGCGCTCCGCTCTCGGCCAAGGGCGATCTGGCGAGTGCCGGGGACCTCACCGAAATCCGCCTCGCTTCCTTCGCGGCAGCGCCGCGGAGACTGCCGCTGAAGCTTGCCAGACCTACGGTCGTCGCCATTGAGAATGGTGTCGTTCGCTTGGGCGACCTGACCATTCAGGCATCGAGAGGCACGATTGCCGTCGCCGGGACCGCCGGCGCGACGCTCGATATCTCGGCGAAGCTCAATGCCTTGCCCGCCGCCCTGATCAACACCTTCGCGGCGGCGCTCGGCGCCGAAGGGACGATCGACGGAACGGTCGAACTCAGCGGCACCGCCGCTGCGCCGATCGTCAACTACGATCTGCGATGGAGCGGTGCTTCGGTTGCGGCTGCGCGGGGCGCTGGGGTGTCGGGGCTCCAAATCTCCGCGAAGGGGCGGTTTGCCGGCAACCGCGTCACGCTTGATGCGACCGTCTCGGGACCGGGCGGCCTCTCCTTCCGGGGCGGCGGCCAGGTCGACGTCGGCGGCAACATGCCGATGTCGATGAAATTCGCCGGCGACGTTCCCTTCGCCCTGCTTGCCGGCACGCTCGCCGAGCAGGGCTTCACCCTCACCGGCGCGGCGAAGGTCGATCTTTCCCTCTCCGGTTCGGCCAGGGCGCCGCAGATCACCGGTACGGTCTCGACCGCCGGCGGCCGGCTCGTCGACGTCAGGCGCAATCTCGCCCTCAATGATCTTGCGGCCAATGTCACGCTCGACGGCAGTCAGGCGACGATCACTAGGCTTTCCGGCAATCTTGCCAGCGGCGGATCCATCGAGGCAAGCGGCACGGTGGGCATCGCGGCCGGCTCCAATTTCCCGGCCGACCTCAGAATTCGCCTCAACAACGCCACCTATGTCGACGGCACCGTCTTCACCGCCAACCTCGCCGGCGACCTGACGCTCAAGGGCCCGCTCGTCGCCACGCCCGTGCTGGGCGGGCAACTGACGATCCGCAGGGCCGCGATCACCGTGCCGGAAAGGCTGCCGACCTCACTCTCGGCGATCGACATAAAGCACAGGAACGCGCCTGCCGGGGTGCGGCAGATGGCACGCGACGTGCGCAGGGAAACGTCTGCATCCGGCGGTGCGGGCGTCAACGCCGGCGGCGTCATCGCCTTCGATCTCGCCGTCCACTCGCCGGGGCAGTTCTTCGTGCGCGGGCGCGGCATCGATGCCGAACTCGGCGGCGACCTGACGATCCGCGGCACCGCCGTCCGGCCGATCGTCTCCGGCGATTTCGACATGCGGCGCGGCCGGCTCGAAATTCTCGGCAAGCGGCTGACTTTCACGGACGGCCATATCGGCTTCGGCGGCGACCTTATTCCGACGCTCGATCTCGACGCCACCTCGAGCGCCGGTTCGACCACCATTACGGTCAACATCGCCGGGCCCGCCAACAACCCGACGGTGACCTTCTCCTCCTCTCCGGCGCTGCCGCAGGACGAGATCCTTGCGCAGCTGATCTTCAACCGATCGCTGAACAACCTGTCGGCCTTCCAGATCGCCCAGCTCGCCTCCGCCGTCAGCCAGCTCGCCGGCGGCGGCTCGACGTCGCTGCTTGACGGCCTGCGCAACAAGCTCGGCGTCGACGACCTCGATATCACCACCGACGAGAGCGGCGGCGCCCAGGTGCGGGCCGGCAAGTACCTCAACGACCGGACCTATCTCGAATTGCAGCAAGGCTCGGATTCGGCCTCCAGCAAGGCGATCATTAATCTTGACATCGGCCGCGGCGTGAAGCTGAAGGGCGAGGCGGCCGGCGACGGCGCGGCCGCCGGCGGCATCTTCTTCGAGCGAGAGTACTAGGCCTTCTCGCCCCAAAAAGACCCCTCACCACCCCCTCCCCACAAGGGGGTAGGGCTTCCCGGTGGCACCCACCGCACGTGAACCGAACGGTGGGTCCTTGTGGTCAACGTGAGCACAAAGGTCGACATTGAGACGGAAACGGGGCGGCCAGTAAGCCCCTCTCCCTTGTAGGGATGGGTTGGGGAGGGGTCTTGAGCCAAGTGCACGACCCCCACTCAGGCCGCATTCCGCTCGACTCCGAAGGCGTCCAGAAGTTCGCTTTCGTCGATGGCCGTGAACAGTGCCCAGATATGGCCGAACGGATCGATGAGCGCGGCGACGCGGTCGCCCGTCGGCAGGGTCTCGACGGCATTGCGCAGGCTGGCGCCGGCGCCCATCGCGCGTGCGAGCACGCGATCCACATCGTCGACATGGAGTTCGAGGATCGCCGCGGTCGTGCCGAGCGCGTGCGGCGAGCGCGGCCCGCCGAGGTGCGGCTCTGCATCCCGGCGCGGATTGGCGCCGGCCACTCGGAAGATCGAGTCGCCGATGCCGAGATCGGCGCTCGTCAGAATGCCGCTCCATTCATGGCGCTGGAGCAGTTCGGCACCGAAGACGTCACGATAAAAGGCGATTGCGCGCTCCTCGTCCCCATGCCTGACGAACAGTTTGATGCAGATCTGCCGCGCCATTGGACCGCCGCCGGAAATGGCCATGACATCCTCCCCTTGTTCGCTGAGACACAACATCTTAAACGAATATGAGAACAAATCAAGAACAAACCGAAACAGGCGATCAGAAGGCACCGATCATCTTGCTGGTCTTGAGCAGGATGTTCGTTTCCGTGACGGTGATGCCGTCGATAAGGCGGATGCGGCGCAGGGTTTCGTCGAAACTTGCCAAATCGCGGTCCTCGAGCTCGGCGATGAAATCCCAGCGGCCATTGGTGCTATGCAGTGCCCTCACCTGCGGCAGGCCGCGCAATTGCTCGGCGACGCGATCGGCCATCTTGCCGTGAACCTCGATCATCACGACGGCGCGCACCCCTGAGGCGGGGATTTCGGACCCCGTCCGGATGGTGAAGGCGGCGATCGTTCCATTCGCCACCATGCGGTCGATGCGCGCCGCGATGGTCGCGCGCGATACGCCGGTCATGGCCGAAAGCGTTGAGACCGGGGTTCGCGCATTTTGCCGAAGGGCGCTGATGAGGGCCTGGTCGAGATCGTCCATTCTCTGTCACTTTGTCAAGGATTGCTTATCAGTATGCGAAGAGTAGCCTTCTTATCGGCAGTTTTCCATCTTTTTGCTGTCACAGCTTTTGGCGATAATCCTCGCCTGAACCCACAGATTCGAAGGAAGAGAAGAGGCGGACATGAAGACCATCACGTTGATCGGTGCACCGATCGAGGAAGGTTCCGGACGCCGCGGCGCGGCCATGGGCCCGACGGCGCTCAGGATTGCCGGCATCGATACGGTCCTCGCCGAACTGGGCCATACGGTTCACGACGAAGGCGACCTGCGACCGTTACCGGCGCGCGACCTCCCGAACCATCCGGGCGCCAATAATCTGCAGATGGTCGCCGCCTTTGCCCGGGCCCTCAACGACGCGGTGCACGACACCGCCCTCGAGGGGCATTTTCCGATCATTCTCGGCGGCGACCACGCCCTCTCGATGGGCAGCGTCTCCGGCATGGCGCGCTACGCGGACGAAGTCGGCCGGCCGCTCTTCGTGCTGTGGCTCGACGCCCATGCGGATTTTAACTCGCCATCGACCTCGCCATCCGGCAACATGCACGGCATGCCGGTCGCCTTTTTCTGCGGCGAGGCGGAATTCACCCCGATCCTTGCCCCCAACCGGCCGCTCGTCGATCCGAAAAAGGTCTACCAGGTCGGCATTCGTTCCGTCGATGCACGCGAGCGCGAGGAGATCGCCGAACACGGCGTCAATGTCTATGACATGCGCGCCGTCGACGAGATCGGCATGGCCCATATCATGCATCAGATCCTCGACGAGGTGCGCGCCGCCAACGGCCTCTTGCACGTGAGCCTCGACGTCGATTTCATGGATCCGGAGTTTGCCCCCGGCGTCGGCACCACCGTTCCGGGTGGCGCCACCTTCCGCGAGGCCCATCTCATCATGGAGATGCTCTGCGACAGCGGCCTCGTCTCCTCGCTCGATGTCGTCGAACTCAACCCGTTCCTCGACGACCGCGGCAAGAGCGCCCGCATCCTGGTGGAGCTGACGGCGAGCCTCTTCGGCCGTCGCATCCTTGACCGTCCGACCCGGAGCGCCTGAGAATGGTTCGATCCGTACCGCCGTCTATCCGAAACGGCGGCCGGAAGCAGACAGGGGAGAGGCATTGATGAAGACCACGGCAGGCCTGATCGAGACCGAACATCTGCTCGGCGCTCACAATTACAAGCCGCTCGACGTCGTGCTGACGCGCGGCGAAGGCGTCTTTGTCTGGGATATCGAAGGCAATCGCTATCTCGATTGCCTCTCAGCCTATTCAGCCGTCAACCAGGGCCACTGTCACCCGAAGATCTTCAAGGCAATGGTGGAGCAGGCGCAGAAGCTGACGCTCACCTCCCGCGCCTTCCGTAACGACCAGCTCGCTCTCTTTTACGAGGAGGTCGCCGCACTCACCGGCTCGCACAAGGTGCTGCCGATGAATTCCGGCGCCGAGGCGGTGGAGACGGCGATCAAGGCCGTTCGCAAATGGGGATACGAAGTCAAGGGCGTCGCCGACGACCAGGCCGAGATCATCGTCTGCTCCAACAATTTCCATGGCCGCACGATCGGCATTGTCGGCTTCTCAACCGATCCCGACGCGCATGACGGCTTCGGACCCTTCGCGCCTGGCTTCAAGATCGTCCCCTTCGGCGACATCGATGCCTTCCGGGCAGCGATAAGCGAAAACACCGTCGCCTTCCTGGTCGAGCCGATCCAGGGCGAGGCCGGCGTCATCGTGCCGCCCGCCGGCTATTTCAAGGCGGTGCGCGAGCTTTGCACGAAGCATGGCATCACGCTTGTTCTCGACGAGATTCAGACGGGCCTCGGCCGCACCGGCAAGCTGCTGGCGGAAGAGCACGAGGGTATCGAAGCGGACGTGACGCTGATCGGCAAGGCGCTCTCCGGCGGCTTCTACCCGGTTTCTGCCGTGCTTTCGAATTCGGAGGTCCTCGGCGTCCTGAAACCGGGCCAGCACGGATCCACCTTCGGCGGCAATCCGCTCGCCTGCGCGATCGCCAGGGCGGCACTCAAGGTGCTGAGCGAAGAGGGCATGATCGAAAATTCGGCGCTGATGGGCGAGCGCTTCACGAAAAGTTTGACCGACATTCGCTCCAACATCATCAAGGAAGTCCGCGGCCGCGGCCTGATGCTCGCCGTGGAACTCGTGCCGGAGGCCGGCGGCGCCCGCAAATATTGCGAGGCGCTGAAGGAGCGCGGCATCCTCGCCAAGGACACCCACGGCGACACGATCCGCATCGCCCCGCCGCTCGTCATCACCGCTGCGGAGGTCGACTGGGCCCTCGAGCATTTTGCGGCGGTACTCGCTTCCATCTGAGCCGTGCCATGCCACGGACCGGAATGCCAGTCCTTCAAGGCTTCGCAACAAGCAAGTCTTAACGATTCCCGGCCTAGGATGCCGCCAAAGCGCAAGGCGGGCTCCCCGCGCATGATGCGGCTTGCGCCTCGCCGGATGTCGTCGGCGGACCACATCACCAGGTCGCGCCTCGCGGGCGCCGACGGGAAGCCGGAAGGAGCTTTAAATGACAGGCACGTTGAAGACGGCTGGATTTGACGGCGAGACGCTGGAGATCATCGCGTTCCGCCTCCACGATCAGGAATTCTGCGTCAAGACGACGACGATCCGCGAAATCCGCGGCTGGGCGCCCTCGACGCCAATCCCGCATTCGCCGCCGGAAGTGATCGGCGTCATGAACCTGCGCGGCACGGTGATCCCGATCATCGACCTCGCCCACAAGCTCGGCATGAAATCGACCGTCGCCAACGAGCGCAGCGCCATCGTCGTCGCGGAAGTCCACAATATGGTGATCGGCCTCGTCGTCGACCGCGTCTCCGACATTCTGACGGTGCAGGGCAGCCAGGTGCAGCCGGTGCCCGAAGTCACCGCCTCCTTCGACAAGAGCTTCGCCGAAGGCATCATCGCCAACGAGAACGGAATGATCTGCTTCCTCAACCTCGCGCGCATGTTCAAGGAGCGCGAGGTGGAAGACCTCGCCGCCTGACGTTAGTTTAGTCCCCGCCGATCAAGGCCGTCTCGTCCTCTGCGAGACTGCTTTTTTGTTGTTGGCGTCGTTGGGCATCGGACAGACAAAATTCGAGTAGCAAATACAACCTCGCGCGAGGCGGAGGCTCTCTACGGCCTCCTCCGGCAATTCCGGATCGGTGAGGACATCAACGGTGGCCCGACCGACATTCGCGCCGATGCGCCGGCACGGCTTCCCGCAGCAAGACCGACAAGAGGCGCCCAAAAGCGAAACCTGGCGGTCGTGCCCGCCGCCGAAGCCTGGCAGAACTTCTGAGTTCAATCCCCGAACCGCACGCTCGAAGAAGGGGAGGTGGCATCAGTGGCCGCCCTCCCCGCAAGACCATTTTGAGGTTAAGCCAAGAACTTTGCAGGCCCCTCCCCACAAGGGAGGGGCTCGGCGCGTGCGGCCGCCCACAGTGCCAGTTCCAACTTCCAAGCCTTCAGGACCGGTCGAGTCGGGAACGGGGTGGCACGGCATCGAAAGCCCCCTTGTGGGGAGGGGTTGGGGAGGGGTCTTTTTGCGTGCTGCGTCGGTAAGCGCCTCTTCCGGCTACTGTCCCTGGGCTACGCCGCTTCCGGACGGCGGATCTTCGGCGCTGCTTCAAGGACCAACGGGTTCAGTCCCTCGCCGCCGTGCTCGATATGCTCGAACAGTTTGCGGCGCATGCGCGGCTCCCAATATTTGTTGATGTGCGTCGCCACGCCTTGCGCCGCCTCTCTGGCTGGCTGGCTCTGGAAGAAGGTCGCGATCTGGTTCGCCATGTGGATCAGCTTGGCATTGGTATCTGCAGACATCGCGACAGCTCCGCTTCTCTCAAAATGAATCAGTGCGGGAGGCGCGCGTGGAAAACGGCGCCCGTTCTTCCTCGTCCCGCTCAATGCGCTCTGGGTGGGTAAAGATTTCGAATTCGTCGCCGCGCACAAGCGCGATCAGTGTCATGCCGGCCTCCTCCGCCGTGCGGATCGCAAGCGCCGTCGGCGCCGAAATGGCGATGATCACCGGGCTTCCGGCAATCGCCGCCTTCTGAACCATCTCGACAGAGACGCGCGACGTGACGACGACGGCGCCTTGTGTGCCCTTGAAACCGGCGCGCGCGGCGGCGCCCGTCAGCTTGTCCAGCGCATTGTGGCGACCGACATCCTCGCGCACCGCGATCAGCCCCTGGCCCGGCACGTAGAACGCCGCGCCATGCACCGCACGCGTCTCGATGTGCAGCGGCTGCTGGCCGTTGAGCAGGCCGACGGCCTGTACGACATCCTCATCGGAAAGCCTCAGCGACGAGCCGGAAACGTCCGACGTCGCTCGCACGGCTTGCTCGATCGATTCGATGCCGCAGAGCCCGCAGCCGACGGGCCCGGCCATGTGGCGGCGGCGCAAGCGCAACGCCTCGTTCTGCTCGTCCCTGAGGCTGATCTGCAGGTCGATTCCCTTGTCCTCGGCGACCACCTCGACCGTTTCGATTTGATCCGGGTCGGTGATGATGCCTTCCGTCAGGCTGAAGCCGATGGCGAAGTCCTCGAGATCGGCGGGCGTCGCCATCATCACGGCGTGCGTCGACCCACCATAGCTCAGCGCAATCGCTGTCTCCTCCGGCACGACGCGCGATTGCCGTACGAGCACGCCCGCACGCCGCGCGTCTTCCGGAACCTTCGCCGTCGTCTTGAAGCGGGTCCTGTCGGCCGCGCCGACCGTGACGGCAGTGGGAGAGGACGGAAGTCGTTTGCCTACCATTCCTTCTCCTACTCCGCCGCCTCCAGCTTGCCGGCGATCCGCCGCGATTGGCGGGCCTGCTCGTCATAGTCGACCTGCCAGTCCGAGGGGCCGTTCGACGGCGACACCTGCACGGCCGTCACCTTGTATTCCGGGCAGTTGGTCGCCCAGTCGGAAAAGTCCGTGGTGATGACGTTCGCCTGCGTCGTCGGATGGTGGAAGGTGGTGTAGACGACACCAGGCGCGACGCGGTCCGTGATGAGCGCCCGGAGCGTCGTCTCGCCCGAGCGGCTGGCGAGCCGGATCCAGTCGCCGTCGCGGATGCCGCGCTGTTCGGCGTCATGCGGATGGATCTCCAGCCGGTCTTCCGGGTGCCAGACGACATTCTCCGTACGACGCGTCTGGGCGCCGACATTGTAGTGGCTGAGGATGCGGCCGGTGGTGAGCAGCAGCGGGAAGCGCGGCCCGGTCCTCTCGTCGGTCGGCACATATTCGGTGCGGATGAACTTGCCCTTGCCGCGCACGAAGCCGTCGACATGCATGATCGGCGAACCGAGCGGCGCCTTTTCGTTGCAGGGCCACTGCACCGAGCCCATCTTGTCGAGATAGTCATAGGAGACCATGGCGAAGGTCGGCGTCGTCGCGGCGATTTCATCCATGATCTCGGACGGATGGCCATAGTTCCAGTCGAGACGCATGGCCTGGGCGAGTTTCTGCGTCACCTCCCAGTCGGCATAGCCGTTCTTCGGCCGCATCACCCGGCGAACGCGATTGATGCGGCGCTCGGCATTGGTGAAGGTGCCGTCCTTTTCCAGGAAGGTCGAGCCGGGCAGGAAGACATGCGCATAGTTGGCCGTCTCGTTGAGGAACAGGTCGTGCACCACGACACATTCCATCGCCGCGAGACCGGCGGCCACGTGCTTGGTGTCCGGGTCGGACTGCAGGATGTCCTCGCCCTGGATATAGAGCGCCTTGAAGGTGCCTTCGACCGCTGCGTCGAGCATGTTGGGGATACGAAGGCCCGGCTCGTTGTTGAGCGTCACGCCCCACAGCTTCTCGAAGGTCTCGCGCGTCGCGTCGTCCGAAATATGCCGGTAGCCCGGCAGCTCGTGCGGGAAGGAGCCCATGTCGCAGGAGCCCTGCACGTTGTTCTGGCCGCGCAGCGGATTGACGCCGACGCCGGGCCGACCGATGTTGCCGGTGACCATGGCGAGGTTGGCGATCGCCATGACCGTGGTCGAACCCTGGCTGTGCTCGGTGACCCCGAGGCCGTAATAGATCGCGCCGTTGCCGCCGGTGGCGTAAAGGCGAGCAGCCCCGCGCACCAGTTCGGCCGGAACGCCGGTGTAAGCCTCGGTCGCTTCCGGGCTGTGGTGGGGCTCGGCAACGAACGCCGCCCAATCCTCGAATTCCGACCAGTCGCAGCGCTCGCGGATGAAGGCTTCGTTGGCGAGGCCCTCGGTGACGATGACATGCGCAAGCGCCGTCAGGATGGCGACATTGGTGCCGGGTTTGATCGGCAGGTGGTAGGAGGCTTCGACATGGGCCGAGCGGACGAGATCGATCCGGCGCGGATCGATGACGATCAGCTTGGCGCCCTCGCGCAGCCGCTTCTTGAGCCGCGAGGCGAAGACCGGATGGCCGTCGGTCGGGTTGGCGCCGATGATGATGGCGACATCCGTGTGCTCGACGCTGTCGAAATTCTGCGTGCCGGCCGAGGTGCCGAAGGTCTGGTTGAGGCCGTAGCCGGTCGGCGAATGGCAGACGCGGGCGCAGGTATCGACATTGTTGTTGCCGAAGCCGGCGCGCACCAGCTTCTGCACCAGATAGGTCTCCTCGTTGGTACAACGCGACGAGGTGATGCCGCCGACGGAATCTCGGCCATACTGATACTGGATTCGGCGGAACTCGGAAGCGACGTGCGCAAAGGCCTCTTCCCAAGTGACCTCGCGCCAGGGATCGGTGACCTTGTCGCGGACCATCGGGTTGAGAACGCGGTCCTTGTGGTTCGAATAGCCATAGGCGAAACGGCCCTTGACGCAGGAATGGCCGCGGTTCGCCTGGCCATCCTTCCACGGCACCATGCGGACAAGCTCCTCGCCGCGCATCTCCGCCTTGAAGGAGCAGCCGACGCCGCAATAGGCACAGGTGGTGACGACCGAATGCTCCGGCTGGCCGATCTCGATCACCGATTTTTCGGTCAGCGTCGCCGTCGGGCAGGCCTGCACGCAGGCGCCGCAGGAGACGCATTCGGAGGAGACGAAATCCTCGCTCATGCCGGCGGAAACACGCGAATCGAAGCCGCGGCCGCTGATCGTCAGCGCAAAGGTGCCCTGCACCTCTTCGCAAGCACGCACGCAGCGCGAGCAGACGATGCACTTCGCCGGATCAAAGGTGAAATAGGGATTGGATTCGTCCTTCGGCGCCCATTGGCGATTGATCTCGCCATTGTTGCGCGCCTTCACATGGTTCGCGCCATCATAGCCATAGCGCACGTCACGCAAGCCGACGGCGCCGGCCATGTCCTGCAGCTCGCAGTCGCCGTTGGCGGCACAGGTCAGGCAGTCGAGCGGATGGTCGGAGATATAGAGCTCCATGACGCCGCGGCGCACATCCTTCAGCCGCTGCGTCTGCGTCGAAACGCTGATGCCGGGCGCGACCGGCGTCGTGCAGGAGGCCGGCATGCCGGCCCGCCCCTCGATCTCCACCAGACAGAGCCGGCAGGAGCCGAAGGCCTCCATCATGTCCGAGGCGCAGAGCTTCGGCACCTCGACGCCCGCTTCCATCGCCGCCCGCATGATCGACGTGCCTTCCGGCACGCTGATCTCCCGCCCGTCGATCGTCAGCGTCACCAGCTTTTCGGATTTGGAAGCAGGAGTGCCATAGTCGATTTCACGCACCATATTCATTGCACTGCTCCCATGCCGACTACACTAGGGGTCAATCGTTCTCGCGCTGTTTGCGCCGAAAACTCGACAAGCTCCAGCGGCGGCAAGTCTTCAGAGAAGGCCGAGAAGGTCATGCGGCCGTCTTCGTGCCAATAAAACACTTCGAGCACTGCGTGCGTTCCGCCACCAATTTGCTCGTTGACTTCAATATACATCCCATCGCGCTGTATCATTCCGCAGCCTCCACCGCCGGCGCCGACGAAAAGTCCTCCGGGAAATGCGTCATGGCGCTCATCACCGGATAGGGCGTGAAGCCGCCGAGCGCGCAGAGCGAGCCGAACTTCATCGTGTTGCAGAGATCGGCGAGCAGTTCGCGGTTCTTTTCCGGCTCGATGCCGGCCGCGATATTGTCCGCCACTTCGACGCCGCGCATCGAGCCGATGCGGCAGGGCGTGCACTTGCCGCAGCTTTCGACCGCGCAGAATTCCATGGCGAAGCGGGCCTGCTTCAGCATGTCGGCCGTGTCGTCGAAGACGACGATGCCGGCATGGCCGATAAGCCCGTCCTTCGCCGCGAAGGCCTCGTAGTCGAAGGGCGTGTCGAACAGCGCCCGCGGGAAATAGGCGCCGAGCGGCCCCCCCACCTGCACCGCCTTGACAGGACGGCCGCTCGCCGTGCCGCCGCCGATCTCGTCGACGATTTCGCCGAGGGTCAGGCCGAAGGCGGTCTCATAAAGGCCACCGTGCTTGATGTTGCCGGCAATCTGGAGCGGGATCGTGCCGCGCGACCGGCCCATGCCGAAATCGCGGTAGAAGGCGGCGCCCTTGTCCAGGATGACCGGCACCGAGGCGAGCGAGATGACGTTGTTGATGACGGTCGGGCAGTCGAACAGACCTTTGTGCGCCGGCAGCGGCGGCTTGGCGCGCACCAGACCCCGCTTGCCCTCGAGGCTGTTCAACAGCGAGGTCTCCTCGCCGCAGACATAGGCGCCGGCGCCGGTCCGAACTTCCATGTCGAAGGCATGCGCCGATCCGAGCACCGATTGACCGAGCACGCCGGCGGCGCGGGCGATCTCGATCGCTTGCGTCATGGCGGCAATGGCATGCGGATATTCGGAGCGGGTGTAGACGTAGCCCTTTGTCGCACCGGTGGCGACGCCGGCAATCGCCATGCCCTCGATCAGCACGAAGGGATCGCCTTCCATGATCATTCGGTCGGCGAACGTACCGCTGTCGCCCTCGTCGGCGTTGCACACGATGTATTTCTGGGTGCCTGCGGTTTCGAGGACGGTCTTCCACTTGATGCCGGTCGGGAAGCCGGCACCGCCGCGGCCGCGCAGGCCGCTTTCGGTCACCTCGGCAACGATCGCCTGCGGCTGCATGGCAACCGCTTTCTCGAGGCCGCGCAAGCCGCCATGGGCGCGGTAGTCGTCGAGCGACAGCGGATCGATGAGGCCGCAGCGGGCGAAGGTCAGCCGCGTCTGCTGCTTAAGGAAGGGAATCGCTTCCGTCTTGCCAAGACAGAGCGGGTGCGCAGCGCCTGAAAGCAACCCTGCATCGAGGAGTGAGGCGACGTCGCGCGCCTTAACCGGACCGTAGGCGACGCGGCCCGCCGCGGTTGCGACCTCGACCAGCGGCTCCAGCCAGTGCATGCCGCGCGAGCCGTTACGAACGATCATCGCGTCGAGACCGCGCGCCGCGATCGCCTCGGCCATCGCCGTCGCCACCTTTTCGGCGCCAAGCGCAAGTGCTGCGGCATCGCGCGGAATGTAGATCTTGACGGTCATCGGCGTGCCTCCGCGACCAGCGCCTCGAGCTCCGCGTCGTCAACCCGGCCATGCACCTCGCCGTCGAGCATCGCCGACGGCGAGCAGGAACACAGTCCAAGACAGTAGACCGGTTCGAGCGTTACCGCCCCGTCCGGAGTGGTCTCGTGGAAATCGATGCCGAGCAGCGCCTTGGCACGCTCCGCGAGCCGGTCACCGCCCACCGCCTGGCAGGATTCGGCGCGACAGAGTTTTAGGACGTGCCGCCCGGCCGGATGTTCGCGGAAATCATGATAAAAGGTGACGACGCCATAGACTTCGGCGCGCGACAGGTTGAGTTCGCGGGCGATCACCGGCAGGCATTCCTGCGGCACATAGCCGAACTCGTCCTGGATTTCGTGCAGGATTGGCAGAAGCGGACCTTCGAGCGCTTTGAGTTCGCCGACAATCGCCAGCGTACGCTCGGTCACGTCTGCGCCTGGCAGATGAATATTCACGCGAAGAGCCCTCCCGGCTCGTGGTGCGCCGCGATCAGAGCCCTGCTCGATCGCCAGCACGCCAAAACTCGATTTTCGCAGAGCCCGGAGCCTCGTCGGCCTCTGCACAGGCTACAAGCTTCGCGCTTAAGGCCAGAAGGGTCAATAATGCTGTTCCGTTGGTCGATAGAAAAAATCTATTGAACGCAGTTGCGCTCGCTGAGGATGCGGGCCTCGTGCAGCAGGGCGGAGACCAGCGGAGTAAACGGCTCGCGGTAGGTCGCGACCAGGCCTACCGTATGGTGCACATCCGGATCGATGATCGGGATCATCCGGATGTCCTCGTGAAAACCGAATGATTTCGCAACGTTATAGGGCATGATGCTTGCCCACCGCCCGGTCCGGACGTGGGAGAAAAGGACGATCATCGAATTCGATTCGAGCGTCGGGCTTGCCACCGCGCCGGCTTCGGCGAAATGCTGATTAATGATACGCCGGTTCTGCATGTCGGCCGTCAATAGACAAAGCCGAATATTGCTAACCTCTTTCCAGGTCACGCTTGCGCGATCCGACAGGGCTGTGCCGGCGGCGGCAACCAGATGATATTGCTCGATCTGCAGCGGCACGCTGGTGACTCGGCCGAGCGGTTCGTTCTCCAGATAGGTAAGCCCCGCGTCGATTTCGAGATTTTCGAGCAGCGCCAGGATCTGCAGCGAGGTGGTCGAAAGTACCGAGAAGGTGACGTCGGGATGCTTCTCCTGAAACGGTGCCGTGATGAGCGGCACCATGGAGAGTGTTGTCGGGATGGCGGCAAGGCGAATGTGGCCGGAGAGCCCCTTGCGCGCCGCGCGCATCTCCTCGCGCATTGTGCGCGCATCGCCGACGATCCGCCGCGCCCATTCGAGCACCCGCTGGCCTTCGGGGGTCAGCCCCTGAAAGCGGGATCCTCGATTGACAAGAATGACGCCGAGCTGGTCCTCCAGCTGGCGGATCGCCGCCGACAGCGTCGGCTGCGTGACGCCGCATTCCTCCGCCGCACGACCAAAATGCCGTTCGCGGGCGAGGGCGAGAAAGAACTCCAGCTTGTCGATCATGCCTGCCCCATAAGTTAAAGAGTAAGTCGCCGCTCACCCTAGGCCTCTCCCCGCATGCGGCGAAAGGGGACTGAGACTGTGCGGCATATCCCTTCGCCCCGTTCGCGGGAAGGTGCCGGCAGGCGGATGAGGGGGCGGAAGGCGCACGCCCTTCATAATCCCGCTTAGGCGATCAGCTGGCCCCCGTTCACCTCCAGCACCTGGCCGGTGATATAGCCGGAAAGCGCATGCGAGGCGAGGAAGAGATAGGCGGGCGCACAGTCCTCGGCGGTCCCGAGTCGCCCGAGCGGGATCGATTTGCGGGTCGCCTCGAGCTTCTCGGGCGTTGAATAGCGCTCGTGGAAATCGGTGGTGATGGTGCCGGGCGAAACGCAATTGACGCGAATCCCGTCCGGCGCCAGTTCGCGCGCCAGCGCCTTGGAATAGGTGGCGACGAAGGCCTTGGTGGCGGAATAGATCGACGAGCCGGCGCTGCCGCCGGAGCGCGCCGAGATCGACACGGTGTTGACGATCGCCGGATGCGTGCCCTTCAGCAACAGCGGCAGCATCGACCGGGTCATCTCGACGACCGAGGTCTGATTGAGCTGGACGATCGTTCGGTACTCGTCGTCGGTCAGGTCTGCCGCCGGAAAGCGACCGACCATCGTGCCGGCATTGTTGACGAGCACGTCGAGGCTTTCGAAACGGCTTTTCACCTCGTCGGCGAGCGTCTCGACGCCTCCGGCGGCAAGAAAATCCGCCGCCGAGAGGAATGCCCTGCCCTCAGCCGCCGCCAGGTCGAGAAAATCTGGGCGCGGGCCGGAAATCGACCGGCCGACATGGACCAGCACCCGCGCACCGCAATCGAGGAACTGCCGGGCGACCTCGAGGCCGATGCCCCGACCGCCGCCGGTCACCACCACATTCATGCCCTTGAACAAGGCCGGATGATACATGGGCTTTCCTTCCTTCTCGCGAAAAACCACGCTGGCGCATCCAAGGATGGATTGCAACACTGGCATCGGCACTAGCGGCACCGAAGATAAAACCGCAATTAATCGCTGATTCTGAAATTGCGTGGCTTTCGTTTTTGCATATTATGAAAGAAAACGAAAGCAGAGGGAGCGAAGCATGTACCTCACTGGACGGCAAGCGGAGATTCTGGACCTGGCAAAGGCGGAGGGCCGCGTGCTCGTCGAGGAACTCGCCCAGCGTTTTTCGGTGACGCCGCAGACGATCCGCAAGGATCTGAACGACCTCTGCGATGCCAGGGTGCTCAACCGCATTCACGGCGGCGCGATCTTTCCGAGCGGCAAGGAGAATGTCAAATACGACGCCCGCCGCCAGATCGCCGCGGCGGAAAAGCAGGCGATCGGCCGCGCCGCCGCCGCCCTCATCCCCGACAACGCCTCGCTCTTCATCAACATAGGAACCACTACCGAAGCGGTCGGCGAGGCGTTGCTCGACCACAAGGAATTGATGGTTATTACGAATAATATCAATGTTGCCAATCGCTTGCGCGTCTTTCCCTCGATCGAGGTGGTGATCGCCGGTGGCGTCGTACGCGGCTCGGACGGCGGCATCGTCGGCGAGGCGGCGGTCGACTTCATCAACCAGTTCAAGGTCGATTTCGCCGTCATCGGCGCCTCCGCGATCGACCCTGACGGCGCGCTTCTCGATTTCGATTTCCGCGAAGTGAAAGTCGCGCAAGCGATCATCGCCAATGCGCGCCACGTGATCCTGGTTTCCGATTCGACAAAGTTCGAACGTACCGCGCCGGTCAGGATCGGCCACATTTCCCAGGTCCAGACCTTCATCACCGACCGGTGCATCGTTGAAAACGTTCGGAAAATCTGTTCCGAGCAAGGCGTCAAGCTGGTCGAGACCGAGGACTGACCGCACCCATCCAGGGACTGACAAGATTCGAGAAGCATTCGTTTGACATTCGAAATATTTTCGTTTTAACTGCCTTCACTTTCGCGATTGCGTCAATTTGTGCGTTGCGAAAAGTGGGAGGGGAAATCGCGGTGTCAGAGCAGGCAATCTTCGACGTCTTTGTCATAGGCGGCGGCATCAACGGATGCGGCATTGCGCGTGATGCGGTCGGCCGGGGATATTCCGTTGCGCTCGCCGAGATGGACGATTTCGCCTCCGGCACCTCGTCCGGCTCCACCAAGCTCATCCATGGCGGCCTTCGCTATCTCGAGCACTACGAATTCCGGTTGGTGCGCGAAGCGCTGATGGAGCGCGAGGTGCTTTGGGCCATGGCGCCGCACGTCATCTGGCCGATGCGCTTCGTCCTGCCCTATCACAAGGGCGGCCCGCGCCCTGCCTGGCTGATCCGACTCGGCCTATTCCTTTATGATCATATCGGCGGGCGCAAGCTGTTGCCGGCCACGGGCACGCTGGATATGACCCGCGATCCCGCCGGCGCGCCGCTGAAGCGCCTCTTCACCAAGGCCTTCGAATATTCCGACGGCTGGGTCGACGACGCCCGTCTCGTAGTGCTCAATGCCCGCGATGCCGCCGACCGCGGCGCCCGCATCTTGGCGCGCACCCGCGTCGTTTCGGCCCGGCGCGAAAACGGTCGCTGGGCGATCGAAACCGAGGACGCCCAGACGGGAGGGCGCGAAACAGTCCGCGCCCGCATGCTCGTCAACGCCACCGGTCCCTGGGTGGACCGGGTGCTCGGCGACGCGATCGGCAAGAAGGACGTCCATAATGTCCGCCTCGTCCAGGGCAGCCATATCGTCGTGAAGAAGCAATTCGACGACCCGCGCGCCTATTTCTTCCAGAATCCGGACGGGCGGATCATGTTCGCCATTCCTTACCAAGGCGATTTCACCCTGATCGGCACCACCGACCGGGATTTTACCGGCAATCCCGCCGAGGTGCGCATCAGCGATGCCGAGATCGACTATCTCTGCACCTCGGCCAGCGAATATTTCAGCGAACCGGTAACCCGGCAGGATATTGTCTGGACCTATTCGGCGGTGCGCCCGCTCTTTGACGACGGCGCAAGCAAGGCGCAGGAGGCGACCCGCGACTATGTGCTGCGCCTCGAAGGCCAGAATGACCAGGCGCCGCTGCTCAACGTCTTCGGCGGCAAGCTCACGACCTATCGGCGGCTGGCCGAATCGGCGCTCGATAAGATCGGCGAGGCGATCGGCGCAAAGGGCAACAAATGGACGGCCACGTCGCACCTGCCTGGCGGCGACTTTCCGGCAACCGGCTACGACGCGGAAGTCGAAAGGCTGAAGGCGCGCTGCCCTTTTCTCGCTGCTTCGCATGCCCGCCGGCTGGTCCGGCTCTACGGTACGCATGCTGCAAAGCTGCTCGGCCGTGCCGCGAGCCAGACGGATCTCGGCAAACACTTCGGCGCGGATCTTTACGAGGTCGAGGTCGACTGGCTGATCGGACAGGAATGGGCGCGGCGTGCCGAGGACGTGCTCTGGCGCCGCACGAAACTGGGATTGAAGCTGACGCCGGCCGAGATCGCGGAGTTGGAGGACTACATGCACGGCGCCGTCAATGCCGCCGCCTGATCCCGCGATTGAAACTGCCGATGGCTGGGTGGAACACCGGAGAATTCAATGCTTGAAATGAAGAACATAACCAAGGTCGTGGGCGGGGAGACGCATATCCACCCGACCGACCTTGTGCTGGAGAGGGGATCGCTGAACGTGCTGCTCGGCCCGACGCTCTCCGGCAAGACGTCGCTGATGCGGCTGATGGCCGGTCTCGACAAGCCAGCCTCCGGTTCGATCCATTTCGACGGTGCCGACGTCACCGGCGTACCCGTGCAGCGGCGTTCCGTTGCGATGGTCTATCAGCAGTTCATCAACTATCCGGCGATGACGGTCTACGACAACATCGCCTCGCCGATGCGCATCAAGGGTTCCGACAACGCAGTAATCGACCGGGAGGTCCGCAAGGCCGCCGAACTCTTGAAGCTCACCGCCTATCTCGACCGCACGCCCCTCAATCTCTCCGGCGGCCAGCAGCAGCGCACCGCGCTCGCCCGCGCCATCGTCAAAAATGCCGATCTGGTGCTGCTCGACGAGCCGCTCGCCAACCTCGACTACAAGCTGCGAGAGGAACTGCGCGAGGAACTGCCGAAGATCTTCGCCGCCTCCGGCGCCATCTTCGTCTATGCGACGACCGAACCTTCGGAGGCGCTGCTGCTCGGCGGCAACACCGCCTCGTTGAGCGAAGGCCGCATCACCCAGTTCGGACGCACCATCGACGTCTACCGCCGTCCGGCCGACATCATCACCGCCCGCACCTTCGCCGATCCGCCGCTCAACACGATCGAGCTGGTGAAGGCGGGATCGGATTTCACGCTCGAAGGTAAGCCGGTCCTTTCCGTCCCCGCGCATCTTGCGGCGGTTTCGGACGGCCCCTGCACGGTCGCCTTCCAGCCGCACCACCTCTCTTTCGACCGGCCCGAGGGAAGCGGCGATCCGCTCATCGTCAAGACGGCGATTTCCGAGATCGCCGGGTCGGAAAGCTTCATTCACGTCGGCTTCGCCGATGCGCGCTGGGTCATGCTGGCGCCCGGCATTCACGACATCGAACCGGACGCGACCCTCGACGTCTTCGTCGACACCCGCCACCTGATGGCCTTCGGGCCGGATGGCCGGGCGATCGGCGGGACCGCATAAGGAGGCGCTGGGAGGAGACCATGGCACGCATCAATCTCGAACATGTCCGCCACGCCTATGGCGCCAAGCCGAAGTCGGAAGCCGATTACGCGCTGAAGGAAGTCCATCACGAATGGAACGACGGCGGCGCCTATGCCCTGCTCGGCCCTTCGGGCTGCGGCAAGACCACGCTGCTCAACATCATTTCGGGGCTGATCAACCCGTCTGAGGGTCGCATCCTCTTCGACGGCACCGATGTCACGCATCTGACGACGCAGCACCGCAACATCGCCCAGGTGTTCCAGTTCCCGGTCATCTACGACACGATGACCGTCTACGACAACCTCGCCTTCCCGCTGCGCAACCGCCATGTGCCGGAGGCCGAGGTCGACCGCCGCGTCAAGGAGATCATCGAGATGACCGGCCTTGGCGGCTGGGCGAAGAAGACCGCACGGGGGCTGACGGCCGACCAGAAGCAGAAGATTTCGCTCGGCCGCGGCCTGGTGCGCTCCGATGTGAGCGCCATCCTGTTCGACGAGCCGCTCACCGTCATCGATCCCGAGATGAAATGGGTGCTGCGCTCGCAGATCAAACGGCTGCACAAGCAGTTCGGCTTCACCATGGTCTATGTCACGCACGACCAAACGGAGGCGCTCACCTTCGCCGACAAGGTCGTCGTCATGTATGACGGCCAGATCGTCCAGATCGGCACGCCGGCCGAGCTCTTCGAGCGTCCGCGCCACACCTTCGTCGGTTACTTCATCGGTTCGCCGGGCATGAACGTCCTGCCGGCCGAGATCGCCGGCAATAGAGCGGCAGTGGGCGGCGAAAGCATCGCCCTCAATTTCCAGCCAAGGGTCGCGCCCGGTGCCAAGACCGAACTCGGCATTCGTCCCGAATTCATCTCGCTCGGGCGCGACGGCATGCCGGTGGCGATCACCAAGGTCGAGGACATCGGCCGCCACAAGATCGTGCGCGCCCGCTTCGCCGATCGGCCGATCTCGATCATCGTCGACGAGGACGGCGAGATCCCGGCCGAGCCGCGTGTCAGCTTCGACCCGAAGGCAATCAACATCTACGCCGATTCCTGGCGCGTCGGCGAGGAGGCCTGACCATGGAAAAGACCTGGAACAACAAGGCCTGGTTCATGGTCCTGCCGGTCCTGGTGCTTGTCGCCTTCTCGGCGGTGGTCCCCCTGATGACCGTCGTCAACTATTCGGTGCAGGATACCTTCGGTAACAACGAGTTCTTCTGGGCCGGCACCGACTGGTTCCTTGATGTGCTCGAATCCGACCGCTTCTGGGACGCGCTCACCCGCAACCTGATCTTTTCGTCGATCATCCTGGCGATAGAGATCCCGCTCGGCATCGTGATCGCCCTCAACATGCCGAAGAAAGGCATCGGCGTGCCGATCTGCCTCGTCCTGATGGCGCTGCCGCTGCTCATTCCGTGGAACGTCGTCGGCACCATCTGGCAGGTCTTCGGCCGCGTCGACATCGGCCTGCTCGGACGCACGCTCGCAGCGCTCGGCATCAACTACAACTACGTGCAGAACCCGCTCGATGCCTGGGTGACGCTGATCATCATGGATGTCTGGCACTGGACCAGCCTCGTCGTGCTGCTCTGCTATGCCGGTCTCGTATCGATCCCGGACGCTTACTACCAGGCCGCCAAGATCGACGGCGCTTCGCGCTGGTCCGTGTTCCGCTACATCCAGCTTCCGAAGATGAAACGGGTCCTGCTGATCGCCTTCCTGCTGCGCTTCATGGACAGTTTCATGATCTATACGGAGCCTTTCGTCGTCACCGGCGGCGGCCCGGGCAACTCGACGACCTTCCTGTCCGTCGACCTCGTCAAGATGGCCATCGGCGAGTTCAACCTCGGCCCCGCCGCAGCCCTCTCGATCATCTACTTCCTCATCATCCTGCTGCTCTCGTGGATCTTCTACACGGTGATGACCACGAGCGACGCGCAGGGCTGAAAAAGGAGGAGGAACACATGATGACCAACAAGCAACCGCTTTCGCAACGCCTCTCCTGGCTGGTGCCGACGATCTACATCGTCTTCCTGCTCCTGCCGATCTACTGGCTCGTCAACATGAGCTTTAAGGAAACGAGCGAGATCCTCAGTACGTTCTCGCTCTGGCCGCAGAACCCCACACTCCGCAACTACACGGTGATCTTCACCGATCCCTCGTGGTACAACGGCTACATCAACTCGATCACCTACGTCGTCTTGAACACGCTGATCTCGGTGACCGTGGCGCTGCCGGCGGCCTACGCCTTCTCGCGTTATCGCTTCCTCGGCGACAAGCACCTGTTCTTCTGGCTCTTGACCAACCGGATGGCGCCGCCGGCGGTTTTTGCGCTGCCGTTCTTCCAGCTCTATTCCGCCTTCGGCCTCATCGACACGCATATCGCCGTAGCGATCGCCCACTGCCTGTTCAATGTGCCGCTCGCCGTCTGGATTCTCGAAGGCTTCATGTCCGGTGTGCCGAAGGAAATCGACGAGACGGCCTATATCGACGGCTATTCCTTCCCCCGCTTCTTCGTGAAGATCTTCGTGCCGCTGATCGCCTCCGGCATCGGTGTCGCCGCCTTCTTCTGCTTCATGTTCTCCTGGGTCGAACTGCTGATCGCCCGTACGCTGACGACGACTGCCGCCAAGCCGATTGCCGCGACGATGACGCGCACGATTTCGGCCTCCGGCCTCGATTGGGGCGTGCTTGCCGCCGCCGGCGTGCTGACGATCATCCCGGGCGCGCTCGTCATCTATTTCGTCCGCAACTACATCGCCAAGGGCTTTGCCCTGGGGAGGGTCTGATGGCAATCATCGCCACGCGCAAGAACCGCTGGCCAGTCGCACTGGGCGCCGTGCTCGTCGTCTATGTCGTAGCTGCCGGCCTGCTCTTTTCAGCTCTGCCGATCAAGGACGGCAAGCGCGACTGGTTTGCCTCGCTGATCCCGGGCGGCTGGATGGCCTGGTCATTTCCGACCGCCATGTTCTTTCTGACGATCTTCGCACTGCTGTCGCTGATGGCTGTGTGGGAATATGCCCGACCCGGCGGCAACCCACGCCTCGGCATCCTGCGCTTCGAGACGACGCGCGGCGACCGGCTTTTCGTATCGCTGCTCGGAAGCGCATTCATTCACCTCGGCTGGCTGGGGCTCGTCGGCGCAAATCTCTGGTGGGCGGTCGCCCTCTCGGCGATCTACGCCGTCGGTGTCTTCCGCTACGTCTGAGGACGAAAATGAAGGGCGCGCTTACCCGGGCGCCCTTCGAAACTGCAAGGAAACGCAATCGCAAAACCCAAGGGAGGACTTGATGCGACGGCACCTTTTCACAACGACGGCGGCCATGCTGCTGGCACTTACCGGCACCGCCTTCGCCGGCATGGATGAGGCAAAACAATTCCTGGACAAGGAAGTCGGCGATCTGTCCACGCTCGACCGAGCTGGGCAGGAAGCCGAAATGCAATGGTTCGTCGATGCGGCGAAGCCCTTCGCCGGGATGGACATCAAGGTCGTTTCCGAGACCATCGCCACGCATGAATACGAATCGAAGGTGCTGGCCCCGGCCTTCACCGCCATCACCGGCATCAAGATCACCCACGATCTGATCGGCGAAGGCGACGTCGTCGAGAAGCTGCAGACGCAGATGCAATCGGGCGAAAACATCTATGACGCCTATATCAACGACAGCGACCTGATCGGCACCCATTGGCGCTACCAGCAGGCGCGCAGCCTGACCGACTGGATGGCAAACGAGGGCAAGGACGTTACCAACCCGAAGCTCGACATCGACGACTTCATCGGCAAGTCCTTCACCACGGCCCCGGACGGCAAGCTCTACCAGCTTCCCGACCAGCAGTTCGCCAACCTCTATTGGTTCCGCTACGACTGGTTCAACGACGAGAAAAACAAGGCGGACTTCAAGGCCAAGTACGGCTACGATCTCGGCGTTCCGGTCAACTGGTCGGCCTATGAGGACATCGCCGAGTTCTTCACCGGCCGCGAGATCGACGGCAAGAAGGTCTATGGTCACATGGACTACGGCAAGAAGGACCCGTCGCTCGGCTGGCGCTTCACCGACGCCTGGCTGTCGATGGCCGGCAATGGCGACAAGGGCATCCCGAACGGCAAGCCGGTCGATGAATGGGGTATCAAGGTCGACGAAAACTCGCGACCCGTCGGCTCATGCGTTGCTCGCGGCGGCGACACCAATGGCCCGGCTTCGGTCTATGCGATCCAGAAATATCTCGACTGGATGAAGGCCTATGCCCCGGCCGCTGCCCAGGGCATGACCTTCTCTGAGTCCGGCCCGGTTCCCTCGCAGGGCGAGGTCGCCCAGCAGATGTTCACCTACACGGCCTTCACGGCCGCCTTCGTGAAGGAAGGTCTGCCGGTCGTCAACGAGGACGGCACGCCGAAGTGGCGTTTCGCTCCGAGCCCGCACGGCGTCTATTGGAAGGACGGAATGAAGCTTGGGTACCAGGACGCAGGATCCTGGACGCTGATGAAATCCACCCCGGACGATCGCGCCAAGGCCGCCTGGCTCTATGCGCAGTTCGTCACCTCCAAAACCATCGACGTGAAGAAGAGCCATGTCGGTCTCACCTTCATCCGCCAGTCGACCCTCGACCACCAGAGCTTCACCGAGCGCGCACCGAAACTCGGCGGCCTGATCGAGTTCTACCGTTCGCCGGCCCGCCTGCAATGGTCGCCGACCGGCACCAACGTGCCTGACTATCCGAAGCTGGCACAGCTGTGGTGGCAGGCAATCGGTGACGCTTCTTCCGGTGCCAAGACGGCGCAGGAAGCCATGGATTCGCTTTGCGCCGAACAGGAAAAGGTGCTGCAGCGCCTCGAACGCGCCGGTATCCAGGGCGACATCGGTCCGAAGCTCGCCGAGGAGCACGATCTCGAATACTGGAACGCGGAAGCCGTCAAGGCCGGCAACCTCGCTCCGCAGCTGAAGGTCGAGAACGAAAAGGACAAACCGGTCACCGTCAATTACGACGAACTGGTCAAGAGCTGGCAGACGAACTAAGCCATTGACAAAGGCGCCGCCCGGAGTTTCGGGCGGTGCCGCGATACCGGAGATGCGGCACCGGGGCTGGAAACAGCCCCGGTTTTCGTTACTGCATGTTTGGTCAAACCGTACCCGATTTAAGGGCAAAAACATGCAGTAGAGATCTCCCGCCCAGGGAGATCTCACCACACTTCGATCGGTACCGAAGCATCCATCTCTCCGGCGAGGTTAGAAGAGCGGCATGGACTCGCTTTAAGGATTTGATCGATGATCGCTGCCGCCAAGACAAACATCGCTTTCGAACTATTGCTTCTTCTCGCGCTCGCGACGCTCTGGGGCGCTTCTTACACGTTCATCAAGATCGGCGTCGAAACCATTCCGCCGATAACGCTGATCGCCGCCCGGACCTTGATCGCCGGGGCGATCCTTCTCGCCGTCATCGGCTGGCGCGGTCTCTCGCTGCCGCGTGACGCGGCCACTTGGCGGCGCCTTCTGTTCCAGGCCTGCCTCAACAGCGTCCTTCCGTTCACGCTAATCGCATGGGCCGAGCGCACGATCGACGCCGGCGTCGCAGCGATCCTCAATTCCACCACGCCCATCTTCGCCTTCCTGCTGACGGCGCTAATCACCCGCCACGAGGCGGTTACCACGCGCAAGTTCGTCGGCGTCGTTGCCGGGCTGACAGGCACGAGCTTGGTCATCGGTTTGGAGGCCTTTCGCGGGATCGGTGATCAACTCGCGGCACAGATCGCGGTGGTCATTGCGACGGTCTGCTATGCGGGCGCCGCGATCTTCGGCAAGGGGTTCAAGGGCCTGGATCCAATCATCCCCGCCGCCGGATCGCTGATCTCGGGCGCCGCTCTGCTCGTCCCGGCGAGCCTGATCATCGACCAGCCGTGGACGCTCGCGCCTTCGGCCCAGTCTCTGGCGGCGCTCCTCGGCCTCTCGGTCTTCTCCACGGCACTCGCCTTCGCCATCTATTTCCGGCTGATCCAAACGCTCGGCTCCGTCGGTGCGACGGCTCAGGCTTACGTTCGCGTTCCCATCGGCGTTGCGATCGGAGTGCTGTTTCTCGGCGAGACGCTGTCAGCGACCGCGTGGCTGGGGCTCGGCTGCGTCATCCTCGGCGTCGCCGCCATGACCATGCCCGCCGGACGCGCGGTGCCGGCGGTCGTCCCGAAAGGCTGAGCGCTCAGTCCTTGCGCTTCCGGCAATAGAGCTCCAGCCGGTGGCGCACCAGGTCGTAGCCGAGCTCGGCGGCGATTTCCGCCTGCAACTGCTCGATCTTGTCGGAGCGGAACTCGATCACCGCGCCGGTTTCGATGTCGATCAGATGGTCGTGGTGCGGGGCGTCGGCCGTCTCGAACCGGGCGGTGGCATTCTCGAAAGCATGCCGCTGCACGACCCCCTGCTGCTCCAGCGCCGATAAGGTCCGGTAGACGGTCGACAGCGACACGGTCGCGTCGATTTCCTTGGCGCGCCGATGCAATTCGCTCGCATCCGGATGGTCTTCGGCCTCCGCCAGAATCTTCAGAATCGCGGCCCGTTGGCGGGTGACGCGCACCCCCCCATCACGAAGAATTCCTTCCAGTTCCGCGATCCGACTTTTGGCTTGTCTCATGCGGCGACACTAGCCAAGGGCAGTCGCTTTGAAAATAGCTAGTTGCAAATGGTTCTCATTTGCATTGACTTATGCAGGCCATTCGCCTACCCATTGGACAGGTTCAAGATTGAGGAGCGATGGATGATCGATCGGATGCGGCGCATGATTCTTACGGCAGCAACGGCAATGGCTGCCTTTTCCCTCCTGACCGGCACGGCGTCGGCGGCGGAAAAGTTCAAGGCGGTTACCACCTTTACGGTCATTGCCGACATGGCGCGGAATGTTGCGGGCGACGCGGCGATCGTCGAATCCATCACCAAGCCCGGCGCCGAGATCCACAACTACCAGCCGACCCCGCGCGACATTCTCAAGGCGCACGATGCCCAGCTTGTCCTCTGGAACGGCCTCAACTTGGAGCTCTGGTTCGAAAAATTCTTCCAAAACTTCGACGACATTCCGGGCGTGGTGGTCTCCGAAGGAGTCGAGCCGATGGGCATCGCCGAAGGCCCTTATACGGGCAAGCCGAACCCGCATGCCTGGATGTCGCCGTCGGCGGCAATGATCTATGTCGACAATATCCGCGATGCCTTCGTGAAGTTCGACCCGGACAATGCCGAGGCCTACAAGGCGAATGCCGAGGCCTACAAGAAGAAGATCGAGGCGACCATCGCGCCGATCAGGGCCGAGCTCGAGAAGATCCCGGCGGAAAAGCGCTGGCTGGTCTCCAGCGAGGGCGCCTTCAGCTATCTCACGCGCGATTTCGGCCTGAAGGAGCTCTATCTCTGGCCGATCAACGCCGACCAGCAGGGCACGCCGCAGCAGGTGCGCAAGGTGATCGACGCGGTCAGGGCCAACCACATTCCGGTCGTCTTCTCCGAAAGCACCATCTCGCCCGATCCAGCCAAGCAGGTGGCGCGCGAGACGGGTGCCAAATACGGCGGTGTGCTCTATGTCGATTCCTTGAGCGAGGTCGACGGACCGGTGCCTACCTATATCGATCTCCTGCGTGTCACGTCCGAAACGATCGCGAAAGGTCTTTCGCAATGAACCTTCAGGTAAAGGCCCGGCCTACGCCGCGGCCCGGCCCTCTGGACGAGGGCAGCGGCATTCGCGTCAGCAACGCCACCGTGACCTATCGCAACGGCCACCGCGCGCTGCATGAGGCCTCGTTCGAAATCCCGACCGGCACGATTGCCGCGCTGGTCGGAGTCAACGGCAGCGGCAAGTCCACGCTGTTCAAGGCGATCATGGGCTTCGTCCGGCTGGCCAGGGGCGATATCTCAGTCCTCGGCCTCACCGTGCCGCAGGCGCTGAAGAAGAACCTCGTCGCCTATGTGCCGCAGGCCGAGGAGGTCGACTGGAATTTTCCTGTCCTCGTCGAGGACGTGGTGATGATGGGCCGCTACGGCCACATGAACATGCTACGCATACCGAAGCGGGCCGATCACGAGGCGGTGGAGGCAGCGCTGGCGCGGGTCGGCATGAGCGAGTTCCGCAAGCGTCAGATCGGCGAGCTTTCCGGCGGCCAGAAGAAGCGCGTCTTCCTTGCCCGGGCGCTGGCCCAGGAGGGCCAAGTCATCCTGCTTGACGAACCCTTCACCGGCGTCGATGTGAGGACCGAAGACGCGATCATCCGCCTGCTTCTCGCACTTCGCGACGAGGGACGCGTGATGCTCGTCTCCACCCACAATCTCGGCAGCGTGCCGGAATTCTGCGACCGGACCGTGCTGCTGAAGAACACCGTTCTCGCTTACGGCCCGACCGAGACGACCTTTACCCGCGACAATCTCGAACTCGCCTTCGGCGGCGTGCTGCGTCATTTCGTGCTCGGCGGGGAGAGCCTCCACGATGACGCCGATCCGCGCCAGCTTTCCGTCATCACCGACGACGAACGCCCCCTGGTCATGTATGGCGCGAAGGGTCGGATGGTGACCCAACCGGCGAAGCCCGAGGCTGAGGCGGACAGCGAATGATCGCCCTGCTCGCCGAACCCTTCACCTATGGCTATATGCTGAATGCCATGTGGGTCAGCGCGCTTGTCGGCGCCGTCTGCGCCTTCCTCTCGGCCTATCTGATGTTGAAGGGCTGGTCGCTGATCGGCGACGCGCTCTCCCATTCGATCGTCCCCGGCGTTGCCGGCGCCTATATGCTGGGGCTCCCCTTCTCGCTCGGCGCCTTCTTCTCCGGTGCACTTGCCGCCGCCGCCATGCTGTTCCTGAACCAGCGCACGCGGTTGAAGGAGGATACGATCATCGGCCTGATCTTCACCTCCTTCTTCGGCCTCGGCCTCTTCATGGTGTCGCTGTCGCCGACCTCGGTGAACATCCAGACGATCGTGCTCGGCAACATCCTCGCCATCACCCCGGCCGACACGCTGCAGCTCGCCATCATCGGCATCGTTTCGCTCCTGATCCTGTCGGCGAAATGGAAAGACCTGATGGTGACCTTCTTCGACGAAAGCCACGCCCGTTCGATCGGCATCAACACGACGCTCATCAAGGTGCTGTTTTTCACGCTGCTCTCGGCTTGCACCGTGGCGGCACTTCAGACGGTCGGCGCCTTTCTCGTAATCGCCATGGTCGTGACGCCCGGCGCCACCGCCTATCTGCTCACCGACCGCTTCCCCCGCCTCATCCTGATCAGCATCGTGATTGGCGCCCTGACGAGCTTCGTCGGCGCCTATGCGAGCTATTTCCTCGATGGTGCAACCGGCGGCATCATCATCGTGCTGCAGACTGCGATCTTCCTGCTCGCCTTCGTGCTTGCTCCGAAACATGGGCTGCTCGCCGCGCGCCGCCGCGCATCCGAGGCGCTGGAGACCGCATGATGCCATCGCTCGATATGCTCCTTGCCGTCTTCGAATTCGAGTTCATGCGCAACGCCCTGCTGATCTCGGTTCTGGTCGCGATCCCGACGGCGATGCTCTCCTGCTTCCTGGTGCTGAAGGGTTGGTCGCTGATGGGCGACGCGATCTCGCATGCGGTTTTCCCGGGCGTCGTCCTCTCCTACATCGTCGGCCTGCCGCTTGCCGTCGGCGCCTTCGCCGCCGGCATGTGCTGCGCGCTACTCACCGGCTATCTCAAGGAAAACAGCCGCATCAAGCAGGACACGGTGATGGGCGTCGTCTTTTCCGGCATGTTCGGCCTTGGCCTGGTGCTCTACACCAGCATCCAGAGCGACGTGCATCTCGACCACATCCTCTTCGGCGACATGCTCGGCATCGGCTGGGGCGACATCCTGGAGACGGGCCTGATCGCGCTTCTCGCCGCCGGCATCCTCTCCTTGAAATGGCGCGACCTGCTGTTGCACGCCTTCGATCCGGGCCAGGCACGTGCGGTCGGCCTGCCGGTCGGGTGGCTGCATTACGGGCTGTTGGCAATCCTGTCGCTAACGATCGTCGGCGCCTTGAAGGCCGTCGGTCTGATCCTCGCCATCGCCATGCTGATCGCCCCCGGGGCGATCGCCTTCCTTCTAACGCGGACGTTTCGCTCCATGCTGATCGTCGCCGTCGTCGTCGCTGTCGCCGCCTCCTTCTCGGGCGTCTATCTCTCCTTCTTCATCGACAGCGCCCCGGCCCCGACCATCGTCCTCCTGATGACGGCGATCTTCCTCTTGGCCTTCGCCTATTCCACCTGGCGGACGGCGCGCATGGAAGCGCAGCGGACACGCGTGGAGTAGAAAATCAGACGCCCCATCCCCTCCCCCTTGCGGGGATGGGGAGGGGTTCTTCGCCCAACGCCAACCGCGCCTTTTCGAGCATGAAGTCTCTTGGACGCCGGCGCCATGATCCCGTATGGTGCGCCGTCTAAAAAGTTTGAGCGGTCGCGGACGAAACCGCCGACCTGCTCTTTGGCGGAGCAACGGTGGCATGGAGAAGAAGCAGAAAGGCCGGTCCGGCGTCGCTTTCTTCCTATCAGCCGTGGCGCTGATCTTCACGGCGATCCTGGCGACCGCGCTGCTTGCCAACGAGCAACGCAATCTGAAACATCTGCTGACGGCGATGGGGCTGCAGGAGGTGCTCCCTGCAGCCCCGCAAGTGCCGGCGTCGAAGCCAATCCGTCAACGACTCAAGAAAGCGGAGCCGTCGAGAGTGCTGCTGCCGGTTCGAACATTCGAGGACCTGCATACGCCCGAGCAGCAATTCATCCGCCAGATTCGCAGCGACCCGCGCGCTCTGTGCGAGGGCCTGCGGGACGCGGGCTTCCGCGAACTCGCATGGAAATCCGCCGAGAGCGGCCGATGGGAATGTTCCTCGCTCGTTCCTTTTGCCCGCCCGGGCGTGGAGAAAAGCTCGTCGATCTTCATCCTCGTCAAAGGCACCGACGAGAATGAAATAACCTCCTTCCGCGTAAAGCTCAACATAGAGCATCCCGACGATACCCAGGCGGTTACCAGTGCCGCGGCGACGGCCGCTTCGGTTTTCCTGAGTGAGGTTCACTGGGCCGACAGCGAGAGCATCGCCTTGAAGATTCAGGCGCTCGGCGAATTCGATCTCAAGCGTTTCGGCAGCCGTATCCAGTTCAGGCGGGAATCGGGCGACACGCCACGCTACAATTTCCTCGCCAATCAGGCGGCGCGTGCACGGCCGAAGAGCGCCGCCGAGCTCTACTTCGACCGCGAGAAATGGCTTGCGCCCGGCGATGGCTCGATCGTTTCCGTCATTCGCGGCCCAGGCGCCTGGAACACCGGATCCGGTAGCAGCGCGCGCTGAATGGCGGAGCCGGTCAGCGGTCGATGCGCGTCGAGAGAATGATCGATGACAGCGTCTTCTCGACACCCTCGATTTCACCGATGCGATCGATCAGCAGATCCAGCTCGCTGATCGAGGCTGCCGCGACGATGGCAATCAGGTCGAAGCTGCCGCTAACCGAATGCAGTGTGCGGATCTCGCGGATCGCGCCGAGTTCCGGCGTGACACGGCTCAGCGCCCGCGCCGCGATGGTGATCAGCACATGCGCCTTCACCAGCCCCTTTTCATAGCTTTCGGCAAGCCGCACGCCATAGCCGGCGATCACCCCCTCGCGCTCCAGCCGCTCGATGCGAGCCTGCACCGTCGTACGCGACAGGCCGAGCCGCCGCGCGATCGTCGCGGTCGGCATGCGGGCGTTCTCACTGAGGACGGCAAGAAGTTCGCGGTCTTTGTCGGTAACTTGCATATCGTCGATCCACTTCGGCAATACGCCGATTAAGCACCGACGATGTAGCTATTTTGCCGCTTCGAATCAACATCCACTTAGCGGACAATAGCAAACGAAGAGGCTCATACCCCGGGGATAAAAATTATGAGAGACATCGTTGTCATCGGCGCTGGCAAGATCGGCTCGACGATTGCCAGAATGCTGGCCCATACCGGCGACTACCGCGTCTGCGTCGCCGACCACAGCGCCGAGCAATTGCAGCAGGTCGAGAGCCACGAGGCGATTTCCACTGCCGTCATCGACATCGCCGACAGACAAGCCCTCGTCGGCCTGCTGACCGGCAAGTTCGCCGTCCTCAGCGCCGCACCGTTCCACCTGACGGTGGCGATCGCCGAGGCTGCCGCCGAAGCGGAGGTCCACTATCTCGACTTGACTGAAGACGTCGAATCGACCCGCCAGGTCAGGGCGATCGCGGCCGACGCGAAGACCGCCTTCATCCCGCAATGCGGTCTCGCACCGGGCTTCATCTCGATCGTCGCCAACGATCTCACCAGTCATTTCGACACGCTTGAAAGCGTGCGCATGCGCGTCGGCGCCCTGCCGCAATATCCGTCGAATGCTCTGAACTACAATCTCACCTGGAGCACCGACGGCGTCATCAACGAATATATCGAGCCGTGCGAGGCGATCGTCGAGAGTGCGCTGATCGAGGTTCCCGCCATGGAGGAGCGCGAGGAATTCTCGCTCGACGGCGTCACCTACGAAGCCTTCAACACCTCCGGCGGCCTCGGCACGCTTTGCGAGACGCTGAAGGGCAAGGTCCGCACCCTCAACTACAAGACGATCCGCTACCCGGGCCATGCAGCGATCTTCAAGGCACTGCTGAACGACCTCGGCCTGCGCCATCGCCGCGAGGTCCTGAAAGACATCCTAGAGAACGCGCTGCCGACCACGACCCAGGACGTCGTCGTCATTTTCGTCACCGTCTCCGGCTTCCGCCAAGGCCGCCTGATCCAAGAGACCTATGCGAACAAGGTCTATAGCGGCGTTGTTGCGGGACGCATGCATAGCGGCATCCAACTCACCACGGCCGGCAGCATCTGTGCCGTCCTCGACCTGCTCGCCGAAGGCAAGATCCCGACCACGGGCTTCGTCCGCCAGGAAGACATTTCCCTCGACACCTTCCTCGCCAACCGGTTCGGGCACTACTACGCCCAGAAGCACGAAACGGAACGCGCTGCCGGCTGAAGCGGGCTGCATGCCGGCGAGATGGAAATGCCCGGGTCGATCCCGGGCATTTTTTCGTTGCGGCATGGGAATCAACTACTCCAAGCCGGGAGCGATGAGACCCGGCAAAGCGGGATAGGCACAAAGGTCGTCAAGGGGCTCGTTGCAATCAGCTCGGACGCGCTGAAGCACAAAAAAGCCCGCGCGAGGCGGGCTTTTTGTCTATCCGTCGTTTCCCTTATCGGGATGTCCCTTTCAGGCGGGGATGACGATCTCCCCGAGCGTCGTCAATTCGGCGATGAACTGTTCGATGCGGGTCTTCTTTTCGTCGATCGCGCCTTCAAGCTCGGCACGCGCCTCATCGATGCGGTTTTCGAGCACGGTGCGATCGAGCTCGTCGACGTGGACCGCCGATTCGGCGAGCAGCGTGCAGCCGGTGGGCAGGATATCGGCGAAGCCGCCGAAGACGGCGAAACGCTCGGTCTTGCCGTCGGCGGTTTTGACCGTGACCACACCCGGCTTGATCGTCGTCATGGTCGGGGCGTGGTTGGCCATAACGGTCATCTCACCCTCGGTTGCCGGAATGACGACTTCGGTCACCTGGGCGGAAAGCAGCAGGCGCTCCGGGGAAACAAGCTCGAAATTGAAACTGTCGGCCATGACCATTCACTTCTGGTAAGCGCGCCGCGGATCGGCGGCTGTGCATGTTCTCAGCCGCTTGCGCCGCGGCGGAATGAAAGCCGTGGCGCGATCGGTCCGCGCCACGGTTCACGATGCCTATCAGGCCGCTTCGGCAGCCAGCTTCTTGGCCTTCTCGATCGCTTCCTCGATGGAGCCGACCATGTAGAAGGCAGCTTCCGGCAGGTGGTCGTACTCGCCGTTGACGAGGCCCTTGAAGCCCTTGATCGTGTCTTCGAGAGCAACCAGCTTGCCCGGCGAACCGGTGAAGACTTCGGCGACGAAGAACGGCTGCGACAGGAAGCGCTCGATCTTGCGGGCGCGGGCAACGGCGAGCTTGTCCTCTTCGGAAAGCTCGTCCATGCCGAGGATGGCGATGATGTCCTGGAGCGCCTTGTAGCGCTGCAGGGTCGACTGCACCTTGCGCGACACTTCGTAGTGCTCTTCGCCGACGATCATCGGGTCGAGCATGCGCGACGTCGAGTCGAGCGGATCCACGGCCGGGTAGATGCCCTTTTCGGCGATCGAGCGCGACAGAACGGTCGTCGCGTCGAGGTGGGCGAACGAGGTCGCCGGCGCCGGGTCGGTCAAGTCGTCGGCCGGAACGTAGATCGCCTGAACCGAGGTGATCGAGCCCTTGGTGGTGGTGGTGATGCGTTCCTGCATCTGGCCCATGTCGGTGGCGAGCGTCGGCTGGTAGCCCACGGCCGACGGAATGCGGCCGAGCAGAGCCGACACTTCCGAACCCGCCTGGGTGAAGCGGAAGATGTTGTCGACGAAGAAGAGAACGTCCTGACCTTCGTCGCGGAACTGTTCGGCAACCGTCAGACCGGTCAGAGCGACGCGAGCACGCGCGCCCGGCGGTTCGTTCATCTGGCCGTAGACGAGTGCGGCCTTGGAGCCTTCGCCGCCGCCGTGCTTGTTCACGCCCGATTCGATCATTTCGTGGTAAAGGTCGTTGCCTTCGCGGGTACGTTCACCCACACCGGCGAAGACCGAATAACCACCATGCGCCTTGGCGACGTTGTTGATCAGTTCCATGATCAGAACGGTCTTGCCGACGCCTGCGCCGCCGAACAGGCCGATCTTGCCGCCCTTCGCGTAAGGCGCGAGCAGGTCGACGACCTTGATGCCGGTGACGAGGATCTGCGCTTCCGTCGACTGTTCGACATAGGAGGGAGCGTCCTGGTGGATCGCACGGCGGGCCGAGGTTTCCAGCGGGCCGGCTTCGTCAACCGGCTCGCCGATGACGTTCATGATGCGGCCGAGCGTTTCCTTGCCGACCGGAACCGAGATCGGGCCGCCCGTGTCGGTGACCGACTGGCCGCGAACCAGACCTTCGGTCGAGTCCATGGCGATCGTGCGGACAGAGTTTTCGCCGAGATGCTGCGCGACTTCGAGAACTAGGCGGTTGCCCTTGTTGTCGGTCTCCAGCGCGTTCAGGATCTGCGGGAGCTGGCCTTCTTCGAAGGCGACGTCGACGACGGCGCCGATGACCTGCGTGACGCGGCCGACAGCACCCGTAGCCACAACAGCGGCTGTCTTGGCGGTAGCTGCCTTACGCGGTGCAGCGGGCTTCTTCACCGCCGCGGTTTCTTTCGGGGTAGCTGCCTTAGCCATAATTCTTACCCTCTTCTCGTAATCTTAGAGCGCTTCCGCGCCAGAGATGATTTCAATGAGTTCCTTGGTGATCTGCGCCTGCCGCTGACGGTTGTAGTTGAGCGTCAGCTTGTTGATCATTTCACCGGCATTGCGCGTCGCATTGTCCATGGCACTCATCTTGGCGCCCATTTCGCCGGCGACGTTCTCGAGCAACGCCCTGAAGATCTGGACGGAAATGTTGCGCGGAATGAGATCGGTGAGGATGGCCGCAGCGTCCGGTTCGTATTCGTAGATCGCTGATGCGCCGTCTGCCTCGGCAGCAACCGTGTCGGTCGAGGCGGGGATCAGCTGCTGGGCGGTCGGAATCTGCGAAATGACGGACTTGAACTCGGAATAGAACAAGGTGCAGACGTCGAACTCGCCCTTTTCGAAAAGTTCGATGACCTTGTGACCGATCCGGTCGGCGTTCTCAAAGCCGATCTTCTTGACCTCGCGCAGGTCGACGCGGTCGATGATCAGCGACGCGAATTCCCGCCGCAGGATATCGAACCCCTTCTTGCCGACGCAGATGATCTTGACCGTCTTGCCCTGGGCGAGCAGCTTGCGCACGTGATCGCGGGCAAACCGGGCGATCTGCGAGTTGAAGCCGCCGCAGAGGCCGCGTTCAGCCGTGCAGACGACCAACAGGTGCGTGTTGTCCTTGCCGGTGCCCGTCATCAGCTGTGGCACGCTGTCGTCCGCGCCGACCGCCTGGGCGATATTGGCGAGAACGGCAGCCATGCGCTGCGAATAGGGCCGGGCGGCCTCGGCCGCCTCCTGCGCACGCCGAAGCTTGGCCGCGGCGACCATCTTCATCGCCTTGGTGATCTTCTGCGTCGCCTTGACGGAGGCGATCCGGTTCTTCAGATCCTTAAGTGAAGGCATCCGTTGTCCGTCCTAACTGAAATCCGCTCAGGCGAAAGACTTGGCGAAGCTGTCGATTGCGGCCTTGAGCTTGCCCTTGACGTCGTCCGAGATCGCCTTTTCCTTGCGGATGGCTTCCAGCAGGTCCTTGCCTTCCGAACGCAGATAGGAAAGCAGGCCCTGCTCGAACTTGCTGACCTGGTTGACGGGCAGCTTGTCGAGGTAGCCGTTGACGCCGGCGAAGATCACCGCAACCTGCTCTTCCGTCTTCAGCGGCGAGAACTGCGGCTGCTTCAGGAGTTCGGTCAGGCGGGCACCGCGGTTCAGGAGGCGCTGCGTCGCGGCGTCGAGGTCCGAGCCGAACTGCGCGAAGGCCGCCATTTCGCGGTACTGCGCCAGTTCGCCCTTGATCGAGCCTGCGACCTGCTTCATCGCCTTGATCTGTGCGGCGGAACCGACGCGCGAAACCGACAGACCGACGTTAACGGCCGGACGGATACCCTGGTAGAACAGGTCGGTTTCAAGGAAGATCTGACCGTCGGTGATCGAGATCACGTTGGTCGGAATGAACGCGGACACGTCGTTGCCCTGGGTTTCGATGACCGGCAGAGCCGTCAGCGAGCCGGCGCCATTGTCGTCGTTGAGCTTTGCAGCGCGCTCCAGCAGGCGCGAATGCAGGTAGAAGACGTCGCCCGGATAGGCTTCGCGGCCCGGCGGACGGCGGAGCAGCAGCGACATCTGGCGGTAGGCGACGGCCTGCTTCGAAAGGTCGTCATAACCGATCAGGGCGTGCTTGCCGTTGTCGCGGAAATATTCGCCCATCGTGCAGCCGGCGAACGGCGCCAGGTACTGCATCGGCGCCGGATCGGAAGCGGTCGCGGCGACGATGATCGAATACTGCAGCGCACCGCGCTCTTCGAGCACCTTGACGAACTGCGCGACCGTCGAGCGCTTCTGGCCGATGGCGACGTAGACGCAATAGAGCTTGTCACCTTCCGGACCGTTGTCGTGAATGGCCTTCTGGTTGAGGATCGTGTCGAGAATGATCGCGGTCTTGCCGGTCTGGCGGTCGCCGATGACGAGCTCGCGCTGGCCGCGGCCGACCGGAATGAGTGCGTCGATGGCCTTGAGGCCGGTCGACATCGGCTCATGCACCGACTTGCGCGGAATGATGCCGGGCGCCTTGACGTCGACGCGGGCGCGCTGCTTGGCGTTGATCGGGCCCTTGCCATCGATCGGGTTGCCGAGCGCGTCGACGACGCGGCCGAGCAGTTCCGGACCGACCGGAACGTCCACGATGGCACCGGTCCGCTTGACCGTGTCGCCTTCCTTGATATCGCGGTCGGAGCCGAAGATAACGACACCGACATTGTCGGCTTCGAGGTTCAGCGCCATGCCGCGAATTCCACCGGGGAATTCGACCATCTCGCCTGCCTGAACATTGTCGAGGCCATAGACGCGGGCGATGCCGTCACCGACGGAGAGCACCTGGCCGACCTCGGAGACTTCTGCTTCCTGGCCGAAATTTTTGATCTGATCTTTAAGAATTGCGGAAATTTCCGCGGCGCGGATATCCATCAGCCGACCTCTTTCAGTGCAAGCTTAAGGGTAGAGAGTTTGGTGCGAAGGGAGGTGTCAATCTGGCGGGACCCGACCTTGACGATCAGACCTCCAAGAATAGACGGGTCGACGGTGACGTTGACCGCCACGTCTTTGCCGGTAACGCCCTTGAGCGTCGCCTTCAATTCGGTTTCCTGCGCCGCTGTCAGCGCATGCGCCGACGTGACGTCGGCGGTGATTTCGCCACGGTGGCGTGCGGCAATCAGGCGGAACGCCCTGATGCTGCCTGGCAGCGCGAAGAGGCGGCGATTGCGCGCCACCACCTTGAGGAAATTGCCGACGAGCCCGGAGAAGCCAAACTTCTCGACGAGTGCCGAAATGGCCTTGAACTGATCCTCGGCAGAAAAGACCGGGCTCACGACCAGGCGCTTCAGGTCGTCGCTGCCGTCAATCAGCGCCTGGACGCGATCGAGATCGGCACCGACCGCCTCGACCGAACCAGCCTCCAGGGCGAGTTCGAAGAGCGAGGACGCATATCTTTCTGCAACACCGGAAATAAGCTGGGATGTGTCGGCCACGGGCACAAGCTTCTCTCAAAATCATCCAAGAGCGTCAGCAGCGGCGAACCGATTACGTAACATCTTGAATTTGCTGCAATAACTCGCAGGCTATCGAGGCCTTTCGACCCACTTCCCCCGCAATTCGCGGTTCGTCTAGCATAGGATGTTTGGACTCGCAACACGCCAACGGCAGGAATGCGGCATAACACCGCCCCCTTCGACGGAATTTTGCCGTAAATTCACGTTGCCCGGATTTAGGCTTGACGTGGGCCTGTCAGATGAACCCGAAAACATAAGCAAGCGGCAGGATCGCAAGCGCCGTCTGGACGACGAGTGCTGACCAGTTGAAAAGCGTCGCGCCGTTGTCGCTCATCATCGACAATATGCGGCCGAACGCCGCGAGCGCAAAGGCGGCCCCGACGGCGAGATAGACCATCGGCTGGGCAAGCAGGATGGCGCCGAGGCCGAGACCCACATGCATGCCGCCCATGGTGGAGCGCGCCTCCGCCAGCCCACCGCGCCGTCCCTCGGCAATGCCGATACCGGCGGCGCGAAAGGCGAGACGCGGCGCGAAGAGCATGACGAGACCGATCAGCATCGCCGCCCCCGCCGCGCAAAAAGCCAGGAACTCCCCGGTTTCCGTCGGGATGTAGAACTCCATTGCCGTCCTCGCCCGTTACCCCCTGCGCCCTCCTCCGCATGACGTCGGACAGGTCGCGCAAAGAGGTCTAGCGCATGTTCTGTCCGATGTGAATCGGCTGAATGGCAAAGAACGAAGTGCCGTCACAGAAAACTCTGCGGATCGACATCGAGCTGCACGCTGATCGATCCGCGCTCTTTCGGCCCCCCCGCAATCATCGCCTTCACGAAGGACTGCATGTCGCTGTTGCGCCGTCCGTGGACAAGCAGCCGGAATCGGTGGCGGCCGCGGATCAGTGCGAGCGGCGCTTCCGCCGGCCCGAGGACCGAAATGCCGTCGACGCGCGGAGCGGCGTTGCGCAAGGCGCGTGCATGCCCCTCGGCATCGCTGCGCGTGTCGGCAGAGACGATGATCGAGGCAAGCCTGCCGAAGGGCGGCAGCGCCGCCCGTTCCCGCTCGTGGGTCTCGCGGTCGTAGAAGGCGTCCGAATCACCAGACACGATCGCCTGCATTACCGGATGCTGCGGCTGATAGGTCTGCAACAGACCGAGGCTCTTCAGGCCCGTTCGTCCCGCGCGCCCGGTCACCTGCGACAGCAATTGAAAGGTCCGCTCGGCCGCACGAGGATCGCCATTGGCAAGGCCGAGATCGGCATCGACGATGCCGACCAGCGTCATCATCGGGAAATTGTGCCCCTTGGCGACGAGCTGCGTGCCAATGACGATATCCGCCTCGCCGCGGGCGATTGCTTCCAGTTCCAGCCTTAGCCGCTTGACGCCCATCAGGTCGGAGGAGAGGACGATGGTGCGGGCTTCGGGAAAATGTCGCTCGACCTCCTCGGCGATGCGTTCGACCCCCGGGCCGCAGGCGACCAGGTGATCGAGCGTGCCGCATTCCGGGCAGGCCTCGGGGGTGCGTTCCGAATAACCGCAATGATGGCACTGGATCTGGCCGCGAAAGCGGTGCTCGACCAACCAGCTCGAGCAGTCCGGGCACTGGAAGCGATGACCGCAGACGCGGCAGAGCGTCAGCGGCGCGTAGCCGCGGCGGTTGAGGAACAGGAGTGACTGCTCGCCGCGGCCGATCGCCTTGCCGACCTGGTTCAAGAGCACCGGCGAGAGAAAGCCGCCGCGCTCCGGTGGATGGCGGCGCATGTCGACGATGCCGAGATGCGGCAGCGCCGCATCGCCGAAACGGGTCGGCAGGTGGATCGGCCTGTAGCGGCCGACCTCGCCGTTCACCCGGCTCTCGACTGAAGGCGTTGCGGAAACGAGTACGACCGGAAAGCCGCTGAGCCGCCCGCGCACCACTGCCATGTCGCGGGCATTGTAGAAGACCCGGTCCTCCTGCTTGTAGGCAGGGTCGTGCTCCTCGTCGACGATGATCAGGCCGAGCTCCTCGAAGGGCAGAAACAGCGCCGAGCGGGCGCCGGCGACGACGCGCACCTGGCCGGTCGTCACCTGCCGCCACACTTTTTCGCGCATGCGCGGCGCGAGGTCGGAGTGCCACTCCGCCGGCTTGGCGCCGAAGCGATCCTGGAAACGCTCGAGGAAACTGGCGGTGAGCGCGATCTCCGGAAGCAGGATCAGCACCTGCTTGCCGGCCCTAAGCGTCGCGGCGACCGCCTCGAAATAGACCTCGGTCTTGCCGGAACCGGTGACTCCATCGATCAGCGAGACCGAAAACTTTCTTTCTTCGACGGTCGTGAGCAGGTCGGCGGCGGCCTCCTTCTGCGGCCCCTCGAGGCGCGGCGCCGCGAAATCCGGATCGGGTACGGCGACCACCGGCGGCGGCGGCATGAACACCGTTTCGAACACGCCCTGTGCGGCAAGTCCGTCGATCACTCCCGTGGAAACACCGGCTGCGTGGGCAAGGCCGGAGCGGGTCCAGGAGAAGCCATCGCTGGCCGTTGCAAGGACGCGCTCGCGCGCGGCGGTCATCCGTTCAGGGCGCCGCTCGGTCAGACGCAAGGCTTCGACCATCGGCTCGGGATCGAAGGCGGTCGGCGCGCGCAGCGCCATGCGGGCGACGAGGCCAGGTGGCGTGATCGTATAGGACGCCACCCAATCGAGAAAGGCGCGCATGTCGCAGGTGAGCGGCGGGCAGTCGAAGACCTTCTCGATCTCCTTCAGCTTCTTCGGATCGACTGTGCCGTCGTCGAGGCCGTCCCAGACGACGCCGACGACAAGCCGCGGCCCGAGCGGCACCTGCACGATCGAGCCCGGCTCGACCGCCATGCCCTCTGGCACCGCATAGGAATAGGGCCTCGGTGCCGGCATCGGCACCAGGACGGGCACCACGCGGCGGTCGAAGAGAGCGCCGAATAAATCGGTTGAATCAAGCGTCATTTTGCCGTGACCTTGCCACCGCTTTCGGTTAAAGAAAACTGCACAGCGAACCGTCGCCTTTGCAGGAGCAAGGGTTTGTCACGGTTCCACCCGAGTTTCAACGCGCGCGATTTCCGCCGTGGATTTTCCCGTGAGCGGAGAGGCGCCTGAACGGCTTAGTGCCAGAGGAAGACTCCCATGAAATTTTTCGTTGATACCGCCGATGTGAAGGAAATCCGGGAACTGAACGATCTCGGCCTGCTCGACGGCGTCACCACCAACCCGTCGCTGATCCTGAAGTCGGGCCGCGACATCGTCGAAGTCACCAAGGAAATCTGCTCGATCGTCGAAGGCCCGGTTTCGGCCGAAGTCACGGCAACCGAATACAGCGAGATGATGAAGGAAGCGGCTGCTCTTGCGAAGATCGCCGACAATATCTGCATCAAGCTGCCGCTGACGCTTGACGGCTTGAAGGCCTGCAAGGCGCTGACCTCGGACGGCCACCACACCAACGTCACCCTTTGCTTCTCCGCCAACCAGGCGCTGCTCGCCGCGAAGGCCGGCGCGACCTTCGTTTCGCCCTTCATCGGCCGCCTCGACGACATTGCCGTCGACGGCATGGACCTGATCCGCGAAATCCGCCACATCTTCGACAACTACGGCTACGAGACGGAAATCCTTGCCGCCTCGATCCGCACCGTCAACCACGTCAAGGAAGCCGCCCTGATCGGCGCCGACGTGGTCACTGCCCCGCCGGCCACGCTGAAGGCGCTGGTCAAGCACCCGCTGACCGACAAGGGCCTGGAAATGTTCCTCGCCGACTGGGCCAAGACCGGCCAGAAGATCGGCTGATCGACACCGAGCTCGCGCACTGTATTACAGGGCCTCGCAAAGACGCGGGGCCCTTTTGTCATTTCACCGGACTTTTGGATTTCTTCCAAATAGCGAAGTGGGCAGCCGGCGAGCTATACTTCCTCGTCATCCGCCGAGGACATGCCGCCCTCCTTGGCGATCTCATAGGCAAGCTTTCCGCGCACGGCCGATTGGACGAGCTGCAGCGCGCGGTAAAGGTTGGATTTGCCGACGCCGTTCTCGCCGATGAAGAGGTTGACCCCGGTCAGATCCATGCGGATCGATCGCAGCGAACGGTAGTTCTCGGCAAGCATCGAGCGCAGCAAGCATGGACAAGTCTTAGCCGATCGGCGGCGCCACAGAACCATCAGGTCCCGATTTTCGTTTCTTCGGCAGAAGCGCGGGCAGAAAACTGCATAATCGGCTTAGCCAAAATGGGGCAGTGCGTTGAAAACGGCGTCGCTATCGCGCGCAAGCTCGAGGACCGTATGGCGCTCGAGGGAGCGGGTCACTTCCATCGGGTCGCCATCAAGCGCCTCCGGAGGGATGAGATTGCCGACGCGAAAATCGAAAAGGTCGCCCTTCTTGTTCAGGAGCTCATGGAACACCGTCATGTCGCGCAGTTCCGTCGACCATTTGGCGAACCAATAGAACAGTCCGGAATTGCGCGCGCTCATATGCACCGGCAGGATCGGCAGGTTGTACTTGCGGGCAAAGCCGACGGCAGAGCTTTTCCAGGGGCGTTCATTGAGGCGCCCATCGGCCCAGTAGGCGATGCGACCGGACGGAAAGAGCACGGTTGCCTTACCTTCCTCAATCGCCCGGTTGGTGACCTGCAAAGTCTCGCGCGCCTTGAGCTTGCTCTTGTATTCCTCGCGCCATTCGACGGGGATGACCATCTCGACGAAACGTGGATTGACGCGGATGGCGTCGCGATTGGCGAAGAACATCATGTCGGGGCGGCGGCTCTTCAAGAGATCGAAAACCGCAATGCCGTCGGCGATGCCGGTCGGGTGGTTGCTGACGAGGAGAAATCCACCTCGTGCCGGAATCCGCTCCGCCTTGTCGACGCGGATGTCGAGATCGAGCAGCGAGCTCAAGTGTTCGAAAGCCTGGAAGCCCGGCATATTGGCGACGGAATTGGCGAACTCGATCGCCTTGCGGTAGTTGAGCAAGGTGTGGAGAAAGGGCCGCATCACCGGCCACAGAGGATGGCGAACGATCTTCTGGCCGCGCTCGGCGATCAGCGTGTCGACGATATGACCGGGCCGCCCCTGCGAGACCAGCGCAACTGCCTCTGCAAAATGCGCCAGCGCGCTCGCCGAATCACGTCTCGCCATGGTCCCATCCGCCGTTGCTGACCGAAGATCGCAATTCAATATGATCGAAGAATGACAAATTCCAAGAGGATGTTAGCGAAAACATAAGGGCCCGGCGGCATGCTCGGCAATGGAAAACAGTCAAAGAGCGATCGTCGGACCGACAATGAACGAACTTCTAGTGATAGGCCATCCCGAGGTGATGGCGGAGCGTCAGCGGTGGCTTGCAAACCTTGCCGAAGAACGCCGCCTGGCCGACAAGACGATCGAGGCCTATGAGCGGGACACGCGGCAATTCCTGGCCTTTCTAACCGGGCATCTCGCCGGACCGCCCCGGCTCGCAGATATCCGCACGCTCAGGCCGGCCGATCTGCGCGGCTTTCTCGCCCAGCGCCGCAAGGCCGGCGCCGGCGCGCGCACGCTTGGGCGCGGGCTTGCGGGGCTGCGCTCATTCCTGCGCTACCTCGAGAAAAACGGCCTTGCCAACGCCGCCGGCGCCGGTGCCGTGCGCTCGCCGAAACAGCCGAAGTCGCTGCCGAAGCCCTTGACCGATCGGGATGCCCTGAAGGTCGTGACGGCGGATGCGCAGCTTGCCGAGGAGCCGTGGATCGTCGCCCGCAACGCGGCCGTGCTCACCCTCCTCTACGGCTGCGGATTGCGCATATCGGAAGCGCTCGACCTGACGCCCGACGATTTTTCAGGGGCGGCGTCGCTGCGCGTCACCGGCAAGGGCGGCAAGACCCGGATCGTCCCGCTGATCGCCGCGGCGATGGAGGCGGTGGCGACTTACCGGAAACTCTGCCCCTATCATATTGGCTCTGGAGAGCCGCTCTTCCGCGGCGCTCGCGGCGCCAAGCTGCAGCCGGCGATCATCCAGCGCGAGATGCAGAAGCTGCGCTCTGCCCTTGGCCTTCCCGATTCGGCGACGCCGCATGCGCTGCGCCATTCCTTCGCGACTCATCTGCTCGCCGGCGGCGGAGATCTCCGCACCATCCAGGAACTGCTCGGCCATGCCAGTCTCTCGACGACGCAGGTCTATACCGGCGTCGATTCGGCACGGCTGCTGGAAATCTATGATCGAGCCCATCCGCGCGCCTAAAAGGGGCAAGATCCAAAAACGCTCACGCTTTTTTTCATCCGGCTCTACAATCGCCAGGCTCGCGCGTTAACCAAGCGCGTTAAGGAAGCTGTGACGGAGGGGGCTTAGTGTCACACTCATGATGACGATGACCAGACCCGTTCGCGATTTCGCGGCCAAGGCGGCCGACGGCCTGTCGTGGCTGATCGCACTCATGCACGTGCTGTTGGCCGCAAGCCTCCTCGCAGCCTTGCTCTCCGTCTCGGAGGCCGAGGCCGCGGAAGGCGACGACTGCGGTGGCAGCAATATCCTCGCAGGTCTCGAGCGGTCCGATCCGGCCCGTCTGGCGGCGATACGCCGCGAGGCGGATGCCGTACCGAACGGCAAGGGCCTGCTCTGGAGGATCGAAGGGCAAGGATTGGCGCCGTCCTTCCTGCTCGGCACCATGCATGTGACCGATCCGCGCGTGCTGGCCATGCCCGCCGGCGGCGCGGAAGCCTATGCCGGATCGCGGACCGTCGTCGTCGAATCCGACGAGATCATCGACGAGAGAAAGGCGAGCGCCGCCATCATGATGCGCCCCGATCTCACCATGTTCGCCGACAACCGGACGATTAACGATTTCCTGGAGCCGAAGGACCGAGCACTTCTCGAAAACGGCCTCAAGGCGCGCGGCATTCCCCTGCCGCTGGTCGCCAAGATGAAGCCCTGGATGATCGCCAGCTTCGTCGCCCTGCCGGCCTGCGAATTCAGCCGCAAGGCTGCGGGCGCATCGTTCCTCGACAAGAAGCTCGCCGAGGATGCAGTGAGCCAGGGCAAGACGCTGAAGGGACTGGAAAGCCTGGTCGAGCAGCTTTCCGCGATGGATTCGCTTCCCGTCGAGTGGCATCTAAGGGCGCTGATCGACACGCTCGCGCTCGGCAAGACGATCGACGACGTGCTGGCGACGATGACCGACCTCTATCTCGCCGGCGACACCGGCATGATCATGCCGATGATGCGGTCGGTGGCCGAAAAGATCTCGCCCGGCGATCTCGGCTACGCCGATTTCGAGCAGCGAATCATCATCGATCGCAACCGGATCATGTCGGTGAGGGCTGAACCCATCCTGAAACAGGGCAACGTCTTCATGGCTGTCGGCGCGCTGCACTTGCCGGGCAAGGAAGGACTTGTCGAACTCCTGCGCCAGCAGGGCTTCACCCTCACGCCGGTCAACTGACCGGCCGGCGCGCCGGTTCGTTGACTTGAGCGAGCAAGGCCGGAACGATCGCCTTGTGAAAGGGCGTGATCGCGGCGAGATAGAAATAGCCGAACAGGTTCCTGCGGCGCACCAGCGTCGTGACGCCGATCACCTGGCTGTCGGCCGGCCCGTCGTGCACCTCCACGACGATCCGGAAATCCAGATGCCGGTCGTCGAGGCCGAGGACCATCTCTCGATCGCTGCCGCTGAGGATCGGGAAGGCACCGACGAGGCTGACATCTCCGGACGGGGCGCCGGCCTTGAGGCCGAGCGGCGCAACGACGCGATTGCGCAAGGCCAGGAGGCTGCGAATCCAGCGCGGTGCGCTTCCAAGCGCCCGCCGTGCCGCTTCATGCGCCGTCATGCGTTCGCCGAGAAAGAGAAGCTCATAGCAGTCCGCCCAGTCAGCCCCGGGCAGGCAGGCGTTGGGCAAGCGGGCGGCAACGCTGCGAGGTTTCATGAACGCGTCCTTTCGCTATCGCCGGTTGGCTCCGGCGGCGGTCTGAGGGTGGAGCGTTCATGATTGCGCCGGATGACGACTGAAGGCAGGGGGCCGCTTGTCGCAGCCCCCGCGCCAATTGTCACACGGGACCGATCACATGTGGATCGGCTTGAAGAAGGTCGCAAGCGCTGCTTCCTTGACCGCCTCCGACATGGTCGGATGCGCGTGGCAGGTGCGGCCGAGATCCTCGGACGATCCACCGAACTCCATCAGGACGGCGATCTCGTGGATCATCTCGCCGGCGCCGAAGCCGATGATATGGCCGCCGAGCACCCGGTCGGTCTCCTTGTCGGCGAGGATCTTCACGAACCCGTCGGCCTGGAGCATGGCGCGGGCACGGCCATTGGCGGTGAACGGGAATTTGCCGACCTTGTAGGCGACGCCGGCCGCCTTCAGTTCCTCTTCTGTCTTGCCAACGGAAGCGACCTCCGGCTGGGTGTAGACGACACCCGGAATGACATCGTAGTTCACATGGCCGGCCTGTCCGGCGATGATTTCCGCCACGGCCACGCCCTCGTCCTCGGCCTTGTGAGCGAGCATCGGCCCGCGCACCACATCACCGATCGCGTAGACGCCGGCGATGCTCGTCTGGAAGTGACGGTCGATCTCGACCCGGCCGCGCGCGTCGAGCACGACACCGGCCTTGGCGAGACCCATGCCTTCGGTGCAGGGCTTGCGGCCCGTCGCGACCAGCACGACCTCCGCATCGAGGGTCGTTGCTTCGCCGCCCTTGACCGGCTCGAAGGTCACCCTCGCAGCGTTTTCCGACTTCACGACGCCGGTCACCTTGGCACCGAGCTTGATGTCGATGCCCTGCTTCGCCAGCATCCGCTGGAGCTGCTTGGCGATCTCGCCGTCCATGCCGCCAAGGATCGTGTCGAGGAACTCGACAACAGTTACCTTGGCGCCGAGACGCGCCCAGACCGAGCCGAGCTCGAGGCCGATGACGCCGCCGCCGACGACGATCATGCTGGCCGGGACCTTCTCCAGCTCGAGAGCGCCGGTCGAGGAGATGATCACCTTCTCGTCGAACTCGAGCTCGACGCCCGGAATGCCGGCGACATCCGAGCCGGTGGCGATGACGACGTTCCTGGCTTCGAGAACCTGTTCCTCGCCCTTGTCGTTGGTGACGGAGACCTTGCCTTGGCCAAGCACCTTGCCGGTACCCTGGAAGCCATCGATCTTGTTCTTCTTGAAGAGGAACGACACGCCATCGACATTGGCCTTAACGGTGGCGTCCTTGTGGGCCAGCATTTTCTGGAGATTGAGTTTCGGGCTTGCGACCTCGACGCCCAGCGCATCGAGGCCATGCGCGGCGTGATGGAACATCTCGGAGGCATGCAGCAGCGCCTTGGAAGGAATGCAGCCGACATTGAGGCAGGTGCCGCCATAGGTGCTGCGCTTCTCGACAACCGCAACCTTCATGCCCAGCTGCGCCGCCTTGATGGCGCAGACATAGCCGCCGGGGCCGCTACCGATAACGATGAGATCATAAGCCATGTGATAATCCTTCTGGGAGGCTTGTTGAAAGGGCGGTCATCGCCCGCCGCTGACATTGAGGATGGCTCCCGTCACATAAGCCGCCTTATCCGACAGGAGATAGAGAATTGCGTCGGCCAATTCGCCGGCCGTGCCGGGGCGCTGCATCGGGATCGACGGCGCCATGTCGCGGGCCCGATCCGGCAAGCCGCCGGACGCATGAATATCCGTGTCGATGATGCCGGGGCGAACGGCATTCACACGGATTCCCTCGGACGCCACTTCGCGTGCGAGACCGACGGTGAAGCTGTCGATCGCGCCTTTCGTGGCGGCATAGTCGACATATTGACCCGGCGCGCCCAGCACGGCCGCGACGGAGGAGAGATTGACAATCGAGCCGCCCTCTCCGCCGTGCCGCGTCGACATCCGCAGCACGGCTTCCGCCGCGCAACGGATCGCGCCGGTCACATTGACGCGGAACATCCGTTCCAGCCGCTCCGTCGCGATGTCATCGATCCGCTGCGGCGACCCGATAATGCCGGCATTGTTGACCAAACCGTCGAGCCGGCCGAAGGCGGCGTCGACCGCCGAAAAGATCGCCTTCACCCCATCCTCGGAGCCGACATCGCCCTGGATGGCGATCGCCGAGCCGCCTGCCCCGGCGATTTGACGAACGACATCGTCGGCCGCCTGTCGGTTGGAGGCATAGTTGACCGCCACTTGCCAGCCTTCCGATGCCGCGGCTAGGCAGACGGCGGCGCCGATGCCGCGGCTGCCGCCGGTGACGAGAAGGACACGCCCGCCACTCATCCGGCGCATCCTTTGAACGCGAAGACGTCGGAACTGTCGGACGAGGCCTTGCCGTTGCCCCAGGCGCTCGACTGGCGCAGCGACGGGCCGAAATCCGGGAGCAGGATCTGCCGGGCAGCTGGTGCATCCTCGGCCTGAAGCAAGCCGATCGTGCCAGCGCTATCGACGGCATAGATCGGGCCCTGCCATACGGTGCAAGCCGTCAGTTCGGCGCCCGTCACGTCCCCCGTCGGACAATCGTGCATGACGATCCCGTTCGGCCGTTCCGGTTCCCCGGAAGGCAATACGACGCCGTCGAGCGACACTCCGGTGCCCGCGACGCTGATCTTGAAATGATTGCTGGTGACCGCCGCTTCCGATCCGACCGGCTCGAAGCGCAGCTCATAGCCACCGGCCGGATCGGCATAGATCGCCTGGACCTGCTTGCAGTCCTCGGCAAGCGCCGGGAGAGCGGCCAGTGCCAGCGCCAAGGAAGCAAGGATGGCTGTCCGGCCGGACATCTTCAGGCAGCCTTTTCGGTCGCGAGCTTCAGGCCGAGCGCAATGAAGACGAGGCCGCTGGTCCGGTCGATCCACTTGCTCGCCCGCGTGAAGGTGGCCCGCATCCGTGGCGTCGTCATGAACAGGCTGACGCCGACGAACCAGAGGATGAGAGCGCTCGCCATGACAAGGCCGTAGCCAAACTTCACGAGCAACGGCGTGTGCGCCCCGACAACCGTAGAGAAGATCGACAGGAAGAAGAAAACCGCTTTCGGGTTGAGCGCATTGGCGGCGAAGCCAAGCGCGAAGGCCTTCAACGCCGACTGGCTCCCACGCGCCCCGGCATCGTCGGTCTGCTCTACGGTAATCTCAGTCTGTCCGGCCCTGAGCGCCTTGACACCAATATAGATCAGGTAAGCGACACCGCACCATTTGACGATGTTGAAGAGGTAGATCGATTGCGAAATGATCAGCCCCAGGCCGAGAACGGTATAGCTGACATGGAACATCAGCGACGCGCCGATGCCGAAAGAGGTGATGATCGCCGCCCGCCGGCCGTTCACAAGCGACTGGCGCATCACCATGGCGAGATCCGCTCCGGGCGAGACGATGGCGAAGGAAAAGATCGCCATCAGCGATGCGAGTTCGATCAGGTAAGCGCTCATGGTTGCCACCGGTGCGTTGAAGATCAAGATGAAGCCGCAAGAGCCTGAATGCGCGCATAGCGTGCTTTGCAGACACTAGCCTCCTGCTTCATCGCTGTCGAGCGGGCCGCATCGACGGTTGCGCGCGGCGGGAACGAAACGGGGGCTCACGCCCCCGCCTTGGCTTAGAGGTCGAGCACCAGACGTTCCGGATCCTCGAGGCTGTCCTTGACGCGCACCAGGAAGGTCACGGCTTCCTTGCCATCGACGATGCGGTGATCGTAGGAGAGCGCCAGATACATCATCGGACGGATGACAACCTGGCCGCCGATCGCGACCGGGCGGTCCTGGATCTTGTGCATGCCGAGGATGCCCGACTGCGGCGCATTGAGGATCGGCGAGGACATCAGCGAACCGTAGACGCCACCGTTGGAGATGGTGAAGGTGCCGCCCTGCATGTCGGCCATCGACAGCGTTCCGTCGCGTGCCGCCTTGCCGAGACGGCCGATTTCCTTCTCGATTTCGGCAATCGACATCTGGTCGGCATCCCGCACGACTGGCACGACAAGGCCCTTGTCGGTGCCGACGGCCACGCCGACATGGCAGAAGTTCTTGTAGATGATGTCGGTGCCGTCGATCTCGGCGTTGACAGCCGGCAGCTCCTTCAGAGCATGCGTGACGGCCTTGGTGAAGAAGCCCATGAAGCCGAGCTTCACGCCGTGCTTCTTCTCGAAGATGTCCTTGTACCTGTTTCGCAGGCTCATGACGGCGCTCATGTCCACCTCGTTGTAGGTGGTGAGCATCGCGGCGGTGTTCTGCGCGTCCTTGAGACGCCGGGCGATCGTCTGACGCAGGCGGGTCATCTTGACGCGCTCTTCGCGGACGGCGTCTTCTGCCGGCGCCGGCGCACGGGCCTGGATCTTGGCCGGTTCGGCGGCTGCGGGCGCCGAAATTCCCTTGACGACAGCGGCGAGCACATCGCCCTTCAGCACCTGGCCGCGCTTGCCGGAACCGTCGAGCTGGTCGGCGGAAAGATTGTTTTCGGCGATGAGCTTGGCGGCCGCCGGAGCCGGCGGCATGGAGGACTGAGCCTGCGGTGCGGCGGCTGCCGGCTTCGCGGCGGGAGCAGCGGCAGCGGGCTCGGCCTTCTTCTCGGCCGGCGCCGGAGCGGCTGCGGCGGCACCCGCGCCTTCGGCGATCTGGCCGAGCAACGCGCCGAGACCGACGGTCTCACCCGCCTGCGCGACGATTTCGCTGAGCGTGCCGGCGGACGGCGCCGGCACTTCGATCGTCACCTTGTCGGTCTCGAGCTCGAGGATCGGTTCGTCGGCCTTGATCGCATCGCCGACCTTCTTGAACCAGGTCCCGACGGTCGCTTCGCTGACGGATTCGCCGAGGGTAGGAACGCGGATTTCTGTTGCCATGATTTTTGTTCCGTTGATCAGATATCTGTTTCTGTCGATTGGCAGGCGGCGAGGGACTTGATCAGCCCCCCAGCGCATCCTCGAGGAAGGCGTTGAGCTGCGCCATGTGCTTGGACATCAGGCCCGTCGCCGGGGAAGCGGCGGCCGGACGGCCGGTGTAGCGCACCCGCTGATACTTGGCGTCGATATGGGCAAGAACCCATTCGAGGTAGGGGTCGATGAACGACCAGGCGCCCATGTTCTTCGGCTCTTCCTGGCACCAGACCATCTCCGCGTGGCGGAAGCGGCTGAGCTCATTGATGAGCGCTTTCGCCGGGAACGGGTAGAGCTGCTCGACGCGGAGCAGATAGATGTCGTCGATGCCGCGCTTCTCGCGCTCTTCGAGAAGATCGTAATAGACCTTGCCCGAGCACATCACGACGCGACGGATCTTCGAATCCTTCTGCAGCTTGATCGGGCCGTCCTTGATGACCTCGGCGTCGTCCCACAGCAGCCGGTGGAAGGAGCTCTCGCCGGCCATTTCCGACAGGCTGGAGACCGCCCGCTTGTGGCGCAGCAGCGATTTCGGCGTCATCAGGATCAGCGGCTTGCGGAAGTCGCGCTTCACCTGGCGGCGCAGGATGTGGAAGTAGTTTGCCGGCGTCGTGACGTTGGCGACCTGCATGTTGTCTTCCGCGCAGAGCTGCAGAAACCGTTCGAGACGCGCGGAGGAGTGCTCCGGTCCCTGGCCTTCATAGCCGTGCGGCAGCAGGCAGACGAGGCCGGACATGCGCAGCCACTTGCGCTCGCCGGACGAGATGAACTGGTCGAAAACCACCTGAGCGCCGTTGGCGAAGTCGCCGAACTGGGCTTCCCACAGCGTCAGCGCGTTCGGACGGGCAAGCGAATAGCCGTATTCGAAGCCGAGCACCGCCTCTTCCGAGAGCATCGAGTTGATGACCTCGTAGCGCGCCTGGGTAGGCGACAGGTTGGCGAGCGGAATGTAGCGTTCCTCGGTCTCCTGATCGTAGAGGACCGAGTGGCGCTGCGAGAACGTGCCGCGCTCGCAGTCCTGGCCCGATAGGCGGATCTTCGTGCCCTCGGTGACGAGCGTTCCGAAGGCGAGCGCTTCCGCCATCGCCCAGTCGATACCCTCGCCGGTCTGGACCATGTTGGCGCGGTTCTCCATGAAGCGCTGGATGGTGCGATGCGCGCTGAAGCCAGCCGGGATCTCGGAGATCTTGCGGCCGACTTCCTTCAGCTGCTTCATCGGCACCGAGGTCCGGCCGCGGCGCTGCTCATCCTGGTTGTCGGCGGTGCGCAGGCCCGACCAGGCACCGTCGAGCCAATCGGCCTTGTTCGGCTTGTAGGACTGGCCGGCCTCGAACTCCTGCTCGAGACGAGCGCGCCAGTCGGCCTTCATCTTCTCGACCTCGCCGTCGTTCATGAGTCCTTCGGCGACCAGCCTTTCCGAATAGACCTGGACGACCGTCTTGTGGGCGCGAATGGCCTTGTACATCTTCGGCTGGGTGAACGCCGGCTCGTCGCCCTCGTTGTGGCCGAAGCGGCGATAGCAGAACATGTCGACGACGACCGGCTTGTGGAACTTCATCCGGAACTCAGTCGCAACCTTGGCCGCGTAGACCACGGCTTCCGGGTCATCGCCATTCACGTGGAAGATCGGCGCTTCGATCATCTTCGCCACGTCCGAAGGATAGGGCGAGGACCGAGAGAAGGCCGGGTTCGTGGTGAAGCCGATCTGGTTATTGATGATGAAGTGCACGGTACCGGCAACGCGGTGGCCGCGCAAACCGGAGAGACCGAGGATTTCTGCGATGACGCCCTGGCCGGCGAAGGCCGCGTCGCCATGCAGCAGCAGCGGCATGACCTTGACGCGTTCGCGCAGCGGAATGATGTCGCCCTCGAACACGGTCGCCATCTGGTCCTGCTTGGCGCGCGCCTTGCCCATGACGACCGGGTTGACGATCTCCAGATGCGACGGGTTCGCCGTCAGCGACAGGTGCACCTTGTTGCCGTCGAATTCGCGGTCGGAGGAAGCGCCGAGGTGGTACTTGACGTCGCCCGAGCCTTCGACGTCGTCCGGCGCATAGGAGCCGCCCTTGAACTCGTGGAAGATGGCGCGGTGCGGCTTGGCCATGACTTGGGAGAGGACGTTGAGGCGGCCGCGATGGGCCATGCCGAGAACGATCTCCTTGAGACCGAGCTGGCCGCCGCGCTTGATGAGCTGTTCGAGCGCCGGAATGAGCGACTCGCCGCCGTCGAGGCCGAAGCGCTTGGTGCCCTTGTACTTGACGTCGATGAACTGCTCGAAGCCTTCCGCCTCGATCAGCTTCTGCAGGATTGCCCGCTTGCCCTCAGGCGTGAATTCGACGCCCTTGTCCGGTCCCTCGATCCGCTCCTGGATCCAGGCCTTCTCCTCAGGGTTGGACATATGCATGAATTCGACGCCCATCGTCGAGCAATAGGTTCGCTCGAGGATTTCGACCATTTCGCGCACGGTCGCGTATTCGAGCCCAAGCACGTTGTCGATGAAGATCTTGCGGTCGTAGTCCTTCTCTTCGAAACCATAGGTTTTCGGTGCGAGCTCGTCGTAATCCTCGACCGGATCGGCGAGGCCCAACGGGTCGAGCTTGGCATGCAGGTGGCCGCGCATGCGATAGGCGCGGATCATCATGATGGCGCGGACGGAATCGCGCGTCGATTGATGAACCTCGGCCTCGCTGACCGGCACGCCGGTCGCGGCAGCGGCTTCCTCCGCCTTCGCCTTGACCTTCTTCTCGACGACCTTTTCGACGGTGCCCCAATCGCCGTCGAGCGCGGAGACGAGTTCGCCATTGGCGGCGATCGGCCAGTTCTTCTTCTTCCAGGAGGCTCCCTTGGCTGCCTTCACCACATCTTCGGGCCTGTCGGCAAGTGCCTTGAAGAAGGACTGCCATTCGGCCGAAACGGACGACGGGTCCGCTTCATAGCGCGCATAGAGCTGCTCGATATAGGCGGCGTTGGCGCCGTCCAGAAACGAAGTGAGCTGGAATTGCTCGTTGGCCTCTTGCCTTGTCATGGTCTCTCGCGGACTTGCGTCCGCCTCCTGACTCTAAGTTGGGTCGCCGGATTGTCCGGTCATGTTTGCCTGAAGTCCGGATCAGGATGGCCTTCGAAAGGTCGGACATCCGTCCCGGCTTGCGTCGGTTGGAGCGGATGCGGCGCTTCGCCACCTTCGTCCCGCCCGACGCTTCATCATCGTGTCATTCGTGGCTCTATCGGGGCGGCACCGGAGCCGCCCCGAGAAAGTTCGTCAGCCCTTCAGGACTTCGACGAGGGTCTTGCCGAGGCGGGCCGGCGACGGCGAGACGCGGATGCCGGCCGATTCCATCGCCGCGATCTTGTCTTCCGCGCCGCCCTTGCCGCCGGAGATGACGGCACCGGCATGGCCCATGGTGCGGCCGGGAGGCGCCGTGCGGCCGGCGATGAAGCCGACCATCGGCTTCTTGCGGCCGCGCTTGGCTTCGTCCTTGAGGAACTGCGCCGCATCCTCTTCCGCCGAGCCGCCGATCTCGCCGATCATGATGATCGACTTGGTCTCGTCGTCGGCGAGGAACATTTCCAGGACGTCGATGAATTCGGTGCCCTTCACCGGGTCGCCGCCGATGCCGACAGCGGTCGTCTGGCCGAGACCCTCATTGGTGGTCTGGAACACCGCCTCGTAGGTGAGCGTGCCGGAGCGCGACAGCACGCCGACCGAGCCCTTGCGGAAGATGTTGCCCGGCATGATGCCGATCTTGCATTCGTTCGGGGTCAGCACGCCCGGGCAGTTCGGGCCGATGAGGCGCGAAGTCGACTTCTCGAGCCGCGCCTTGACCTTGACCATGTCGGCGACCGGAATGCCCTCGGTGATGCAGACGATCAGCGGAATTTCCGCGTCGATCGCCTCGATGATCGCCGCCGCGGCACCGGCCGGCGGAACATAGATGACCGAAGCATTGGCGCCGGTCGCCTCACGGCCCTCGGCAACCGTCGCGAAGATCGGCAGTTGCTCGCCCTTGGAACCGGTCCAGGTCTCGCCGCCCTTCTTCGGGTGGATGCCGCCGATCATCTTCGTGCCGTTATAGGCAAGCGCCTGTTCGGTATGGAAGGTGCCGGTCTTGCCGGTCAGGCCCTGGACGAGAACCTTGGTGTCTTTGTTGATCAGGATGGACATGAAACCTCAGGCTCCCTTGACGGCTGCAACGATCTTCTGGGCGGCATCGTCCAGATCATCGGCGGAGATGACGTTGAGGCCCGATTCATTGATGATCTTCTTGCCGAGTTCGACATTGGTGCCTTCGAGGCGGACGACGAGCGGCACCTTGAGGCCGACTTCCTTGACCGCAGCAAGCACGCCTTCGGCGATGACGTCGCACTTCATGATGCCGCCGAAGATGTTGACCAGGATGCCCTTCACGGCCGGATCGGCGGTGATGATCTTGAAGGCGTGGGTGACCTTCTCCTTGGAAGCGCCGCCGCCGACATCGAGGAAGTTCGCCGGCTCGGCGCCGTAGAGCTTGATGATGTCCATCGTCGCCATGGCAAGGCCGGCGCCGTTGACCATGCAGCCGATATTGCCGTCGAGGGCGACATAGGCGAGGTCGTGCTTCGACGCTTCGATTTCCTTCTCGTCTTCTTCGGTCGTGTCGCGCAGCGCGACGACGTCCTCGTGGCGGAAGAGCGCATTGCCGTCGAAGGACACCTTGGCATCGAGGACGCGCATGCGGCCGTTCTTCATGACGATCAGCGGGTTGACCTCGAGCAGGCTCATGTCCTTCTCGACGAAGGCCTTGTAGAGGATCGGGAAGAGTTTTTCGGCGTCGGCGCGCGCTTCGCCTTCGAGCTTCAGCGCATCGGCCAGCGCCTTCAGGTCGTCAGCGGTGACGCCCTTATTGGGATCGATCGCAACGGTGACGATCTTTTCCGGCGTATGCTCGGCAACTGCCTCGATATCCATGCCGCCCTCGGTCGAAACCACGAAGGCAACCTGGCCGACGGAGCGATCGACGAGGATCGAGAGATAGAGTTCGCGGTCGATGTCGGCGCCGTCCTCGATATAGAGGCGGTTGACCTGCTTGCCGGCCGGGCCGGTCTGCTTGGTCACCAGCGTATTGCCGAGCATATCCTTGGCATTGGCAACGACCTCGTCGACCGATTTCGCCAGCCGCACGCCGCCCTTGGCATCGGGCCCGAGTTCCTTGAACTTGCCCTTGCCGCGGCCGCCGGCATGGATCTGGCTCTTCACGACGTAAAGCGGTCCCGGCAGCTTTTTCGCGGCCGCTTCGGCTTCGTCGGCGGAGAAGATCGCGACACCTTCCGCGACCGGCGCGCCGTAGCTCTTCAGCAGAGCCTTGGCCTGATATTCATGGATGTTCATGAGTTCTTTCCTGTCTGATTGGCCTGTCTGATTGGCCCGGCGGCGGTTACTTCAGGCTGGGCGCAATGCCGATGCAGGCTTCGCAAAGGCCGGCCACGGCACCGACCGACTTGTCGAAGGCTTCCTTCTCGCCCTTGTTGAGGTCGATCTCGATGATGCGCTCGACGCCGCCGGCGCCGATGACCGTCGGCACGCCGACATACATGTCCTTGACGCCGTACTGGCCGGAGAGATGCGCCGCGCAGGGAAGCACGCGCTTCTTGTCCTTGAGGTAGGCTTCAGCCATCTCGATCGCGGAAGCCGCCGGAGCGTAATAGGCCGAGCCGGTCTTGAGAAGGCCGACGATCTCCGCGCCGCCGTCACGGGTGCGCTGGATGATTTCTTCGAGGCGTTCCTTGGTGACCCAACCCATCTGGACAAGATCGGTCAGCGGAATGCCGGCGACGGTCGAATAGCGGGCGAGCGGCACCATCGTGTCGCCATGGCCGCCGAGAACGAAGGCGGTGACGTCCTGGACCGAAACGTTGAATTCCTGGGCGAGGAAGAGACGGAAGCGCGAGGAGTCGAGCACGCCTGCCATGCCCACAACCTTGTTCTTCGGCAGGCCGGAGAACTTCTGCAGCGCCCAGACCATGGCGTCGAGCGGGTTGGTGATGCAGATGACGAAGGCGTTCGGAGCATATTTCTTGATGCCGGCGCCGACCTGTTCCATGACCTTCAGATTGATGCCGAGCAGGTCGTCGCGGCTCATGCCGGGCTTGCGCGGGACGCCGGCGGTGACGATGCAGACGTCGGCGCCTTCGATCGCCGCATAGTCGCTGGCGCCCGTCAGCGATGCGTCGAAACCTTCGACCGGCGAGGACTGGGCGATGTCGAGGCCCTTACCCTGGGGGACGCCGTCGGCAATGTCGAACAGGACGATATCGCCCAGTTCCTTCAGGCCGGCGAGATGCGCCAGCGTGCCACCAATCATCCCTGAACCAATAAGTGCGATCTTGTTGCGCGCCATGAATGTGCTTCCTTTGTGATCCATGATCGAGGCCTGAAACGCGGCAAACGCCAAACCTTCGCGAAAGCCCTTAAACGGCAAATGGTAAAATATCAATCGATACTTTTTGGCGAAGCAAATTCAATCGGTTAGAACATAAAATTCTTACGTAAAGGTAAGATTTTCTGTCACTGTTGCGTCACTGAAACGCCGTATTTTCAGCATGTTGGGCGGCATATTCTTCGCTCTGCATCTCGATGAGGCGTGAAACCGTGCGGTCGAATTCGAACCCCTCGGTACCCTTCTTGGCGATCAGTAGCCGTTCCGGTTCGGCGACGGCCGAGGCGAAGAGGCGGGCACCCTGGTCGTAGAGCGCGTCGACCAGGATGATGAAGCGCTTCGTTTCATTGCGCATATGCGGACCGAGATGCGGAACGCGGTCGACGAAGACCGTCCTGTACTGCGACAGGATGGCGAGATAGTCGGCCGCGCCGAGCGGCTGCGCGCAGAGATCGGCGAAGGAAAAGCGGGCGCAATGACCGACGGCGGCCGGCACACGGATCTTCCGCCCCTTTCGTCCGATCTCCGTCGAGGTGACGGGCGCGCCGCCGGTCTCGACATACCAGGCGCGATCCATTGCGGCTTCCGCATCCGATCCGAGCGGCGACAGCCAGACGGGATGCCCGTCCGTCTTGCGCAGGCGATAGTCGGTATCCGTGTCGAGCGAGATGATTTCCGTGCTGGCCTTCAGGAGGTCGATGAAAGGCAGAAAGAGACCGCGGTTGAGGCCGTCGCGATAAAGCTCGGACGGCTCCACGTTCGAGGTCGCCACGAGAACGCAGCCCTTGGCGAAGAGCTCGCCAAAGAGGCGCCCGAGGATCATCGCATCGGCAATATCGGTGACCGAGAACTCGTCGAAACACAGGAGCCGTGCCTCGGCGAAGAGCTCCGAAGCGACCGGCGGTATCGGATCGGCCTGCTTGGTCTCGCCGTTCTTGAGCTTCTGCCGGTGCTTGTAGATGCGCTCGTGCACATCCGCCATGAACTCGTGGAAATGGGCGCGCCGCTTGCGCTGTATCGGCACCGCGCCGAAGAACATGTCCATCAGCATGGTCTTGCCACGGCCGACGCCGCCATGGATGTAGAGGCCCTTGACCGGCGGGTGGTCCTTCTTGCGGGCGGCGAACAGCCAGCCGAGCGCATTGGCTTTGCGCGACGGCCGGCTGGCAAGCAGCTCCGCCGTCAGATGGTCGAGCCGCCTTGCTATCGCAAATTGAGCCGGGTCACGCTGCCGCTCCCCGGCCGCAACGAGCGCCTCGAGCTTGTGGAGAATGCTGTCGTCAGGATTGAGCACGATGCACCTGGATGGACCAGGGGCTGTTTTGAAAGGTGAGACTTAAGGCTGCAGGCGGAAGCCCCACCCCGACAACAGGCCGTAACGAGGTCCGGCAGGAAAGCCGGACCGGAGAGTAGGTCAACGGCTGAGGCTAACCGGCTGGCCGCCATTGGTAGAGCCGTCGAAGCGTGAATCGGCGGTCTTGTAAAGGCGGGCGATCGGGGTACCGTTGCGATCCTTGAGCACGACCTGCTTGCCGGCCACCTCCCAGGATCCCATCGTCGTCAGTTCGCCGGCGCAGCCGCGGGTACCGCCGCGCGAGCCGCTTCCGAGATTGGTCAGCGTCAGGAACATGTCGCAAGAACTGCCGGCGCTCGAAACCCGCCAATTGCCGACCATCGATTCCTTCGTCACGTCGAGGCCGCCGGTGGCGGCGGCCACTTGCGTGCCCCCCGGCGCGCCGGGTGCCGGCGTGCCGCCCGTCGGAGCGCTCGGGAATTGCGAGGTGTTGGTCGTCGGATCCGGGAGCTGGCCCGACGAGACCGACGGCACCGGCTGCGCTTGCAACGGGGCAGGCGCGGCAGAAACATCCTGAGAACCGAAGCCACCAAAGGATGTCCGCTGGCATCCGGTCAGCGCAAGCACAATAACAAGCCCCGCCGCCGCATGAAAAACCCGCATGTGTTTACCCCCGATATTGTCCGCGAACCATGATGCAATGCGATAATAAAGGCCGAATTACAGCAAATCCACCTGTGAGATCAAGGCGTCGCATTTCGGTCTTGGCTGTTGCACGATGGAAACGATTGAGATCGGGCGCAGAAAAGCGGTTCTGACCATTCGTCCGGAGACGGAATGTTGGGCTCAGTGGCTGACACCGGCATAGGCGCGTTCGCCCCAAAGCGCTTCGACTGCCCGGTTTCGGCCGCAGCCGTTGCGATAGTACCAGTAGCGGATCGGATTCCGCCCCGCGAAATCCTGATGATAGTCCTCGGCGGGCCAGAACTTCGAGGCTCCTTCGACGGGCGTGACGATCGGCCTGCCGAGTTCGGCCTCGGCCTTGATCTTCTCGGCCTTGGCCTGCATCGCCTGCTGCTCGGTGAGCGCGTGGATCGCCGTCGTGTAGGAGAAGCCGCGATCGCAGAACTGGCCGCCGCCATCGGTCGGGTCCGTCGTGTGGAACAGCACCCCGACGAGATCCGCATAGGAGATCTTGTCGGGATCGAACTTGATCCGCACCACCTCGCGGTGTCCGCCCTTCGCATAGTTTTCGTAGGTCGGATTCTCGCTCTTGCCGCCGGCATAGCCGGAAATCGTCTCGAGAACGCCGGCCACGTCGTCGAAGTCGCTCTCGACACACCAGAAACAGCCGCCGGCGAAGATCGCATACTGCGGCTCGGCCGCCCGCGCCGGCGACAGGAAAAGGCAGCTCACGGCGATTCCGAAGGCCAAGCGAAGCATGGGCGACCCTCCACCTTCTATTACCTATGCGCCTCGCGACGGCTTTCAAATCACTTAGCGACACGTCGATGTGAGTGCCGTGATACGCAAACGGCGGGCTCAGAGCCCGCCGCCGGATTGGCATCGATTGTTGGAGCTGCGCCACTCAGAACCGGCGCTCGACCAGCATCTTCTTGATCTCGCCGATCGCCTTGGCCGGGTTCAACCCCTTCGGACAGGCCTGGGCGCAGTTCATGATCGTGTGGCAGCGGTAAAGCCGGAACGGATCCTCGAGGTTGTCGAGGCGCTCGCCGGTCGCCTCGTCTCTGGAGTCGATCAGCCAGCGATAGGCCTGCAGCAGAACGGCAGGACCCAGATAGCGGTCGCCGTTCCACCAGTAGCTCGGACAGGAGGTCGAGCAGCAAGCACAGAGAATGCACTCGTAGAGCCCGTCGAGCTTCTGGCGGTCTTCGTGGCTCTGCCGCCATTCCTTGGCCGGCGTCGGCGACACGGTCTTCAGCCACGGCTCGATCGAGCGGTGCTGGGCGTAGAAATTGGTCAGATCCGGCACTAGGTCCTTGACGACCGGCATGTGCGGCAGCGGATAGATCTTCACCGACCCGTTGATCTCGTCCATGCCCTTCGTGCAGGCGAGCGTGTTGGTCCCGTCGATGTTCATCGCGCAGGAGCCGCAGATGCCCTCGCGACAGGAGCGGCGCAGCGTCAGCGTCGGATCGATCTTGTTCTTGATGTAGAGCAGGCCGTCGAGGACCATCGGGCCGCAATCGTCGACATCGATATAGTAGGTATCGACCCGCGGGTTCTTTCCGTCGTCCGGATTCCAACGGTAGACGCGGTATTCGCGGAGCTTCGTCGCGCCGACCGGCTTCGGCCAGACCTTGCCTTCGGTGATCTGCGAGTTCTTGGGAAGAGCGAGTTCAACCATGTGCCTTAGTCCTCGACATCAGTAGACGCGCGCCTTCGGCTCGATCTTTTTGGGATCGATGCCGTCGGCGATAAGCTCGGTATGGACCGGACGATATTCGAGCCGAACCTCGCCGGTGTCGTTGACCCAGGCGAGCGTGTGCTTGCGCCAGTTGACGTCGTCGCGGCCGCCGAGCGGGCCGTCCTTGTAGTCCTCGCGGGCATGCGCGCCGCGGCTTTCCTTGCGCGCCTCGGCGCCGTAGACCGTGGTGATGGCGTTGGCCATCAGGTTCTCGAGTTCCAGCGTCTCGACCAGGTCGGAGTTCCAGATCATCGACCGGTCGGTGACCTTGACGTCCGGCAATTCCTTCCAGATGGCGGAGAGGCGCTGGCAGCCGGATTCGAGCGACTCCTGGGTGCGGAATACGGCCGCGTCTTCCTGCATGGCGCGCTGCATCTTGTCGCGCAGCGCCGCCGTTGAGGTGCCGCCCCTGGCATGGCGCAGCCGGTCGAAGCGCTCCATGATCCGGTCGGAGGCAGCCGTGTTGATCTCCGGCACCGCCTCGTTGCGGTCGATGACCTGGCCGGCTCGGATCGCCGCGGCGCGACCGAAGACGACGAGGTCGATCAGCGAGTTCGAACCGAGGCGGTTGGCGCCATGCACCGAGGCGCAGCCGGCTTCGCCGACGGCCATCAGGCCGGGCGCGAGGCGCTCGGGGTTCTGAGCGTCGGCGTTCAGCACCTCGCCCCAGTAATTGGTGGGGATGCCGCCCATATTGTAGTGGACGGTCGGCAGCACCGGGATCGGTTCGCGGGTCACGTCGACGCCTGCAAAGATCTTCGCCGATTCCGAGATGCCGGGCAGCCGCTCGTGCAGCACCGCCGGGTCGAGATGGTCGAGGTGCAGGAAGATATGGTCCTTGTTCTTGCCAACGCCGCGGCCTTCGCGGATTTCCATCGTCATGCAGCGCGAGACAACGTCGCGCGAGGCCAGATCCTTGGCCGACGGGGCGTAGCGCTCCATGAAGCGCTCGCCTTCCGAATTGACGAGATAGCCGCCCTCGCCGCGCGCTCCTTCGGTGATTAGACAGCCGGCGCCGTAGATGCCGGTCGGGTGGAACTGCACGAATTCCATGTCCTGCAGCGGTAGGCCGGCGCGCGCGATCATGCCGCCGCCGTCGCCGGTGCAGGTATGCGCCGAGGTCGCCGAGAAATAGGCGCGGCCATAACCGCCGGTCGCCAGCACCACCATCTTCGCTGCGAAGCGGTGGATCGTGCCGTCATCGAGGTTCCAGGCGACGACGCCGGTGCAGCGCCCGTCATCCGACATGATCAGGTCGAGGGCGAAATACTCGATGAAGAATTCGGCGTTGTTCCTGAGCGACTGGCCGTAGAGCGTGTGCAGGATCGCGTGGCCGGTGCGGTCGGCGGCCGCACAGGTGCGCTGCACCGGCGGGCCTTCGCCGTAGTTCTGCATGTGGCCGCCAAAGGGCCGCTGGTAGATCTTGCCTTCCTCATTGCGCGAGAACGGCACGCCGTAATGCTCGAGTTCGTAGACCGCCTTCGGCGCCTCCATGGCAAGGTATTGCATGGCGTCCACGTCGCCGAGCCAGTCGGAGCCCTTGACGGTGTCGTAGAGGTGCCACTGCCAGCTATCGGGCGTCATGTTCTGCAGCGAGGCGGCGATGCCGCCCTGGGCCGCGACCGTGTGCGAGCGCGTCGGGAAGACCTTGGTGATGCAGGCGGTCTTGAGGCCCTGTTCGGCCATGCCGAGGGTCGCACGCAGGCCTGCGCCGCCGGCGCCGACGACGACGACGTCGAAGGCGTGATCGACATATTGATAGGCCTTGCCGTTTGCAGCGGGGGAATTGATCGATGCCATGACGAAATTACCCTGCGAAAGCGATCTTCAGGACGGCGAAAAGACAGAGCCCGCCGATCGCGATCGCAAAAAATGTATTGAGGATGAGAAGCGCGATCTTGGCGCCCTCCGCATGAACGTAATCCTCGATAATGACTTGCATGCCGAGCCGCATGTGGACGAGCGCGGAGGTCACGACGAGACCCATGATCACCGCGACGAACGGATTCGACAGGGCCGCGACGACATCCGCGTGCGGCGCCCCGGCATAGCGGGCCACAAAGAAGACGAAGAAGATCAGGAGCGGAATATTGGAGACGGCCGTCAGGCGCTGGCGCCAGAAATGGTCCGTGCCTTCCTTGGCCGAGCCGAGACCGCGAACTTTGCCGAGGGGTGTGCGCATATCCATGGTAAGTCCCCTCGTTAGCGAAGCAGAGAGCCGATGATCCAGATGACGAGCGTCAGCGTCACCGATCCGACGAGCATCGCCTTGGCCACCTTGGTCGCGAAGTGCTTTTCATAGCCGTAGCCGAGGTCCCAGACGAGATGGCGGAGCCCGCCCAGCATGTGGTGCATCAGCACCCAGGTGTAGCCGAAGAGCACGAGCTTGCCGATCAATGTTCCGAATAGCCAGTTCACCCAGTCGTAATAGGCCGCGCCCGAAGCCGCGGCGATCAGCCACCAGGCGACCAGGATCGTGCCGAAATAGAGTGCGCCGCCGGTAATGCGGTGCATGATCGACATGACCATGGTGGGGATTGGCTTGTAGATTTGAAGATGCGGCGAAAGCGGCCGGCTTCGTGTGACATTCGTCATCGGAACCTCACGTAATGACCGGAATTCACGCCCTTAAAGTAGACTATATTCATCCGGTATCGCACCCGATTGTGCGCAATTCAGTCATCCGGACCTTTAATCACCATATTGCTTAACGACAAGTATGTTTGCGGTGCAAAATAAATAAAATCGATTAGACGAAAAGCGGCATTTTCCTGCCCGCCGGAGACATCCGGGCGTTAACGATGTGGGCGGAAAAGCCAATCGAATCCGTGACATTTCCCGGCTCTTGCATCAGGATGCGGTTAAGAATTCGTTAACCGCAATCCGGAGGGCAGGACAGTATGAATCTGCGTGCAGTCCATACGGCCAAAATTCTACTCCTGGCCTTCACGCTGGCTATCCCGGTCGGCCTGCCTGCGACAGCCGGGAGTGGTGAGGGTCTGCCGGAAGTAGAGACGCGCGTACGGCATGTCCGGCTCAAGCATCGCCCCCCACACCATTCCTGGCGCAAGGCGCGACATCATCGTCATTTCGCCGGCCATCGACGCCACCGCTCCGTCAACGCCAGCATCGATGATTTTTCGTCCTTCGAGACAGGCGGCCTGGGCGACATTCAAACCCGCACCCGCCATATCCGGCGGAAGCACTGGCCCTTCCACGCCGCACGCCGTGACCGCAATCGCGGTCCCGTGGTAGTCATAGTAGGAAGGGGCTACGACGCCGGCAGCTACAGCGGCGGCATCGATGGCGGCTATGATTTTCCGTCCGGGATTCCCGGCCTCGGCACCTATGCCGGCAACCTTTCGGCCTACCAGCAGCCGGGCAATGGCATCTATTTCAGCCAGGCCGGCAGCTATTCCTATTTCGCCGAGGACGACGTCGAGCCGGCCTCGCCGGCGGAGCGTCCGAAGATCATCGTCGTCTCGCCGCAAACCAATGCCAGCGCCTGCTCATGGGAACACGGGATCTGCGTCATTCGGCCATAGCAGTTCCGGCCGTCAGCGGTCGACGACGGAGGAATCAAACCGCCAGACCGTCGTCCGCTTCACGTCGCTATCCTCGAGCGCCCTTGTGACCGGCACCTCATAGGTCGCAAGCGCGGTCATCCGCTGGCGCGGGCAATAGGCGCGCCCCGGATCGCCGACGATGACCAAGGCGCCGGCGCGTTTGAGCGCGTCGAACCACGGCTGAAGCAGATCGGCAAAGCCCTTGTCGTAGAAGACGTCACCGGCGAGATAGACGTCGGCGGCGCGCTCGCGGCCGATGATGTCCTCGCGGAGGAAGCGCACCGAAACGCCATTCAGTTCCGCATTGAGCCGGACGGCCGTCTCCGCCCAGGGATCGATATCCACGGCGAGCACTTCGGCAGCGCCGGCCAGCATGGCGGCGATGCCGACGAGGCCCGAGCCGGAGGCGAAGTCGACGACGCGGCGGCCGCGCACAATTTCCGGATGATCGAGGACATAGCGGGCGAGCCCCTGCCCGCCGGCCCAGGCAAAAGCCCAGAAAGGCGGCGGCAGGCCGACCTCCTCCAGCTCCTCCTCGGTCTTCAGCCACAGATCATGCGCTTCGCTCGCGAGGTGCAGACTGACCTCCGGCACATGCGGCGGTGACAGAATGCCGGTATTGGCACGGATGAAGCTTTCCGGAACGGTTTTCAAGACTGGAGACTCAGAGTATGACCGAGGCGGGAACGGTTCCGGCTCACCGCGGCGGATTGTCGAACCCGCCCATGCGGCAGACCTCGATCCACTCGTCCTCGGTGACCGGCTGCACGGAGAGGCGCATGGAGGTCACCAGCGACATCTTGGCGAGCTTCGGATTTTCCTTGATCTCCTTCAAGGAGACCGGACGCGGCACGTCCATGACGGCGCGGATGTCGACGCAGTCCCAGCGGGCATCGCCTTCGGCGGTCGAATCCGGATGCGACAGGGCGCAGACCTCGGTAATGCCGACGATCTCCAGCCCCTCGTTGGAGTGGTAGAAGAAGCCCTTGTCGCCGATCTTCATCGCCCGCATGTTGTTGCGTGCCAGATAGTTGCGCACGCCGGTCCATTCGGTTCCCTTGGCACCGGCGTCCTTCTGCATCTGCCAGGACCATTTGTTCGGTTCGGATTTGTAGAGCCAGTAAGCCATTGCCCCTCAAGCCTCCGGATTGTTGAAGACCCAGTTGTAGGCCTTGATCTCGACCTTCGAAAAGAGGCCCGCCTTCGCATAGGGGTCGGCTTCGGCGATCGCCTTCGCCTCTTCGATCGTATCGGCCTTGACGATCACCAAGCTTCCCGTCGGCTTGCCGTCCTCGCCGAGAAAGGGGCCGGCAATCCTCAGGATGCCCTTGACATTGAGCTCGTTGAGATAGGCAACGTGGTCGGGCCTGGTGTCGAGCCTGAGCTGCAGGGCGCCCGGTTTGTCCGTGCATAGAAGTGCGAAGAGCATGGTTCCTCCTGACTATATTGATTGGCGCGGGATGGGGCGGAAAACCGCTTTGCACTTTTCCCTATCCCGCCGCCGGATTATTCCCGGGTCCGGATCATTCCTGGGTGATCGGCCGCGACATTAATTGTTCGAGCGCGGTGCGGACATCGAGCCTGCCGTCGATGATAGCGGCAACCGCCTCGGTAATCGGCATCTCGATGCCGAGGCCCTTTGCCACGCGCGCCGCCACCGACGCGGCAAAGGCGCCCTCGACGAGCTCGCCGCCGCCCCCGTTGGCGCGGCCGTTCTTGCCGAGCGCGATGCCGAAGCGCAGGTTGCGCGACTGGTGGCTCGTCGCCGTCAGCACCAGATCGCCGAGCCCCGACAGGCCGCGCACCGTGTCGCCTTCGCCGCCCCTTGCGGCGATGAAGCGCGACATTTCCGCAAGGCCGCGGGAGATCAGCGCCGCGCGGGCCGAATCGCCGAGGCCCGCCCCTTCGACGATGCCGCAGGCGATCGCCAGGACGTTTTTGAGGGCGCCACCGAGCTGGACGCCGATGCGGTCCGTTGACGGGTAGAGCCGGAAGGTCGGTCCGGAAAGGGCCTCGGCCAGTTCCGTCGCAATTGCCATATCAGGCGCGGCGACCACCATCGCGGTCGGCAGGCCCTTGGCGATGTCGGCGGCAAAGCCGGGACCGGAGAGAACTCCGACACTGTGGCCGGGCAACTCCTCGCCAAGCACGTCCGTCAGGAGCTGGCCCGTCGATTGCTCCATCCCCTTGGCACAGGTGACGATCGTCGCATCGGCGCTGATCGCCGCGCCATAGGCCTGCGCCGCAGCGCGATGCTCCTGCGACGGCATGGCGAAGAGCACGATATGGGCTCCGGCAAGCACGGCGGCATCGGAGGAAAAGGCAAGACCTGCCGGAAGCGCAATGCCGGGCAGAGCCTTTTCGTTGCGGCCGGTCCGGCGGCATTCGGCGGCGACGTCGTCGCGTCGCGAAAGCAGCGTCACGTCCGCCTTGTTCTTTGCCGCCGCGACGGCGGCAAGTGCCGTTCCGAAGGCACCCGCACCGACGACGACGATCTTGGTCACGATCGTTGGATTATCGCTCATCTTCTGTCCATTATGCCTTGGCGCCGCGCTTGCCGGAGCCGATCAAAGCGTGTGCCCGGGTGTCGAGCGGCCAGCGCGAACGCGGCGCGACGTCGAGGCCGTCGGCCGGCAGCCCCGCCGCCAGCCGTTCTGCCCCTGCCCAGGCGATCATCGCCGCATTGTCCGTGCAAAGCTCAAGCGGCGGCGCGACAAAGCGGAAGCCGTGGGCGTCGCAAAGCGCCTGCAGCGTCGCCCGGAGCGTCTGGTTCGCGGCCACACCCCCGGCAACGACAAGCGCCGGCAGATCGACCGAGGCATATTCCGCCTTGAAGCGCTTCAGCCCGCGACCGACCCTATCCTTCAGCGTGCGCGCGATGGCGCGCTGGAACGAGGCGCAGATGTCGGCGATATCCTGTTCCGTGACCGGTTCGAGGGATTGCGCCGCCTGCCGCACCGCCGTCTTCAACCCGGAGAAGGAGAAATCGAGCCGGGCATCGCCGACGAGTGGCCGGGGAAAGTCGAAGCGCTCGGGATCGCCCGTCCTGGCCGACCGCTCCACGGCAGGCCCGCCGGGATAGGGTAGGCCGAGCAGCTTTGCCGTCTTGTCGAAGGCCTCGCCGAGCGCGTCGTCGATGGTCGTACCCCAGCGCTCGTAGTCGCCGACGCCCTTTACGAGGATCAGCTGCGTGTGGCCGCCCGAAACGAGCAGCATCAGATAGGGAAAGGAGAGCCCGTCCGTCAGCCGCGCCGTCAGCGCATGGCCTTCGAGGTGGTTGACCGCATAAAGCGGCTTGCCGGTCGCCCGAGCGATCGCCTTGCCGGTCATCAGCCCGACGATCAGACCGCCGATCAGGCCGGGACCGCTCGTCGCGGCGATCGCATCGATGTCCTTGAGCGTCACGCCGGCCCGCAGGAGCGCTTCCTCGATCAGCGTGTCCAGCGCCTCGACATGGGCGCGCGCAGCGATCTCGGGCACGACGCCGCCATAGGCGCTGTGCTCTTCGAGCTGGCTCAGCACCACGTCGCCGAGAATCCGGCCGCTGCCATCTTCATCGCGCAGCACGACGGAAGCCGCGGTTTCGTCGCAGCTTGTCTCAATGCCGAGGATGCGCACAGGCGGGGACATTACGTGGTATACTCAAAGATTGCGGTCACCGTGAAAGGTGGGTACACGGAACTCATACAGCGCCGTGCGTCTTTCAGACGCACAAAGGACGCTGTAACGCTTTGAAGTGCTGCATGGTTTTATCCTTAAATCGATTCCGATTTAAGGAACGATGCAGTAACAACGGATGGCCAGGGATGCAAACAAAACCTTTCCGCATCGGCACGCGCGGCAGCCCGCTGGCGCTCGCCCAGACCCATGAGACGCGCGACCGCCTGGCCGCCGCGCATGGTCTGCCGCCGGAAATGTTCGAGGTTGTCGTGCTCTCGACGAAGGGCGATCGAATCACCGACCGGCCGCTCGCAGAAATCGGCGGCAAGGGCCTGTTCACCGAGGAACTCGAACAGCAGCTTCTGTCGGGCGATCTCGACTTCGCCGTCCATTCGTCGAAGGACATGCCGACGAAGCTGCCCGACGGACTGTTCCTCTCCGCCTTCCTGCCGCGCGAGGATATCCGCGACGCCTTCATCGGCGGCACCGCACCGAGGCTCGTGCAACTGCCTGAGGGCGCCACCGTCGGTTCGTCGTCGCTGCGCCGCCAGGCGCTGATCCGCCGGCTGAGACCCGACATCAATGTAATCACCTATCGCGGCCAGGTCGAAACCCGGCTGCGCAAGCTCGCCGAGGGTCAGGTCGACGGCACGCTGCTCGCCTATGCCGGCCTGAGGCGGCTCGGCATGACCGACGTGCCGACCGAACTGCTTGATCCGAAGGAGTTCCCGCCGGCACCGGCCCAGGGCGCGATCTGCATCGAAAGCCGCGTCGGTGACAATCGCGTCAACGCGCTGCTCGCCGCGATCGACGACCCGCGCACCCATGAGGCTGTCGCCTGCGAGCGCGGCTTCCTGGCAACGCTCGACGGCTCCTGCCGTACGCCGATTGCCGGCTACGCCCAATCGGACGGTACGCATATCCGCTTCTCCGGCATGATCCTGACGCCCGACGGCACGACCTGCCACCGCATCGAAATCGACGGCAAGGCTGCAGACGCGACGGAGCTTGGACGCAGGGCCGGCGAGGAGATCCGCGCCAAGGCCGGACCGGGGTTCTTTTCGAGCTGGGCCTGACCGATGCGCGTGCTCGTCACCCGTCCGCGTCCGGCAGCCGAAAGAACAGCGCTGAAGCTTGCAGCGATGGGACACCAGCCGGTCGTCCTGCCACTGATGCAGGCGCAACATTTTGCCGGTGCGGTGCGCGCCGGGTTCGAGCGCCGCCATGACGCGATTGCCGTGACCAGTGCGGAAGCCGTCCACGCTCTGGCCGGGCTAGGTCCCGCACTTGACGCGCATCTGGCGACACCGTTTTTCGCCGTCGGCTCGGCGACGGCGCGCGCCGCCGCCGAGCTCGGCTTCGCCGACATCCGGGTCGGGGCAGGAACGGGAGAAGCGCTCGCCGAGACTGTTGCCGGCTTACTCGGCCCGGAGACGGGATCGCTTCTTTATTTCGCCGGCTTGCCGCGCGCCGATGGTTTCGAGCATGCGCTGCGTGAGCGGTCGATCGACCATGTGACCGTCGAATGCTACCGGATGAGCCCCGTCGGCCACGCGCCGGGAACACTGCCGGCTCTCGTCCAGTCCGGCCCATTTGACGCGGTGCTGCTCTACTCGCGCGAAACGGCTCGGCGCCTTGTCGCGCTCCTGCGCGAGAGCGGCCTTGATTGCGCCGACGTTTCCGCCCGTTACCTTTGCCTCAGCGCGTCTGTCAAAGAGGTGCTACCGGCCGGCGTTGCAGCGGATGTTGCAGCAGCACCGGACGAGAAAAGCCTGCTGAGCCTCCTCTGAGACGGGATCAGCAAAGACGGCGCCGATTTTCCGCTCACTTCGCGGGGGTTGGTGGGGTCATGTGAGGCAAATGCCGCAAAAACGGGACACAGGGACTTTCCCTGGTGCGCTTCCCTGACTAGGTTTGGCTGAAGAGCCCGACAGAACGGTAAAGAGGTCACTATGGTATCGGAAAAGCCGCCGCGCCGCTCGCAACCGGAAAAGGAACCGCTGACGATCGACCTCGAGGCGGAGAGAACCGTCACCGAAGAGACCGAGTCGATCGCCAGCCAGGAGCCGGTGACCGACGAGCCGGCGGAGATCTCAGCGACACCGGACACGACGGAGACGGTCGCGGGCGACGCCGACGCGGATGAGGCCCAGAAGGATGAGGTCAAGGCGGATGAGGCGGGGAAAGAAGACGCCGAGCTGAAGGCGGAGGCAGAAGAAGACCGCGCCGGCGCAGCCGCCGCCGCGTTCGACGAGGAGCCTCCGCATCTGAGCAACCGCACGACTCTCGAGCCCGGGAGAAAACAGGCGACGAGCGCCGGGGCGCTTGCCGCCGGCATTTTCGGCGGTCTCGTCGCGCTTCTCGGCGCCGGCGTGTTGCAATATGCCGGCTATGTTCCTGCGCCTGGGCCGGATCGCAGCAACGGATCGGTCGAGCAGAACCTGGCGAGCGAAATCGAAGCGATCAAGGCCGAGCTTCAATCGCGCCCGGATGCCCCGGCAGCCGCCGTCGATATCGCTCCCCTGGAAAGCCGCCTTGCCGCACTTGAACAGGCGGCCCCCTCCGGTGCGACCGCACCCGATGTCACGGCGCTCCAGGCCGATGTCGCCAACCTGAGCAAGGAAATCGCCGCACTGAAAACCGAGCTTGCCGATGCCCGGCAGTCGGCGGACGCCGCCAAGGCCGAACTTGCCGGCCGCATCGATCAGGCGGAGCAGAAACTCAACGAACCGGTCAACGACATCGAGATGGCGAAGGCCGTCGCCGTGACCGCACTGAAGACGGCGATCGATCGCGGCGGACCGTTCGTCGCCGAGCTCGACGCGCTGCGCAGCATCGCGCCCGAGGATGCGGCGGTAAAAGAGCTTGCCGACGACGCCGCGACCGGCGTCGCCACGCGAACGGAACTGCGCAGTGAGTTTCCGACCGTGGCGACGGCGATGCTCGACGCCCTGCATCAGCCCGACCCGAACGAGGGCATCCTTTCCCGTCTCTTTTCGAGCGCCATGTCCGGCATTCGCGTCCGGCCGGTCGGCAGCGTCGAGGGCGACACGCCGGAGGCGGTGATCGCCCGCATCGAGGACAAGCTCAACAATGGCGATCTCAAGGGGGCTTCGCTGGAATGGGAAAGCCTCCCCGAGTCAGCGAAAACCGCCGGTCAGGATTTCAAGACGAAGCTCGACCAGCGATTGCGCGTCGAGACCGCCATCGGCGCGGCCGTGGCGGCGACCATGACGCGAACCGGCACGCAAGGCTAAGAAAAGGAAGAAGACTACATGGTCCGGATACTGTTCTTCATCCTGCTCGTCCTCGCGCTCGCGCTCGGCTTTGCCTGGCTCGCGGATCGGCCGGGGGAATTATCGCTGATCTGGCAGGGCCAACGCATCGAGATGAGCCTGATGCGCGCCGCCACCATCCTGATTTCGCTCTTCGCCGCGATCCTTATCGTCGCCTGGCTGATCCGTACGATCTGGCTGTCGCCGCACACCGTGACGCGCTACTTCCGCGCCCGCAAGCGCGATCGCGGCTACCAGGCGCTGTCAACCGGACTGATTGCTGCAGGAGCGGGCGACGCGACACTGGCCCGCAAGATGGTAGGCCGCGCGCGCGGTCTGATCCGCATCGACCAGGAACCGCTCATTCATCTGCTGGAGGCGCAGACGGCGCTGATCGAAGGCAAGTATGACGACGCGCGCAAGAAATTCGAGCTGATGGCGGAAGACGCGGAGACGCGCGAGCTTGGCCTGCGTGGCCTCTATCTCGAGGCCAAGCGGCTCGGCGCCAACGAGGCCGCCCGCCAATATGCCGAACGGGCGGCCGAAAAGGCGCCGCATCTGTCCTGGGCGACCCTGGCGACCCTCGACCAGCGCAGCCAGGCGGGCCAGTGGGACGAAGCGATCCGTCTTCTGGACCAGAGCCGCGCCGCCAACGTCCTCGACAAGAAGGAAGCGAACCGGAAGAAGGCCGTGCTGCTCACCGCGCGAGCGACGAGCAAGCTTGAGGCCGATCCGAAAGCCGCCCGGGACGACGCGCTCGCGGCGCTGAAGCTCGACGATCGGCTGGTGCCGGCAGCGCTCGTCGCCGCGAAGGCGCTGTTTCGCGAGGACAACCTGCGCAAGGGTGCTTCGGTCCTCGAGAAGATCTGGAAACAGGACCCCCATCCGGAGGTGGCCCGGCTTTACGTGCGGGCGCGCGGCGGCGATTCCGCCGTCGACCGGCTGAAGCGCGCCAAGAGGCTCGAAACCCTGCGCGGCAACAATGCGGTTAGCCTGGCAACGGTCGCCGAGGCAGCGCTCGAGGCACGCGAGCTGGAGCTCTCCCGAATCAAGGCCGAAGCGGCCGCAAGGCTGGCGCCGAGCGAGAGCATCTTCCTGCTGCTTGCCGACATCGAGGAGGCCGATACCGGTGACGAGGGCCGCATCCGCCACTGGATGGCGCAGGCGCTCAGAAGCCCGCGCGACCCGGCCTGGACCGCCGACGGCGTGACCTCGCCGACCTGGCTGCCGGTGTCGCCGGTGAGCGGTCGGCTCGACGCCTTCGAATGGAAGGCACCCCCCTCGCCACTTGCCGGAACGACCGAGAACGGTCGTCTCAGCGGCGACGACGCGATCCGCAGCCTGCCGCCGGTCGCTCCCGACCAGCAGATGGCCATACGAGAAGCGCCGCCAACGGCCAAGGCCGAAGAAAGCCGGCCAGTGCTGGAAGCGGAGCTCCCAACGCCGACACCCACCCTGATAAAGGTGCCTGAGCGCAAGGAACCTGTCGCCCCGCCCGCTAAGAGCGAAGAGACTCGCCCCGAGGAAGAAGAGGAGGCGCCCTTCTTCGGGCGGCCGCCGGACGATCCCGGTGTTCGCGAGCGAGCTGTGGAGGAAGGCAACAAGGCCGGCCTCCGGCTGTTCTGAGTTCTGGTTTCGATGGCTGTGGGCACAAGGCATGTTTGAACGGTTTCGAGCGTTTCTCGAGGAACTGACGGTTCCGTCCGCGCGTATCGACAAGGACGATCCGCGCGTCGCGGTGATCGGGCTCTGTTTCCAGGTGATGGAGGCGGATGGCGCCATCCGTACTTCGGAGCGGCGCAAGATGCGCAAGATCATCAAGGAGCACTACGAGCTCGACGATGCCGCCCTCAATGCCCTGGTCGCGGCGGGCGAAACGGCCGAGAGCGAGGCGATCGACTTCTACCGCTTCACCTCCGAGATCAAGCGCCACCTCTCGGAGGACCAGCGCGTCGAGCTTGTCGGCATGTTGTGGGAGATCGTCTACGCCGACGGCGCGCGCAGCGAAATGGAGGACCACGCTATCTGGCGGATCGCCGATCTCCTCGGCGTATCCGGCCGCGACCGGGTCTTGAAACGGCGGGAGGCAGCCGCCAAGATCGACATGGTCGAGGAGGAGAACGAGGCACAACAGGAAAGCTGACGATGCCGCCAGAAGCCGCCGACGACAAGAGACCGATCCTCATCGTCCTTCACCAGGAGCGTTCGAGCGCAGGCCGCGTCGGCCATATTCTTGAGCAGAAGGGCTTTTCGCTCGATATCCGGCGGCCGGCGCTTGGCGACGAGCTGCCGCCGACGCTCGAGGGTCATTCGGGAACAATCATCTTCGGCGGGCCGATGAGCGCTAACGACGAGGAGGAATTCGTTCGCCGCGAGATCGATTGGCTGTCGGTGCCGCTCCTTGAAAACAAGCCCTATCTCGGCATCTGCCTCGGGGCCCAGATGCTCGCCCGCAATCTCGGCGGCAAGGTCGCTCCCCACCACGAGGGCATGACCGAGATCGGCTGGTATCGGCTCGAGGCCACCGAAGCCGGCAAGGCGCTCCTCGACTGGCCCGCCATGGTCTACCACTTCCACCGTGAAGGCTTCGACCTTCCGAAGGGCGCCGAGTTGCTCGCGACCGGCGACACCTATCCGAACCAGGCCTTCCGCTACGGCGAGAACGCCTGGGGCATCCAATTTCACGGCGAACTGACGCGGGCGATGATGCATCGCTGGGTGGTGCACGGCGCCCACCGCTTCGTCCTGCCCGGCGCCCAGATGGGCAAGGCGCATCTCGAGGGCCGGATGATTCACGACCACCCCTTGCGGACCTGGATGGAGAATTTTCTCGAGCTGATCTTTTTGGGTGGCGACAAGGGGATCACTGCAACCGGGGAAAAGCTGGCGTAACGGACGGCTTGCGGGGGAGCTTGCAATTTCACCCCTCCCCACCTGTGGGGAGGGGTTGGGGAGGGGCCTGTCACTGCCCTTCCCGCTGCCCCTCCGGCACGTCCAACCTGTCGATCCGGCGCAGCTGCGGGAAACCGATCGCCCAGAGCAGCGATACGAGAAGCGTGCCGAGCCCGCCGAAAACGACGGCGAAGACGGCGCCGAAGCCCGACGCCATCGTGCCGGCGCGGAATTCGCCGAGCTCGTTGGAGGCGCCGACAAAGACCGCGTTGACGGCATTCACCCGGCCGCGCAACTCGTCCGGGGTCCAAAGCGCGATCAGGCTCTCGCGCACATAGACCGAGATCATGTCCGCCGCACCCATGACGACGAGCGCGGCAATCGAGATCCACGGCGTCGCCGACAGGCCGAAGACGATCGTGGCAAGGCCAAAGAGGGCGACGCCAATGAACATGTAGAGGCCTGCGCGGTTATGGACCGGGTGGGCGGCGAGCCAGATGGCCATGCCGACGGCGCCGACGCCGGGGGCGGCGCGCAACAGACCCAGCCCCCATGGCCCGAGCACCAGGATATCGCGGGCAAAGACCGGCATCAGCGCCACGGCGCCGCCGAGCAACACCGCGAAAAGATCGAGCGAGATTGCCCCGAGCACCACCTTCTCGGCCTTGATGTAGCGGAAGCCGGCGGTGATCGTCTGCCAGCTCTGTGCCGAGGCGGGCGTGCGCTGGGCAGGCTTCGGCACGGCGAACACCATCAGCGCCGCCGCCGCGAAGAAGCAGAGGCTGACCGTATAGGGCACCGTCGGTCCAAAGCCGTAGATCAGCCCGCCCACCACCGGCCCGACGATCGTCGCCGTCTGCCAGGAACTCGAGTTCCAGGCGATCGCATTCGGCAGATCCTCGGCCGGCACGAGATTGGGCGCCAGCGATTGCGCGGCCGGCGTCAGAAAGGCCCGCTCGATGCCGAAGACGATGAGGATTGCGTAAACCGGCCAGGGAGCGAACAACCCGGACACCGTGAGGATCAGCAGTGCCGCGGCGCAGAGCGTGCCGACGAGCATGCAGAGCCCCATGATGACGCGGCGATTATAGCGATCCGCCACGCTGCCGGTGACGAGAATGAGGACAAGCGACGGCAGGAATTGGAAGAGGCCGATCAGGCCGAGTGCGAAAGGATCCCGCGTCAGATCGTAGATCTGCCAACCGACCGAGACCGACATGATCTGCACGGCGAAATAGGCAAGGAAGCGCGAGAAGAAATAGCGCCGATAGCCGACATGCCGAAAGGCGGCAAAGCGATGCGCGTTGTGGACGGCCGACATGACGGAACACTCCCCGGGAAAACTACGCCCCCGCATCGTTAAACATGATGGCGCCGGGCAAAGCGTCGTACTTGCTCGTTTGGTTCCCAATGTCTACATGTCTGGCGACAAAGAATTGGAGACGGGCATGATTGCTGTCATCGGCACCTTGAATTTCATCATCAACATCGCGTGGTTCCTGATCATCGCGTCGGCGATCTTCTCCTGGCTCTATGCCTTCAACGTGATCAACGTGAACAACCAGGCAATCAACATGATCGGCCGCTCGCTCTATCAGCTGACCGAGCCGCTTTACCGACCGATCCGCCGTTTCCTGCCGGACATGGGCGGCGTCGATCTTTCGCCGCTCGTCGTCCTGGTGATCCTCTATTTCATCCAGCTCTTCCTGAACACGACGATCGCGCCGGCGCTGATCCGCTGACGGCATGCGCGGCGCGCTGACCAGCTTCGGCGATCATGTGCGCCGGACGGTGCGGCTGACGCCGAACGGCGGCAGAGACGCGATCGCCGGCCTGGAAACGGCGGCCGACGGCGAGGAGCATCTCAAGGTGCGGGTGCGGGCGGTGCCGGAAAAGGGCAAGGCGAACCGGGCCCTGATCGCCCTGCTGGCCAAGTCGCTCGGCCTCGCCAAGAATAGAATCGCGCTCGTTTCCGGCGACACGCAGCGCAAAAAAATCCTCCGGATCGAGGCCGACCCGGAGGAAATCAGGAAGCGTCTGAGCGAACTCGTGAGAGAGACTGGCTAGTTACTTCTTCGCCTTGGCGCGTTCGACCGCTTCGCGGATCAGCTGCTTGGCGACAACCGCATCCTTCCAGCCGAAGATCTTCACCCACTTGCCGGGCTCCAGATCCTTGTAGTGCTCGAAGAAGTGCTCGATCTGCTTCAAGGTGATTTCCGGCAGGTCGGTGTAGTCGTGAACCTTGTCGTAGCGCTGGGTCAGATGACCCGAGGGGACCGCGATGATCTTCTCGTCCTGGCCGGAATTGTCTTCCATCATCATCACGCCGATCGGGCGGACGTTGATGACGCAGCCCGGCACCAGCGGGCGCGTATTGCAGATCAGCACATCGATCGGATCGCCGTCATCGGAAAGCGTGTGCGGGACGAAGCCGTAATTGCCCGGATAGGTCATCGGCGTGTAGAGGAAGCGGTCGACGACCAGTGTGCCGGCTTCCTTGTCCATTTCGTACTTGATCGGATGCCCGCCGACCGGGACTTCCACAATCACGTTGACATCTTCCGGTGGGTTTTTTCCGATGGAAATCGCGTCGATCCGCATGAGCACCTCCAGGGTCGTTTGAAAAGTCGCCCGTCGGATAAAGGGAAACATGCCGCGATGCAACATGACTTTCGTCCCGGGGGCGGAAATGCTGTAGGCAGGCGGCGCGGCCAAATATGGGCAGAGCGGATTTTTGTCCTGGAAAAAGGCAATGGGGTGGGGGAGCGCCGGGAGACCTCTAACCCTGCACAGTCACACCCTGTGACGAAGCCATGGGCTTAAGGAAACAGGCGGGGGAGCGCTTACTTCCAGACGAGGCCGACCTTCTTCAGGTATTTCTCGCCGAAGTCTTCCATGCCCTCGGCAATATCGCGACCACCGGCCGACAGGAAGAAATTATAGGCGAGGTCGCTGTCCTCGAGGCACCAGACGACCAGCCCCTCGCAACCGAGCGATTTCAGTAGGCTTTTCGCCTCGCCGAACAGCATGCGCCCGAGACCGAGGCCCTGATATTCGGGGCGAAGATAGATTTCGTAGATCTCGCCTTCCTGCGGGAGCGCCCTTGCGCGGCTCAGGCCCAGCGTCGCATAGCCGGCTATCGTTCCGGCTACATCGACTACGAGCAGCGTCGCCGGCCCGCGCGTCGCCTTCCTCCACCAGGTCTCGTCGCGCCGGTTGACCATCTTGACCAGCGGGCGGTGCGGGATGATGCCGCCATAGGCCTGCAGCCAGGAAGCGCGATGCACATCGGCGATCGCCGCCGCCTCATGCGGCTCTCCGGGCCTGACCTCGATCGAAACAGTCTTCATGACCTGACTCTAAACACACGACACGGCGAACCGGAATCCCGCCAGGCTGCCGCGCCACGTTAACCCACAGGCAACTTTAACGGCATCCGTTCGAAGGTTAACGTGTTTTAACTTTATCCGCAAGCCGCCCGCGAAAGGCACACACAGCAAAAAACCCCGGATCGCTCCGGGGTTCTCATGCATCTGTCGATTTTCTCGAATTTTACGCCGCGCCGGCCGTACGGGTCTTTTCGAAGCGCTTGCGCTCATTCGGATCGAGATACATCTTGCGGAGCCGGATCGATTTCGGCGTGACTTCTACAAGCTCGTCATCCTGGATCCATGAAAGCGCGCGCTCCAGAGTCATGCGGATCGGCGGCGTCAGGCGAACGGCTTCGTCCTTGCCGGCGGCACGCATGTTTGTGAGCTTCTTGCCCTTCAGAACGTTGACTTCCAGGTCGTTGTCACGGGTGTGAATGCCGATGATCATCCCGGCATAAACCTTTTCGCCCGCCTCGATGATCATCGGGCCGCGATCCTCAAGGTTGAACATGGCGTAAGCCACGGATTCGCCGGCATCGTTGGAGAGCAGAACGCCGTTGACGCGGCCGCCGATCTCGCCCTTGTAAGGCTGGTAGTCGTGGAACAGGCGGTTCATGATCGCCGTGCCGCGCGTGTCGGTCAGGAGTTCCGACTGGTAGCCGATGAGCCCGCGGGTCGGCGCGAAGAACACCAAGCGAACGCGATTGCCGCCGGAGGGACGCAGCTCGACCATCTCGGCCTTGCGCTCCGACATCTTCTGCACGACGACGCCGGAATGCTCGTCGTCAACGTCAATGACGACTTCTTCGATCGGCTCCAGCAATTGCCCGCTTTCGTCCTTGTGCATGACGACGCGTGGACGCGAAACGGCAAGCTCGAAGCCCTCGCGGCGCATCGTCTCGATCAGCACGGCAAGCTGCAATTCGCCGCGGCCGGAGACGAAGTAGGAATCCTTCTCGGACGATTCCTCGATCTTCAGCGCGACGTTGCCTTCGGCTTCCTTGAACAGGCGGTCGCGAATGACACGCGAGGTCACCTTGTCGCCCTCGGTGCCGGCAAGCGGCGAATCGTTGACGATGAAGGACATGGTGACGGTCGGCGGATCGATCGGCTGGGCTGTCAGTGCCTCTGCCACGGACGGATCACAGAAGGTGTCGGCGACGGTGCCCTTGGTGAGACCGGCGATTGCGACGATGTCCCCGGCATGGGCCTCCTCGATCGGCTGACGCTCGATGCCGCGGAAGGCGAGGATCTTCGAGATACGCCCGGATTCGAGCAGCTTGCCGTCCTGGCCCAGCACCTTCACGGCCTGGTTCGGCTTGACGGAACCGGAGTGGATGCGACCGGTGATGATGCGCCCGAGGAAGGGGTTTGCCTCCAGGATCGTGCCGATCATGCGGAACGGGCCTTCGGCAACCGTCGGCTCGGGAACATGCTTCAGAACCAGATCGAGCAGCGGTCCCATTCCCTGGTCCTTCGGACCTTCGGGATTGACGTTCATCCAGCCGTCACGACCCGAACCGTAGAGGATCGGGAAATCGAGCTGTTCGTCGGTCGCGTCCAGCGCGGCGAAGAGGTCGAAGACCTCGTTGATGACTTCCTCGTGGCGGCCGTCCGGCCGGTCGATCTTGTTGATCGCGACGATCGGCTTCAGGCCGACCTTCAGCGCCTTGCCGACCACGAACTTGGTCTGCGGCATCGGGCCTTCGGAGGCATCGACCAGCACGATTGCCCCGTCGACCATCGACAGGATGCGTTCGACCTCGCCGCCGAAGTCGGCGTGGCCAGGGGTGTCGACGATGTTGATGCGCACGCCCTTCCACTCCACCGAGGTCGCCTTGGCGAGAATGGTGATACCGCGTTCTTTTTCCAGATCGTTGGAATCCATGACGCGTTCGGCAACGCGCTGGTTTTCGCGGAACGAGCCCGACTGCTTCAGAAGTTCGTCGACGAGCGTGGTCTTCCCATGGTCGACGTGCGCGATGATCGCGATGTTACGAATGCTCATTTTTTGTCTCGGAAAGTTCGTGGGCACGCGCGACAAGGCGGGTACCGCTTTTCAGTTGCCGCGCTCATACAGGTTTTTTTGCGATTGCGAAAGGGGGCGGCGCTTGAGACCGGGCCCGCACGAACCGCTGCGGCACTCAAGCGACGGCCGCCGGATCGAGCGTCACGCGCCACAGCTCCTTATCCTGCCGGTCCATGAGCCGCACGGTCAGTTGCTCGGTCTGGCCGTTGACATCGACGATTCCGAAGAATTGCAGGCCCGCCGACGGCGGCAGATTGCTGTCTGCGCCGCCGGCCGACGCCTTGATGAAGCGGACTTCCGGTCCGAAGGTCATATCGAGTTCCTTCGGCCCATAGGTGCCGGAATGCAAGGGGCCGGAGACGAACTCCCAGAAAGGCAGGAAATCCTTGAAGGCGGCACGCGACGGGTCGTAGTGATGGGCGGCGGTGTAATGCACGTCGGCCGTCAGCCAGACGATGTTGTCGACCCCATTGTCGCGGATGAAGCGCAAGAGATCGGCAAATTCCGTCTCGCGCCCCCCCGGCGCGCCGCCGTCACCATTGGCGATCGCGTCCGATCCACGCTTCCTCGAATAATCGTCCCAGACGACGAGACCGATCGGCATGTCGCAGGCGATCACCTTCCAGGTGGCGCGCGAGGCGGCGAGCTCACGCTTTAGCCAATCGGTCTGTCGCCATCCGAAAAGCCCGGCATCCCCCTCCCCCTGGTTGGGGCCGCGATAGGAACGCAGATCGACGAAGAAGACGTCGAGCAGTGGACCATAGGCGATCTTGCGGAAGATGCGCCCCGGCTGGGTCGGCAGGGTGCGGATCGGCGTCATCTCGTGGAAGGCGCGCGCCGCACGGGACGCATAGACGGCCACGTCCTTCTCCGGATAGCGCGGATCGTCGCGAAGGTCGGTGGAGGCCGACCAGTTGTTCAGGACTTCGTGGTCGTCCCATTGATAGAAGGTCGGGCAGACGGCGTTCAAGCCGCGCACATGCTCGTCGAGCAGATTGTATTTCCATTGGCCGCGATATTCCTCGAGCGTGCGGGCGACGTCGCGCTTCTCCGGCGTGACGATGCGATTCTTCCACATGCCGCCGTCGCGAAGCTTGATCTCGTCGGGGATTGGGTTGTCGGCATAGATCGTGTCGCCGGAATGGATGAAGAAATCCGGCTCGTGCAGCCGCATGGTCGAATAGGTCTTCATGCCAACCTCGTCGATGCCCCAGCCCTGACCGGCCGTGTCGCCGGACCAGACGAAGCGCACCGAACGCCGGCGCAAGGGCGCGGTGCGAAAGCGCCCGACGATCGGCTCGGAAACGCGGTTGCCGTCATAGAGATCGGTGGCGGTGAAGCGGTAGAAGATGTCCTGGTCCGGCAGCAGATTGTCGAGCCGGCACTTCACCGCGCAATCGGTCTGCGGCGTCGCATCGATATCGGCAAGCCGGATGGCACTCGAGAAGCTCTCGGTGGTCGAATATTCGACCACGACGCGCGACGGGCGGTCCACCCGCGTCCAGATCATGCCTGATTGCGGATCGACATCGCCGGACTGGACGCCATGCAGGAATTCCGGCCTCCCGTAGCCGCGCGCATAGAACGGTGTGGCAAGGCCGGAGGACGCCACGAGGCCGGCGGCGCCGGTCGATAAGAGAAAAGAACGCCGGGTGAGCGTGTCTCGAACTGCGGCCAAATCCTGCCTCCGGTCCCGTTTCGCGAATCATCGTCTTCGCAAGCGGACCTTTGGCGAGCCGCATGTCAGCGGCTTTACAGATGGATGAAACTATTTGAACGGATTGGCGACAGTTCTGTGAAGGCGCCGGAACGGCGGGACCGGCGATGCTCAATGCACGAAATCGTAATGGTCCCGTATGCGGTGGTTGAAGTAGCCGCCAGCCGAGTCCGCATCCGCGAGTTCCTCGTAAACGCGCTCCGGAACGTCGAGGTAATGGTACGGGCGATCATTGCCGACGAACCAGATGCTCAAGATTCGACGGGGCACATCGTACTTTGCCTGCCTGATTGCAGAGGAATCCAAGAACGATTGCAGCAATGGCATTGACCCCTCCCGACTGGATACCAGAAGTCGCAGGACGTTGATTATATATCAAATCGCGCAACTTATGAACGATAGCCACTTCGACTGTCGTCCATGCGCCTGCTATGAAGGAAGGCCGGCGCCGCGCCTAACGAGGTCCTTTGCCTTTGACCCGATCGAACACGCCCTCATCCAGTGACCGGCTCGAAGCCATTCTCGCGCGTCTGGAGCAGCGCCGGGACGAAGAACGCGTTTTCATGAAGATCTATGCCGAATCCGCCCGCGCCGCAGCGGCAGCCGCCGACCGCAGGCGGCAGGAAGGAACGGGCCTCGGCCCGCTCGACGGCCGCATCGTCTCGATCAAGGACCTCTTCGACGTGGCCGGCGAGCCGACCCTTGCCGGCTCGATCATCCGCCGTACTGCGCCGCCGGCGTCGGCCGATGCAACAATCGTCCGACGCTTGCGCGCCGCCGGCGCCGTCATCGTCGGCAAGACGCACATGACCGAATTCGCCTTCACCGCCGTCGGCCTCAATCCGCATTATCCGGTGCCGGGCAATGCCCTCGATCCGAAGCTCATTCCCGGCGGTTCCTCCTCGGGCGCTGGCGTTTCGGTGGCGGAAGGCACGAGCGAAATCGCCATCGGCTCCGATACCGGCGGCTCAGTCCGCATCCCCGCCGCCCTGCAGGGCCTCGTCGGCTCCAAGCCGACCGCCCGCCGCATGCCGCTCGACGGCGCCTTCCCCCTGTCGCCGAGCCTCGATTCGATCGGCCCGCTCGCGCTCAGCGTCGCCGATTGTGCGCTGGCCGACGCCATCATGGCCGGCGACACGCCGAAGCCGCTTAGCTCCCTGCCGCTCGATGACCTGAAGTTCGGCATTCCGAGAGGCGTTCTGCTGGAAGGCCTCGCGCCCGATATCGCCGGAGCTTTCGAGGCAAGCCTGCAACGGCTCGCCGGCGCCGGCGCAAAGCTCGCCGAATGCGAGATAGACGATCTCCTCGCCCGCTTCGGCGAAGCCACCGCAATCGGCTCCCTCGCCGGGCTCGAAGCAAGCCGCATCCATGCGGACTGGCTGATGGGCGAGAATGTGCCGGTCGATATCCGCGTGAAATCCCCGCTCCGCCGCCGTCTCGCCGTTCCCGACGCGGCGCTCGAAAGCCTGCTGCAGACGCGGCGCGCGCTCGCCCGCGCCATGGACGAGCGCTTGAAGCATTTTGACCTGGTCCTGCTGCCGACGACACCGATCCCCGCCGTCCCCATCGCCTCCGTGGTGGATGACAAACAGGAATATCGCCGTATCGAGGGTCTGCTGTTGCGCAACACCGAGGTCGCCAACCAGTTCGACCTCACGGCAATCACCCTGCCGATGCCCGGCACCGCGCTGCCGGCGGGACTGATGCTGATGGGGCGAAACGGTGCCGACGGAACGCTGCTGCAGGCGGCTGCTTCCGTGGAGCGTGTGTTACAGGACGCCTAGCGCATGTGCACCTGAAAAGACGCGCGGCGCTGTAGCCCGCCGACCGCCTCAATGCATCGTCTGGGCATCCTCGCCGAGGATCCGAAAGGCATGTTCGAGCGCAGCGACCAGAATATCGGTAAGCTCGTCGCCGTCATTGTCCATCAGGTAGAGGGCCACCCTGGCGTCCTGCGGGTCGCTGTAGTGCTCAATAGTGTCAGACATTCATTGTCCTTTCTTCGCCACTTCACATCCGGCTGTTGGCGCGATGATAGGAAGGTCGGCTTGTGCAGAGCTTGACGTGCGCAGCCCTCATCCACGGCGTTTCATTCAAGCACGGCAGCCGCGAGTTGCGCCGTCCCACCTGGACGTACAAGGCGGCTCATGTTTTTCCTCGCCCGCGCCTCTCGGGCAGGGTAGATGACATGGAAATCGAGCCTCGAGATTCATGATGTCGAAGAAAACCAAGCGCGATGACGTCCACCTGGAGCGGCTGAAGACCGAGTTTCCGGACATCCATCGCGCCCTCCTCGCGGGTGAGATCGCCTCGGCGCGCAAAGCCTTCGTCATCGCCGGCATCACGCCGGAGCGCACCCGCCTCGAGAAGCTCAAGAACTCCTGGGCGAAAGCCACGGAAAGCGAGCGTGACGCTTTCCTGACCTGGGTTTCAGCCACGGGCGCGAGCCCGGCGACGGCGGCATCATTCTCCCCTCCTCCCTCTTCAGATTCGCGGAACGCGGAAACGCCTATCGCGAGCGGCCGCTATCTGCTGCCCTCCACCATCGCCGAGATCCAGGCGATCATGGTCCGGCGCAGGCTGACGCCTCGGGATGTGATGCACGAGATGGGATTTGATCCCGACGGCCAGTCCCTCGCCGGCGCGATAGCCCGCGGCGCGAGCCTCAGACTGTCGGTGATTGCTGCCCTGGAGGGCTGGCTGCGCATCAACCAGCAGAGCTAAGTTGATCGGTACGGCCCTCGGACAGGGGCGCCGCCTTCTCGCGGGATCTCGATGCGATGGAGCAGAAAAGATGAGCTTCGACAAACTGCTCGGCATCGACGTCGGCTACTCCCGATCCCGCCCGACCACCGGCGTTGCCTGGAACCTTGGCGAGGAGTTCGGCTCGGCCAGGACGCACAGCGACTGGGAGCGGCGACAGCGAAGCATTCCCGCCTCGGCCGCATTCGCGGTGATAGCAATCGACGGACCTTTGACGCCGCCGGAGGCGCCCGACACCCTCGATCGCTTCTGTGAGCGTCTCTTCATCCGCGGCACCTTCCAGACGCGCTGCAAGCCGGGCCTCAGTCACCATGGTCATGGTCGCGATCTCCGGAAAGCTGCCGCGGAGACGGCCGCGCAAGTCAGGCACCTCGCAGCCGCCCCGATCGGCAGATCCGTCATCCCCGGCGCCGCGATCATCGAAGCCTTCCCCAACGCCTTTCTCGGCGTTCTCTTGGAGGACGAGCGGTTTGCCATGACGAGAGCCGCGAAGCGCAAGAAGTTCGACTGGCTTTACGACCATGCCGTCGAGTCGGGCGTTATCAAACACCTCCTCGATTTCATCGGCTGGAACAATGAGAGGTTGCTCCAGCAAATCGCCGTCGAAGGCGACCACGAAAAGCGAGCGGCCTGGATCTGCCTGCTGACGGCCGCCTGCGCCGCCGCCGGCAAATCGGAAGTCGTCGGGGACGAGAAAGGAGGCTGGTTCTGGCTGCCGCCGGCAGAGCTCTGGGCGGATTGGGCGAGGGAGACATTGGCGAGGAACAGGGCGGCGATCGCGGCGAGCGCGATTTTGGGGGCTGGTTGAGTATGTTTAATGGCGGAGAGGGGTCGTTCGTTGCGGGCAATAATTAGAACCGTAGTCGTGCTGCCTGCCGCCGCCCGCCCGCGCGATGTCATCTAGCTATGCCTCGGCACATCCGTGCGATCAGCGACACTCCACCATAAATTTGTACTGACACAGTCCGCGCGCGTGCGAAGGTGTTTGCTTCCGCCGGCCTTCCAATGCCGTGACGCAATGGCCAGAGCTGGATCGGGAAACTTGGACAGGGGTTATAAGTGGAATTTCTGCCTGAACACGGTATAGAAGCCGGGAACAGGAGTTTTCTAAGTGACGCGATTATTCTTCGATCAGACGCTTCTTCCCCGGGGGGAGCCCCTGCTCGATCAACCTGTCGAGGTAGTCGCAGTAAGGACTGCCTTCATAGAATGGGTGGGCCGCCTCTCGGACGTATTCCGCATTCAGGTTTGGAAACTTCTTCAAAGCATCAGAGATCCAGATCTTCACTTCATCGGTATTGCCCGCCCTGAGAGCGAGCAACGCTGCCCCAATGAATGGATAATAGGTTGTGCGTTCGAAGGATGCCCCTTCCCGTAGATGCATCCGGGCCGTTGAGAGGTCATCGGGCTCGCCTCTCAGCATCAAGCCAATACCGAGTAGTGTCTTGAACGCAAACATAGACGGATCGTGAGGACTGAGATCGATGGCATTTTGTGCGGCTCTAATCGTCGTATCGGCGTCCCTGAGCCGCACGGCTGCCATTCCATGTGCGAAGTGAAGAAACGCGTAGTTGGGATTTAATGCAAGGCCCAGTACAGCGACAGGGATGGCCTCAGCCGCTCGCCCGTCCACCGTAAGAAGGAGCGACATCATCGCATACGCGATATCGCTACGCCTGTCGATTTCTAAGGCCTTCGTGGCGAACGATAGTCCTTCCTTGACAGCAACAGGCACGTCTGCGGCACGCCCCCAAAGGACGAGTGCGTATCGGTGGCGAGCTAAATAGGCGTAGGGAAGTGCGAAATTCGGATCGTGTTCGAGCGCTTGTCGAAGGAACCTCTCGGCAGTGGCTTGAGAACCTGCTTCGAAGGAAAGCAATTCAGCAAAGCCGCGGTGACAAAGTTCCCAAGCAGTAAGGTTGTCCGTCGATTTGGCGAGGGCGAGGCCCCGTTCGTGCGCTCCCAGTTCTGGTTCGATGCCCGCGATAATCCGGCGCGTTATCTCGTCCTGCACATCAAAAAAATCGGCGATCGGACGATCCCACCGCTCGGCCCAGATGTGTGCTCCGGACAGCGCGTCGATTAGCTGTACAGTGATCCTCAACCGATCACCGGACCGCCGAACCGATCCTTCCACGACATAGCGCACACCAAGTTCCCGGGCGATCTTGCGTACGTCCTTGGCTGTTCCCTTGTAGGCGAAAGTCGAGTTGCGAGCGATCACGAACAACCATCGAAAGCGACTTAGTTCCGTGATGACGTCTTCGACCAGTCCGTCGACAAAGAAGTCCTGATCGGGCGTGGCAGAAAAATTCTGGAATGGGAGAACCGCGATCGAAGCACGTTCCTGTCCAGAGAGCCTAACCGGGCTGGGCGCCGTGCCGTCCAGCTCGACCTGCCACACGTCAATTGGTTCGGGGATGTTCTTAACGGACTGTGGCCCGAGCCACGTCATCCCAGCCTCTATCTTGCCTTTCACATGATCGTAGATTGCACGAGATATGCAGATGCCTCCGGCGGGTGCGATGGTTTCTAAACGCGCAGTGATGTTGACGCAGTCGCCGAGGATGTCGTCCCCATCGATCACCACGTCTCCCAGATGAATACCAATCCGGAAACGCAGACGTCGGTCTTCCCTTTGAGGAGACTCGCGCGAGATCAAGTTGCGCTGCATTAGAAGAGCCGCTCTTACCGCTAACACTGGCGATGGGAAATCGACTAGGAGCCCGTCGCCCATGGTTTTGACGATGCGGCCACCGCCTTCCATAATTGCCGGGTCAATCACGTAGGTTCGCGCATCGCGCAGCCGCGAAATGGTGCCTTCCTCGTCTGCCGCCATGAGACGAGAATAGCCGACCAAATCGGCAGCCATTATTGTGGTAAGGCGACGTTCCACACTTGCCCCTCCGCCAAGAAAATACAGTACCGCCTGATAAGCAAATGCGAAAGCGCTCTGGAACCGGGCGAATCAGGATAGGTACGAAAAATCCAGATTGAATGCCCTGATGTCGCACCCAAAGGGATCCGCTTCTCTCTTCGGCTTTCCGATGCCGAGCGGGAATGGTGGCAGCGTAGAAAGAGCAGCGACTGCGGCGCGTCCACAGCGGCAGCGCGGGTCGTCTGGTTGTGCTTGCACTGGAGGGGCTTGGCGTTTTCGTTCTTGTTCCTCTTCTCGTTCTGGGCAATGCAACCTAACAACCCGACGAGCCGTTGCTCGAGCGCAGACGTTCGCAGCCAAAGCTCCGAACGGCGGCACGCGGCCAGGAGCCTGCTTATATGCTGGAGATGGAGAACGTTACGATCCGACCCTAAGCGGCCGCACGTCCACGCGATCCGGAGGACAGCAGTGGGGTCAGAAAACGGACGCACGAGAACTACGGAAAGGACAAGGGTCACCTCCTTCGCATCGAACCGCTGGAACTCGCCGGTTAGGACACCGATCGACACCTCACCTCGGCACGTCTGGGCATAACTTGAACGACGGCCATCGCGCCAGCAGGCCGCGACCGCGAAAATCAGCAGCACGATCCGCCGTTTCCGCGATAATCGAGCGAACCACCCGATTGGTGACGAGGCCATCGCCGGCCGCAACTGGCTTGGTCAAACGGTGTCGCCGTCCAGATGACTGCAACGTTATTACGTAACTTTCCATTTGACGATTGTAATAACGTAACATATCGAGGGAGCAGACACATGCACTCTGCAGCCAGCTTAGTCACAGGAAAATATTTGGAGGTCTGAATGCGCACACTGCGCGTGCTCTTCACTGCGGTTGCACTCGGCGTCACCGCAGCGCTTAACCCGGCCCATGCCGCGGTGCTCAAGGTTGCCGGCCCATGGGAGATTGCCGGCACTGATCCAGCCCAGACAGGTTATGTCTTCAGCAGATTGCAGGTCGCCGAAACGCTTGTGACCGCCAACCACGAAGGCAATCTCGTCCCGGCCCTCGCTAAACAGTGGAGCGTCAGCAGCGATGGTCTCATATGGCGCTTTACGCTCCGAGAGGATGCCCAGTTTCACGATGGCACGCCGGTGACCCCGCAAGCGGCTGCCGCCAGTCTGAAGCGAGCCCTTGCAGGTGTCGGCGTGCTCTCTCAAGCGCCGCTTGGCGAGATCACCAGTCAAGGGCGGGACGTCGTGATCCGGCTGACGAAACCGTTCTCTGCCCTGCCCGCCTATCTCGTCCATTTCAGCACGATCGTGCTGGCGCCTTCGTCATTTGATGCGGCGGGCAAAGTTACGCAGATCGTTGGATCCGGACCCTACAAGGTGAAGAGCCTCACCGCTCCGGCACGGCTGGAGTTGCAGGCCTCAGGCCGCTGGTGGGGCGGCAAGTCCGCGATCGAGGAAGTCAGCTATCTCGCAGTGGGACAAGGCGAAACCCGAGCGCTGATGGCGGAAAGCGGCGAAGCCGATTTGGTCTTTTCGATGCTGCCGGTCTCGGTGAATCGTTTGAAAGCCAATCCGAAACTCGATGTGCAGATTGCCACCATCCCCCGCACGCGCATCCTCAAGGTCAATGCGGCGTCCCCATTTTTCGACCAGATTGAGGAACGGCAGGCGATCAGTGCAGCGATTGATCGGGCCGGTCTCACCAAGGTGATCCTGCGCAACGCCGATCTTGCTGCAACCCAGCTATTCCCGCCTGCGATGAAGGGCTGGAATTCCCCCGAGGTTCAGCCGCTCGTGCGTGACGTCGACAAGGCGAAGGAACTCCTGGCCACGGCCGGCTGGAAAGCCGCCAGCGACGGTATTCTGGAAAAGGACGGCAAGCGGTTCAGCGTGACACTGCTTACCTATTCGAGCTGGCCTGAACTGCCGCCGATCGCGACGGCACTCCAGGCCCAGCTTAGACAGGTGGGAATCGAGGTAAAAGTATCCGTCGGCAACAGCTCGGAGATTCCGGCGCGCCATCAGGACGGAACGCTGGAGATGGGGCTGATCTCGCGACTCTATTCCATCGTGCCGGATCCCGTCGGAACGCTGCTCCAGGACTATGGTCCCGGCGGAAGCGACTGGGGTTCGATGGGCTGGGACAACAAGGAAATCCAGAGCGTCGTCGAACAACTTGCGGCGACGAGCGATGCGGCGGCCCGCGCTCCGCTTCAGAGTCGCGCGGTGGAGATCCTGCAGCGAGAGCTGCCAAGCATTCCAGTGACCTGGTCGGAGCTCGCCATCGTCTCGAACAAGAGGATCACCGGAGTCCAGGTCGACCCCCTCGAAGTGAATTACGGCTTGTCGGCAATCCGCTGGGCAGAGTGACGGGTAAGGTTATGAGAAACTTCCTTCTAGCGCGCCTGCTCCAGGCGGGGCTAGTGGCCATCGTGGTCGGCGCCTTGTGTTTCGTGCTCATGCGCGTGCTGCCCGGTGACGCCGCCATGCGCATTGCTGCCGGCCGCTACGGGCCGGATGCACGGATTGCCGAAGCGGCAGAAAAGGTCAGGCTCGAACTAGGCCTCGATCGGCCGCTTGCAGCCCAGTTCCTGGAATGGCTAGGCAGCCTCTTGCGCCTTGACCTCGGACATTCGCTCGTCACGGGTTCGCCGGTCGTCCATGAGCTGAAGGTGCAGCTCGGCGCTTCCGTGTGGCTTGCCGCATCGGCGCTCGCGCTATCGCTTCTCATCGGACCAGTCATTGGCCTCTTCTCGGGACTGAAGGCGGGCGGCGCGATTGACCGACTGGGCTTGGCGGGTGCGGCAATTTTCCGCGCCATTCCGCCGTTCGTGCTGGGTCTGATGCTGATGCTGGTCTTTTCGAAGCAGCTCGGCTGGTTACCGCCAGCCGGTTTTGGCTCGCCGCGTGAGATGCTGCTTCCCGCGCTGACGCTCGCACTCGGGCTTGCGGCCATGTCGAGCCGGGTGATGCGCAACTCGGTCGCTGCCGTTGCTAAGGCACCCTATTTCGCCTTCGCCCGATACAAGGGGCTGCCGGAATCCGTTGTCGTCCTTCGGCATGGGCTTCGCAACGCCGCCATCCCTGTCGTTTCCTATACCGGACTGCAAGCCGTGTACCTCGTCGAAGGCGTCGTCGTCGTGGAATCGCTCTTTGCCTATCCGGGCATCGGCCACGCGCTGGTCCATGCGGTTGTCGAACGGGATATTCCCATGGTGCAGGGGACGGCGTTGCTGATGGGGCTGATGTTCGTCGTCATCGCCACCATTGTCGACCTTCTGACGCAGTGGCTCGATCCGCGTGTGAGGAGAACGGCATGAGTACGACCGACGAGCTGTCCATTTCTCGGCCGGACCGGCGACTGACCAGGGGGCGCATGTTCGGCGCCGGCATTCTAAGCCTGGTCGGTGGCTTTGCGTACATCGGGCCGGTGCTCATTCCTGCCGATCCTGCGGCGCAGGATTTTAGCGCCAGCCTCGCTCCGATCGGCGGCGACTACTTGCTCGGAGCCGATCATTACGGGCGCAGCCTCCTCGCGCGTCTCGCCCACGGCGCTCGTCTTTCCTTCGGCCTCGCACTCCTGACCATGCTCTCGGCCGCGATCCCAGGCGTTCTCTTCGGTCTTGTCGCCGCCTGGAAAGGCGGCTGGACAGAACGGTTCCTGGAACTGACGGCCACAATTGTGCTGGCACTGCCCGGTTTGATGCTGGTGCTCCTGCTGCTAGCCTTCGCGCCCGGCAATTATGGCCCGCTGTTCCTGGGCCTGTCGCTTACCCTGTGGGTAGAGTTCTATCGTGTAACGAAGGCGACGACGAAGACCATCCTCGCGCAGCCGCATATCGAGGCGGCGCGCATGCTCGGCTTTGGCTCGCGCTACATCCTTGTCAACTATGTCTTGCCGGTGATCGCACCGATGATCGCAACGCTTTCGGCCTTTGCTATGGCGACGGCGATCATCGCCGTGTCGACATTGAGCGCCATCAGCGTTGGGCTGCAGCCTCCCACGCCCGAACTCGGCAGCATGATCGTGGAGCTCTTGCCGTATTACGCGGAGGCGCCGGTGCATGTGCTGCTGCCGGCATTGCTGATCTTCCTGCTCGTCCTCGGCCTCCAGCTTCTCGCACAGGGAGATCATCCATGAACGTGCGCCCCGGAATCCAGGAACTTTCCATAGCCGCACTCTCCGTGGAATGGGGCGCAGGGCGGATCGTTTCAGACGTCTCCTTCACGGTCGGCAGAGGGCGCCCGTTGGCGTTGCTCGGCGAGAGCGGGTCGGGCAAGTCGCTTGTGGCGCAGGCCATTATGGGAAATCTGCCGACCGAACTGCGGGCCACTGGAAAGGCGCTGCTCGACGGTGTTGATCTCTTGGCTGGTTCGCCGCCCGAACGACGCGCGCGTTGGGGACGCAGTATCTCGCTTCTCCCTCAGGAACCGTGGCTGGCGCTCGACCCAACAATGCGAATTACGCCGCAAATATCCGAGGTCCACCGGTTTGTGAAAAAGAAGAGCCGAGGGCTGAGCCGTTTGCTGGCTAGAGACAATCTTGCCGAAGTCGGTCTTGGACATGCCGGCCAACTCTATCCGTTCGAGATGTCGGGTGGAATGTCCCAGCGCGCCGCAATCGCGATCGCCCACGCGGCCGAGAGCGATCTGTTGATCGCTGACGAACCGACGAAAGGACTTGATGTGGCGCTGCGTGATTCCGTTACCGCGCGGCTGCGGCAAGAGGTCGAGCGGGGACGTTTGCTGCTGACGATCACCCATGACGTCGCGGTTGCACGGGCGCTGGGCGGAATGGTAGGAGTGATCCTGGACGGGCGGCTTGTTGAATACGGGCCTGTGGAAAAGCTGCTCGCGGCGCCAGCGCATCCCTACACCCGCGCATTGGTCGGCGCCGATCCGGCAAGTTGGCATCGACAGAGACCGACCGCCTCGGGTGGGCCGGTACTTGCCGGGCGTCGATTGGCGAAAGCCTTCGGAGAAAAAGTGCTGTTTTCTGAACTGAATATTGAGATTCGTGCCGGCGAGATCGTCGCGATCGCCGGCCAGAGCGGTTGCGGCAAGACCACGGTCGGAAACATTCTGCTCGGGCTTACGGCAGCCGATTCAGGCACCGTCGAACGGCAAACGGGTGTTTCGCCGCTAAGATATCAGAAGCTCTACCAGGATCCGCCCGCCGCTTTCGCGCCGCGTCAAAGCATTCGCAAGGGACTGACCGATCTGGTCACATTACACGGACGCGATTGGATCGATGTAGAGAGACTACTTGCCCGGATTCGGCTGTCGGCAAATTTGCTCGATCGCCTGCCAAGTGAGATCTCTGGCGGCGAGCTGCAGCGCTTCGCCATCCTTCGGGCGCTTTTGCTCGACCCAGTGTTTCTGTTTGCGGACGAAGCCACGTCGCGCCTCGATCCGGTCAGCCAGAAGGACGTCATTGAATTCCTGCTCGAAATCGTCCACGAGACCGGCCTCGGTGTGTTGCTCGTTACCCACGATCGCCATCTCGCCGAGCGCGTATCGAGTCGGATCATTGATATGGGCGAGGCTAGAGAAAAGTAAATCGCCAGCATCAGTGTAACGCTCCGCGCGGCATATCCGCTGCTGCGGGCAGGCTAAGGTGTAGCCACGTCGTCAGCGATGAGGTGAGGTCCGCGTTTGCGGGAGCAGTTACTTCGCCGCGAGTCGCCGGTCGAGCGCGTCGAGGACCCGGCGGGTCAAGGCGGGGTAATCTTCGTCGAAATGGTGGCCGCCTTCGATGGCGACCACGTCGACGCCGGAGGATTTCAGCCCCGGACAGGCGTCGTCTTCCTCTTCCGTGCCGTAGATGCATTGGACCAGCGACGGATCGATCGCCCTGACATCATCGACCGGATCGCCCGCGCTCGCCTCGCCCTCGGCGCCGAACCAGCCAAGGACGGAAATCTTGAAATCCGCCCGATGTGACATAGCCATCAGCGTCACCTGGCGCACGCGCGCGCGGGTGGCGGCGGGCAGCAGGTTATAGGTGCGCGGCAGGATATCGGCACCGAAGGAATAACCGACCAGCAGCACGTTGCGGACATTCCAGCGCTTTCGATAATAGCTGATGATCCGGGCGAGATCGTCGGCGGTCGCCTGCGGCTGGCGCTCGGACCAGAAATAACGGAGAGAATCGATCCCGACCACCGGCACACCCTGCTGCTGCAGGGCATTACCGACCTCCTTGTCGATGTCGCGCCAGCCACCATCGCCAGAATAGATCACGGCCACGGTGTCGCGTGACGGTTTCGCGTCGAGGACGGTGAGCGGCAGACCGAACGGGTTGTCTGTTTCGTCGCCCTCCTGCAGATATTCCGAGAGTGCGCCGGACAGGGCGGCATAGGCGTCGTCCTCCGTGTCCGTGGTCTCGATGTCCGGGTGCTTGTCGACCAGCGCGGCGACATGTTGGCGCCCCTCGGCGGACGCCGCGGGTGAGAACGTGACGCTGACCGGGTCCGGCAAGGGTCCGTCGGTCAAGCCATAGACCAGACGATCACCCTTGCGGGTCTTCTCGGCCGGCGTGCAGAGCTGCCTGGTCAAGGCAATGCCCTCTTCGGGATCGACTGCGAGGGTCTTGCCGATCGTTGCGGCGGGAGATTGGGCGGCGATAGCCAGCGCCATGGCACCGCCAGCGCCGACCCCGGCGACGACCGGCGGCCGGTAGGCACCGCTAGCGGCGGCGCGCTGAACCTGCTGGCTCAAGGATTCGATATCCGAGACGGTGTAAATGCACTCTCCGTCGTCCTTGGCGAGCGCTGCCAGATAGGCCTTGAGATCGATGCCGACGACGAGTGCATTCTCCCCGGAAAGGGAGCGCGCAACAGCATCTTCCTTTTCCGTCCAGCCGTCCGCGCCGGAAAGCAGCACGACGAGCCCGGATGCGTCCTGCTTCGGGAACAATATATGCGGCGACGGGATCATGCCGGTGTCGAATCTCGCCTCTTCGGCCGCTGAGGGGAGGCTTGCCGCCGCAGCAATCAGCGTCGCCAAGGCAGCGCCTTTCCAGATTCTTGTCATGCGGATCATTTCTTGATCACTCCCTTGATGCCGCCACCGATCAGGAACGTCGCGTCCATCAGCGCGAGGATCGGATTGAGACCGCCGCTCGCCGCCAGATAGCGCGGCTGCCAGTGCGGGTGGAACTTCGACTTGAAGGCGCGCAGACCTTTGAAATTGTAGAAGCGCTCGCCGTGCTCGTAGAAGGTCCGGCCGGCGCGATCCCAGACCGGCGCCGTGCTGCGGGAGGACATGCCGGAAAGCGGCGCCATGCCGAGATTAAAGCGCCGGTAGCCTTGCGCCTTGAGGTATTCCATCAGTTGAGCGAACAGGAAGTCCATCGACCCGCGCGGCGCCTCCGGGGAGAAACGCATGAGGTCGACAGAGCCCTCTACCTTATTGGCGGTGACCAGTATGTTGGCGAAGGCGACGATGCGCCCCTCACACTTGAGGATCGCAACCGGCTGCGTCACCAGATATTGTGGATCGAAGGCGCCGAGCGAGAAGCCTTTCTCCCGGGCGCTGTGATGGTCAAGCCAGGCATCGGAAATAGCGGCGAGCTCCGGCAGGATCGCCGGTACGTCCGCGGGCTCCACCACCGAGAACTCCAGACCATCGCGCTGGCCCCGGCTTACCTGGTGGCGCAAGGTCGCCCATTTGCCGCCCTTCATCTCGAAGCGCGTGAGATCGACCTCTGCAAGCTCACCGAGGCGGAAAGCCCTGAGGCCTGCATCGGCGTAATAGGCAAGGCCGCGCGGCGAAATCTGGTAGAAGACGGCACGGCAGCCATTGGCGCGGGCCGTCTCGATGAACTGCCAGATGAGGTCCGGCCAGGCCTCCACCGGGCCGACGGGATCGAAAAGCGCGATCCACGAGCGGCCCCAACGGCCGTACATGATGAAGGCGCGGCCGTCGGCAGAGAACATGATGCTCTTGTCGCCCATCCGCACGAGATTGGCGTCGGACATGTCCTGCGTCTCGACGATGGCGAGCGCCCGCTCCATATCCTCGTCGGAGGCAGGCGCGATCGCAGTCGCGGCCGGACGCATCAGGCTCCAGATGGCCACGGCGGTCGCGCCGATCGTCACTCCGAGCAGCGCGCGAAGACCGCGCGGCGCCTCCGCCGAGAATTCGAACTGCCACCAGAGTTCGTGGCTGTACTCGACGTTGCGATAAACGAAAAGCAGGACGACGAAGGCACCGAGGCAGATGACGCCAAGGGCAGTAAGCCAGGGCAGCGTCAGCGCCTGGCCGAAGAGCGAAGCCGGACGAACGAAGAGACGGCGGCTCGCGAGCAGTCCGACAAGGAAGAAGGCGAGCATGCCGGCCTCTCCGAGCGCTACCGCCTTCACCAATGAGAGCAGGAGCGCCGCGAGCGCGATCACGATCGCCGCCCACCAGGCGCCATCAAGCCGCAGCGCCAGCCCTCGCGCCACAATGAAGAGCGCCAGCCCGAGCAGGCTCGCGAGGAAATGCGCTCCTTCCACGATCGGAAGAGAGACATAGTTCGCGAGGAAGGCCAGATTCTCGTCCGGCGTCGGCGTCACACTCGACAGCACCAGCATGAGGGAAAGCACCAGTGCAAGCGTGGCAAGCAGAAGCGGCGTCATGCGGCCGCCGGCTCGGCGCAGGCTGGAGGCGACCGGATGGCCGGCAAACTGGCGCAGCTCGATTCCGACGATGGCGACGATCGCGATCAGCAGCGGCAGCACGTGGTAGATGACGCGATAGAGGACGAGCGCACCGAGCACCGCGTCGACATCGGCCGCTTGCCCGAGTGTCGCGACGATCACGGTCTCAAAGACGCCAAGGCCCGCGGGCACATGGCTGAGCACGCCGAGACCGACTGCGACGGAATAGATCGCAAGGAGAGCCGGCCAACCGATCGTTCCGGCCGGAAGTAGGACGTAAAGGACAGTCGCGGATGCGGCGAGGTCGAGCGCCGTCACCAGGAACTGTCGCGACGACGTTCTCGAATCCGGCAGCCGCAGAGTGAGGCGGCCGATGTGGACTTCATGGGCGCTGCGCGCCGCGACCATGATCGCGAGCATGCCGGCAAGAACGACGACGGCTATCGTCCTGAGCCAAAAGGCATCGAGCCCGATGAGCGGTGCGACATACTCGCCGACCGCAAGCAGACTCAGGCAGGCGACTGCCGCGAGGCCCAGTCCGAAAGCGAGCGTAACGAATGCGATGACGCGGGCAATCTCGTCCGGTTCGAGCCCGAGACGCGAATAGGAGCGATATCGGATCGCGCCGCCGCTCAGCGCCCCGAAACCGGCTGTGTTGCCGACCGCATAGGCGCAGGCGGCCGTGAGCGCGACATCGGCATAGGGCAGCTTGCGCCGAATGTAGTCAAGGGCGCTGACGTCGTAGAAGGTGAGCGCCAGGAAACTCAAGCCGGTGAACAGAATGGCCGCAACCACTGAACGCCAGCTCGTTTCGGCCAGTGCCGAGACGACGTCGTCATATCGGACCTCGGCAGTCAGATGGAAGATCGCGGCACCGAAAAGAGCAATCAGGACGAGCGTGCCGATGGCGGAAAGATAGCGCTGGTTGCGCCTCAGCAACGGCCGCCACCCGGTTCCAGCCATTTGCGCCTGATTTGCTTCAGCCCTGCCTGAGAAAAACGTCATGAATAGTCCTCCCGCTCACCCGTGGCTAACCGCATCGGTCGGGTGACGGTTTGCCTCGCGGTTCGAGCATTGAACAGCCGTTTGATACCGTCGGCGAGCTTCTCCATGTAGAGATAGATCACCGGCGTGACGAAGAGCGTCAGCGGCTGCGAGACGAGCAGCCCGCCCACCACGGCGACGCCGAGCGGCTGGCGCAATTCCGCGCTGGCGCCAGTGCCGAGCGCGATAGGCAGCGTGCCCATGAGCGCGGCGAGCGAGGTCATCATGATCGGCCGGAAGCGCATCAGGCAGGCGCGGTGGATCGCCTCTGCGGCAGGCATGCCGGTGCGCTGGAAAGACAGCGCCACGTCGATCATCATGATCGCATTCTTCTTCACGATGCCGATGAGCATCAGAAGACCGATCACCGCGATGATCGACAGGTCGAAGCCCCCGAGGCTGATCGCCAGCAGCGCCCCCGAGGCTGCCGAGGGCAGGCCGGAGAGGATCGTCAGCGGATGGATGAAGCTCTCGTAGAGAATGCCCAGGACGATATAGATGGTGAGGATCGCTCCGAGGATGAGCCAGGCCTGGTTGGACATCGCATCCTGGAAGAGCTGTGCCGTGCCGTAGTAGCGCGTCGTGACCTCCGACGGCATGCCGATTTCGGTCTTCAGGCGGCTGATCTCGTCGACGCTGTTGCCGAGCGCCACGCCGGCGGGGAGATTGTAGGAGATGGTAACTGCCGGCAACTGCCCAAGCTGGTTGACGGTGAGTGGCCCGGGAGACGTGTCTATGCGGGCAAATGCGCCAAGCGGCACCAGCGTGTTGGCGGCGGTCGGCACCTGCAATTGCGCGAGCGCGGCAGGAGACCAGTTCTTCGCCGGATCGAGCTCCATGATGACCTCGTAGCTGTCGCCCGAGGTGTAGATGGTCGAAATCTGCTCGGAGCCGAAGCCGCCATAAAGCGTCGAGCGCAGCACGTCTGCCGTGATCCCGAGTGCGGCGGCCTTGTCGCGGTCGATCACGAGCTCTGCCTGGGGCGCATTGTTCTGCAGATCGGAGTTGACATCGGTGAAGAAGGCGCGGTCCTCGCGCATCGCTTCCGTCAGCTTGTCCGCCCACTCGTTCATCAAGCTTTGATCCAGGCTCTGGACGACGAGCTGGTATTGGCTGGCGGAGCTGCGTGCGCCGACGGAGAGGTTCTGCACGGGCGTGATGTAGCTCCGGATGCCGGCAATGTCGCCGAGTTGCGATCGCAGTTCGGAAAGGAGCCTGGGCAATGCCGGCCGTTCGCTTGTCGGTTTCAATTCGACGAAGAGTCTTCCCGAATTCGAGGCCGAGGAGCCGCCCGTGCCGACCGAACTCGCCACATGGGCGACATAGGGCGAATGCGCAAACACGTCTTCGACCTTGGCCTGCAGTGCCGACATCGCCGCGAAGGAGATGTCCGGCCGCGCCTGCGTCGTCACCTGCAGCTGGCCGATATCCTCCTGCGGAAAGAAGCCCTTCGGAGTCGTCCTCACCTGGTAGATCGTCAGACCGATGGTGGCGAAGAAGAGGATGAGGACGGCGAAGCGATGGCGCATGCAGAACTTCAGGAGACGATCATATCCGCGGAGCATCGCCTCAAAGCCGCGCTCGAGCCGCGCATCGAGCCCATGCCTTTCCTGATCATGCTTGGGCATCTCCGGCAGGCGTGCCGCAAGCATCGGCGTCAGCGTCAGCGACACGAATGCCGAGGCGAGAATCGCGATCGTGACGACCACGGCAAACTCGTTGAAGATCTTGCCGATCACGCCGCCCATCAGGAGCACCGGGATGAACACGGCGACAAGCGACAGCGAAATCGCGATGATCGTGAAGCCGATCTCCCTTGAGGCGGAGATCGCCGCCTCGAAGGCGCTTTGTCCTTTTTCCTCCATATGCCGGACGATGTTCTCCAGCATGACGATGGCGTCGTCGACGACGAGGCCGACGGAAAGCGTCAGCGCCATCAGCGAAACATTGTCGATCGAGAACCCCAGCGCATACATGGCTGTGAAGGTGGCGATGATCGAGATCGGCACGGCGAAGGCCGGAATGAGCGTTGCCCAGAGCCGACGGACGAAGAGGAAGATCACCAGGATCACCAGCCCGATCGTGATGGCCAGGGTGAGTTCCACATCGTCGACAGCGCCGCGCACGGACTGGGAGCGGTCGTTGAGCATCTCCAGCGACGCTGCCGCCGGCAGGGACTGGCGGAACGATGGCAGCATCGCCTTCACCATGTCGACCACGGCAACCGTATTCGCGTCCGGCTGACGCTGGACGGCAAGGATGATCGCGCGCGAGCCGTCATGCCAGCTCGCGGTCTGAGTGTCCGCAACCGAGTCGATGACCTTGGTCACGTCGCCGAGCCGAACGGCCTTGCCGTCCGCGCTCTTGACGATCAGCTTGGAGAAGGCGGCGGCATTGTCGAGTTGCGTGTCGGCGACGATCGTCATCTGCCGCCCGGTGGATTGCATGGTGCCGAGCGGCGAATTGTCGTTTGCCGCCGCGACGGCCGTCTTGAGAGCGTTAAGCGAAATGCCGCGGGCGGCGAGCGCGTCGGGATCGATCTCGATGCGAACGGCAAACTGCTGGCTGCCGAATATCGAGACTTCCGCGACGCCGTCGAGCGTCGACAGCGCCGGCGAGATCACCTGCTCCGCCAGCGCGTCGAGTTTGGTGAGAGGCACGGTATCGCTCTTCAATGCGAGCAGCAGCACCGGCGCATCCGCCGGGTTCACCTTGCGGAAGCTCGGCGGCGAGGGCATGTCCTGCGGCAGCGTGCGCAATGTGCGGGTAATGGCCGCCTGAACGTCGGCGGCAGCGGCGTCGATATCGCGGCTAAGTTCGAACTGGATGGAGATCGAGGTGGAACCGAGGGCGTTCGTCGTCGAGATGCTGTCGATTCCCGCGATCGTGTTGAACTGCTTGATGAGCGGCGTCGCGACGGAGGTCGCCATCGTCTCGGGGGAAGCGCCCGGCAAGGTGGCGGAGACGTTGATCACCGGAAAATCGGTCCGCGGCAGCGCCGCGACCGGGAGCACCGTATAAGCAAAGAAGCCTGCCGCCACGAGTGCCAGGGACATCAGCAGCGTGGCGACCGGGCGGCGAATGCAGAATTCGGAGATGGACATGACCGTTTTCCGTCTCTTGCGGCGAACCTCGCTTCGACCGCGGCTTCAAAATATCGGGGCGGACGGGTGCTGTGCCCCGTCGCGCTGGCCGAAAGTCACTGCTGCTCCGCAACCCGCGCCTTGTCACCGGCCATGAGATTGTTCTGGCCCTCCGTCACCACCGTGTCGCCCGCCGCAAGGCCTGAGGTGATCGCAGCCTCCTGGCCGTCATTGGCCGCGACGACGACCGGGCGAACTTCGACCGTGTCTTCGGAGGTGACCCGGTAGACGAATTCGCCTTTTTGGCCGATCTGGACGGCAACGGCGGGAATGACAGCGGCTTGCGGCAGGGTCTTTTGCTCGATGTCGACCTCGACATATTGCCCCGGCCACAGCTTCTGTTCGCCATTGTCGAACTTGGCGCGCATCATCACCGTCCCTGTCGCCGTATCGACGGCGGAATCGATGAAGTCGAGCACGCCCGCGCCGACGACCTTGCCGCTACCGCTCAGCCGCGCCTTGACCTGCGGGGGGAACCGGCGTCGAGCCGCGACTTGAAGCTCTGCAGATATTCCTCCGGCAAGTGGAAAGCGACTTCGATCGGATCGATGGAGGTGATGGTGACGAGGCTCGTCGGCGAGCCGCTGCCGGAAGTGCCGACGAGATCGCCGATCGTCATTTGGACGGCACCGAGCCGGCCGTCGATCGGTGCACGAATGCTCGTATAGCTGAGTGCCACCTTGTCCGCGTCCACAGTCGCCTGATCGGCGTCGACGGTCGCCTTGGCGGATTGCTGGGCGGCGAGCGCCGTATCATAGGCCTGCTGCGTGCCGCTTTTGTCGTCGCGCAGCGTTCGTGCCCGGTCGAGTTCGATTCCGGCATCGGTCAGGATGGCCGTGTCCTTCGCCAGTATGGCCTGGTCGCGGTCGAGTGCAGCCTTCAAGGCGCGGTCGTCGAGCGAGAACAAGAGATCGCCCGCCTTGACCATCTGACCGTCCTTGACATGGATCTCGGTGATCTGGCTCGAGACGCGAGCGTTGACCGTCACGGTCTCCGGAGCGTTCACATTGGCGAAGGTTCTGACGACGACGGGAAAGTCCTGCGCTTTCACTTCGGCGACTTCGACCGACGCTCCCCGAGGGCCGCCGCCGGATGATTTGCTACCGCTGGACCGCAGTGTCGAACCCTGTGCACCTGAGCCCTGTGGATCGGTGCTGGCGCCGTCGCCGGTGGCGAGAAGTGCCGGCACCTTGGCCGCGAGCGGCGCGATCGCTATTCCGCCGAGCATCGAGCCGAGAGCGACCATGGCGATGACAACACGGCTATACATTACATGCACTCCGCTTTTCCGGGAGCGAGGCATGAGGAGATCATGCTCATTCCCTTCTATGATAAGGACCCGGTTCCATGAATTCAGAGGCTCGCGCCGAGCCCACAAAGCTGTGGACACCCGCTGCATCTCAGAAGAACTGGGTCGGCAGATCGAGGGGTTAGGTGCAGCCCGCATGTGCGGGCTGCATATGCTGGAGTCCCTCCAATCCAAGACAACTAACGAGCCCCGGGTTCGGGCCCGTTAGGAATGAGCCTGCGCCTGGCTTACGCGTGGTCGAGAGGCAGTGCGACGAAACGGGTGGTGCCGCCCGACTGGATCCGCACCAGCGCAGCAGACTTGCCTTCCTTCCGGAGCGACATCAGGTCCTGGCGGAAATCCCTGGCATTCGACACCGCCTTGCCGCCGACGTCGAGGATGATGTCGCCAGCGGAGAGACCATGCTGTGCGGCCTCCCCGTTCGGATCGACGGCGACGACGACCATGCCTTTTTGGTCGGTACCGGCGACCTTGCTTGCCGGAGCAATCAGAAGACCGAGATTTTGCTCGTTGGGCGGTACGCTGCCGCTGTCGTTCGCCGCGACGACCTCAGGAGGTCGATCGGCGGGCATCGTGCCGAGTGTCAGCGAGATGTCCTGCATTGCGCCATCGCGGAGCACGGTCAAAGTCGCTGAACTGCCTGGCGCCATCTTGCCGATCTTCTGCGCCAGTTCACGCGGATCGTTGATCGCGGTGCCGTCGACGGCGGTAACGACATCGCCCGGCTTGACGCCGGCCTTCGCCGCCGGGCCATTCGGCTCTGCCTCGTCGATGAGCGCGCCCTTAGCCTGCTTCAGGCCGAGGCTGTCGGCCATATCCGGGGTGATCTGCTGTTGTTGGATGCCGAGCCAGCCGCGCGTGACATGGCCCTTGTCCTTCAATTCGGCGATCACCGCCTTCGCCGTATCGGCCGGAATGTCGAAGCCGATGCCGACCGAACCTCCGGACGGCGAGAAGATCGCCGTGTTGACGCCGATGACATCGCCATTGACGTCGAAAGCCGGCCCGCCCGAATTGCCGCGATTAATCGGCGCATCGATCTGGATGAAATCGTCATAGGGACCGGCGCCGATATCGCGCCCCTCGGCGGAAACGATGCCGGCCGTGACCGTGCCGCCGAGACCATAGGGATTGCCGATGGCGATTACCCAATTGCCGACACGCGGGCGCTCGTCGGCAAAATTGACATGCGGAAAATCGCTGCCCTCGACCTTGATCAAAGCGAGGTCGGTCTTCGGATCGGTACCAACGACCTTTGCGCTGTAATTCTGCCCGTCATTGGTCGTGACCTCGACCAATTTGGCATGATCGACGACATGATTGTTGGTCACGGCATAGCCGTCCGCCGAGATGAAGAAGCCGGAGCCCTGCCCGATCATCACCCCGCTTCCACCGCCACTATCGGGAGAACCGTCTTGACCGTCGTCTGCGGTCTGTTGCGTTCCATCAAGCTCCACCCGCACGGAAATGACCGCAGGCTTCACCCGCGCGACGATGCCGGCAAAGTCGCCCGGCTCGGCTGCGGCTGGCGGCGTCGCCGCCTGCGCGGCGGCATTCCAGCCGAGCGCATTAGGATGGTGCAGCGCGACGGGTTCCATCACGATCGCTGCGAGGCTCAGCACGGAGACGGACGAAAGGGCCGCCAGAGCCGCCGTCAAGCGGCGAGCCCGCGAGTTCTTGGTTTTTACAGATCTGGCCATGACGTGTTTCCTTCTAGTAAGTCGAAGTTGCCGATCGCGGCTGTCAAGGGTGATGCAGACGGTATGCCAGATACTAGATGATTGATTTTACGTGATGTTTTCCGAGTGATTCGCGAGTGGCAGTGGATATCAACCACTCGGATCGGGCTAATCCACCACTCGCGTGGCATCGCCTCCGGTAAAATCGATGACGACCCGCGTTCCGCGGTCGCTTGCGTGGACGGTCACAACGGCCCCGAGCTTCATCGCCATCGCCTCTATGATGAGTTGTCCAAGCCCCGTGGAACCCTCTGCGGAACGCGATCGGCTACCTGTTCCATCGTCCTCGACGCAAAGGCGAATATCGCTTCCGGACGACGCATGCAGAGCCACGCGAACGGGACCGTTCCCGGAGGCGTATGCGTGTTTCATCGCATTGATGATCAATTCGGTCACAATAACGCCCACCGCTACCGCACGGTCCGGGTCAAGCACGACCGGATCGGCCGCAAGCGAGAGCCAGCCTTCCTCGTTCGCGGAGGCGCCAATGTCGGCGACGAGCGCATGGAGATAGTTGTCGAGCGCGACTGTGCGCACATCGTCCGACGTATAGAGGCGTTTGTGCACCTGGGCGACAGCAAGCACGCGGCCATAGGCGGAGGCGAGAGCTCCCTTTACGTGCGCATCATGGCTCACGTCGCTTTGCATCAGGAGGAAGGAAGAGACGAGTTGCAGACTGTTGCCGACCCGATGGTTCACTTCGCGAAGCAGCACGGCTCTTTCGGCCGCGAGCGACTCGAACCGATCACGCGCGGCGCGGACCTCCGCTTCCGCCGCCTCCTTCTCGCGCCGCAGCTTCGCCTGAGCCAGGGCACCTTCAATCGCGACCCGCAACAGCGCGAGAAACTCGCCCCCGACATCCTTGATGACGTAGTCTGCCGCGCCTGCCTTGAGTGCGGCGATCGCCACACGACCCTCGTCCGAGCCGGTCACGTATACCACCGGCGGAGCTTCAGGATCGACGCGGATGGAAGCGAGGGTCTCAAGCCCATCCTGCCCCGGCATGTAGTGATCGAGCGCCACGACATCGATCCCGCCTGCGCGCAAGCGGCGAAGCCCCTCCTCGCCTGTCGTTGCAAGCTGGACGCTATAGCCGTGCCGCTCGAACTCCTTGCTGACCAAGCGCCGAAGGGCGGGATCGTCGTCTATGTAAAGGAGCCGGATGGGCGCCATCACGAATTCTCCGCCACTTGTATGACCGAGAAAAAGAGCCCCAATTGCCGGATGGAATGGGCGAAGCTTTCATATTCGACCGGCTTGGTGATGTAGACGTTGCAGCCAAGATCATAGCACCGCTTGATCTCGTCCTGATCGTCCGTTGTTGTCAAAATCACCACGGGCGAGCGCTTCAGATGCTCGTCTGCCTTGATGCGTTTCAAAATGTCGACGCCTGACATGTCGGGCAGGTTGAGGTCGAGCAATATGAGCAGTGCCCGGCCGGCATGCGCAGTTCCCGCGCCATCCCGGCCGAACAGATAGGCAATCGCGCTCGTGCCGTCGCGGAACGCGACAATGTCGTTGCGTACGCCGGCCCGCCTAATATTTTTCTCTATGAGGCGCGCGTGGCCCTCATCGTCCTCAATCATCACGATCGTGACGTGCGTTGTCATGGGTTTTTCTCCGGCAAAGCGCCCGGTGCGTGGCGCGGCAGCGTCATCGTGAAGGTGCTCCCGCGGCCAGGGTCGGAACGGACGGTAATGGCGCCGCCAAGGCGGCGGACAAGAGTGCGTACATATGTGAGGCCAATTCCCTCCCCTGGACGGTCCTGGGGCCCTGACCGGCGGAATATCTCGAAGATACGTTCGCGGTCCTTCGGGTCGATGCCGCGTCCGTTGTCGTTCACCTCGTAGACGACCTCCGACGGCATCGCCCGACCAGTCACCCGGATCTGGCCGGGTGTGTCGTCGCGAAGGTACTTCAGGGCGTTCTCCAAGAGATTGGCGAAAATCTGCTCGAGAGCAAGGCGGTCGCCGACGCATGGCGGCAAGGACTCGATGATGATTGAGGCCCCCGACTCCTGCGCCTGGTAGCTGAAGCCGTCGGCCGCTGTTCGGGCCAGCTCCGTCATATCGATCAATTCCAGGCGGAGCTCGCGGCGGCCTTCGCGGGTGAGCTTGAGAATGGCCTTGATCAGCCGATCCATGCGCGTGATCGAGCTCTTGATAAAGCCCAGCGCTTCATCGAATTCGTGCGCAAGCCGCTCATCCGGTTCGGAATCGACTTCAGGGCGTGCTCTGAGCAAGGAAATGCGTCCAAAGAGCTCCTTGCGTAGGACCTCCAGCTCACCTGTAAAGCCCATGATGTTGACAAGCGGGGAGCGCAAGTCGTGGCTTACGATGTGGGCGAAGTGCTGGATTTCCTCATTGGCTTGCCGCAGTTCGGCGGTGCGTTTCGCAACGGTTGCCTCGAGTGACTCGTTTGCCTCTTCCAGCGCCCTCTGGGCAGTCTTCAGCCGTCCGGTCGAGTGACGCACCAGAGCGACCGAGATCGCGGCCAAGGCAATGATCAGCGATGCCCCGAAAAGACTCGCGACCAGGAGCAAATGCGCCGTGCTCTGCGAAGCGCCGATCGCTTGTGAAAGCAACTGCTGTTCGTGCCGGACAAGCTGCGCAACATTTGTCCTAATGTCCTCGGCTCGCGACTGCACCAACGCATCACTTCCAAGAGAGGGGGAACGCTCGAGCTCGCCGCTTTCCCGTTTGGCAACGGCCTCTTCGAGAAGAGCGAGTTCCGCCGTTACGGCCGCGTCGAGCTTTGTGACAAGCGGCAGACGGCTTTCCTTCCCCACATTACCAGATAGCGCCGCCTTCGCTTCAGCCAGTGCAATTTTCACCGCCTCCAGGTCGGCGAGAAATGCGTCACGATAACGTTCAGCTCCGGTAAGCAGCAATCCGCGCTGATCGCTTTCGGCCCGCCAGATCTGACCCTGCAAGTCAAGAAGTTTTTCCTTGGCGTTGAGGGTCCAGATCACCTGCCTGGAATCACCGCGCGACTGGGCCACCAACCATACGGATGTTCCGCTGATCATCACAAGGATCGCGAAGCCGAGCGCGAGAAGGAAGGGTTGGCTGGCGGCGAGAGAAGGAGAATATCTCGACATCATGTTGGCACTCCCCCTTCAAATCCGCGCGATTGCAAGCTGCCACGGCTCACTGTTGATCGAGGTCGGGCATTACGCACAGCAAACATGTTCCACAACGGTTCCACGATCAGGACGGCGCGACGGGGCCTGTTTCCAACCGGCTGCTATCCCCGCTCCTATTATCGTCTTGCGCTCTTCCGAATTCGACTCCTTTCGCCTCCACACCGAAGCCGGCCAGAAGCACAACAGCGACGGCGACGACGCCGACGACCATGGCGAGGGCGAAAGCATAGTCACCGTTGTAGTGCTCGGCGAGCCCAGCCTGCAGAGTTGCATTGGCGGAGGCGAGGAGGTTGCCTAGTTGATAGGTGACGCCCGGGAACGTGCCGCGGATTTCGTCGGGCGACAGTTCGTTAAGGTGCGCGGGGATGATGCCCCATGCGCCCTGGACAGCGAACTGCATGAGGAACGCGCCGAGCGCCAGCAGCAGCGGACCGGATGAGTACACCCAAAGCGGAATAACGGGAATGGCAAGCAGGGCTGCGAACACGATAGCGCGCCGGCGGCCCATCCTTTCCGACAAGAGGCCGAAGGTGATGCCGCCAAAGATCGCGCCGATATTGTAAACCACGGCGATCGCTCCAACGGTCGTCGTTGAGAACTTTTGCTGCACCTCGAGGAAGGTTGGATAGAGATCCTGCGTGCCGTGGCTAAAGAAGTTGAAGGCTGTCATCAGGAGAATCGTATAGATCGCCAAACCCGCATGCCGCCGCAGTGTGCGCCACAAGGCGCTCCGATCGGGCTTTTGGCGGCGCGCCAGGAAGACGGGCGATTCGTCGATATTCGAGCGGACATAGAACACGATGAGCGCAGGCAGCACGCCGATCATGAACATGCCCCGCCAACCGACCAGCGGAAAAAGCAGGTAGAAGGCAAGAGAGGCGAGGAGATAGCCCGCCGGGTAGCCGGCCTGTAGGAACCCGGAAACGAGGCCGCGAGTCTTCGGCGGGATCGTCTCCATCGTCAATGACGCCCCAACGCCCCATTCACCGCCCATCGCGATGCCATAGAGCGCTCGCAGAATGATGAGCATGGTCAAGGTCGGTGCGAAGCCGGACGCGAATTCAAGTGCCGAATAGAGGAGGATGTTGACCATCAGTACCGGCCGGCGGCCAAAGCGGTCGGCAGCGTAGCCGAAGATGAGCGCTCCCAAGGGGCGCATGGCCAGCGTCAGCGTGAGAGCGATGGTGACCCGTTCAATGTCTGTCCCGAATTCCTCAGCCACATATTTCATGACAAAGACAAGGATGAAGAAGTCGAATGCGTCGAGCATCCAACCAAGAAAACTCGCGACGACGGCGTTGCGCTGCGGCGAAGTCAGGGAGCGCAGATCTGATAGTATGGGCATGTTTTCCTCCTGGTTAGGCGGTTCGCGGCGGCACTGAGTTGGTGCGGCGTCGCTCGCGATCATGTGACGCAGACCCAGCGCGCCGGTTTGTCCAGGATGATGGCGCGCATCTTTTTTGCCTCATTAGCGCTGCCGCCGTGGACCAGGATCACCAATCAAGGAACGGGCCAACAGCCCGATTGGGGCTTTCGATCAGCTTTTCCAAGCAAACCCGCATCGCCGAACCTTTACGGTCCCGCCTGCGATGGTTTTCGGATCTGGGCCACTTCAGCCAATTGGTGGTTTTCAACCACCTCTGTAGGAGGTAGCGTAAACAAACCACAGCCAGGATCGCGCAGCCGCCGAAAGTCGAAGTACGATGAGTGACGAGCTTCTGATCATCGAGGACGACGCCATGCTAGGCATCGACCTCAAACGATATTTCGAACGCGTGGGCTGGAGGACGCGCCTCGTCCGCAGCCTCGAGGAAGCGGGCTCTTTCGTCTTCGGATCTGGCTATGAAGGGCTCGTCGTGCTTTCGGATCTGCACTTGCCCGACGGTAACGCGCTCGACCTCTTGGAACGCGCCCGCGGCGAGGGCGACAGCCGCGAATGGATATTCCTCACCGGCTTTGGCGAGGCACCGGATGCGGAGCGAGCCAAGCGTCTCGGCGCCTTCGACTTTCTGACAAAGCCAATGGATCGCGAGCGGCTCGAGCGCATCGTTGCCGCAGCGCGGCGCGGCGCGCGCGCCCAGAGGCGGATCGCCGACGAAGCTTCGCAGCAGCGCAATCGCTACATCCCGGCCGCCTTCATCGGTCGCAGCAAGGATGCCGCGCGCGTACGCGATACACTTGAAAGGCTGTGCCAAATCCCGCTCAGCAGTGTCATCATCTCGGGGGAGACCGGCACCGGCAAAGGCCTTGCGGCGCGGATCCTGCATCACAGCGGCACGCGCGCCGACGGCCCCCTCGTCGAGGTTAACTGCGCAGCCTTGCCGCGCGACCTCGTGGAGTCCGAGCTTTTCGGCCATGAGGCCGGTGCCTTTACCGGAGCGAAAGGCAGCCATCGCGGCTTCATGGAACAGGCGAGCGAAGGCACACTGTTTCTCGACGAGATCGGCGAACTCGATCTCGACCTTCAGGCAAAACTCCTCAAGGCGCTCGAAGACAAGGCAATCCGCCGAGTCGGCGGCGAGCGGATGATACCCGTCGACGTGCATGTCGTGGTGGCGAGCAACCGAAATCTGCCGGAACTCGTGGCCGAAAAAGCCTTTCGGGCGGATCTCTATCACCGGCTCAACGTTTTCCAGCTCGATCTGCCTCCATTGCGGGCCCGCAAGGCGGACATCGACGAGATCGTCGACGGTCTCATTCGCGAGTTCAACGCGATTGCCGGCAAGCGGGTTAAACGCGTTCCTCAATCCGTGCACGCGCTCCTTGCCGCATACGACTGGCCCGGAAACGTCCGCGAACTGCGCAATGTGGTGGAGCGGTCGGTGCTTCTTTCCACCGGCGAAGAGCTGTCGGGCGAGTGGTTGCAGATCGCGCCGGGCGGTACCCTCGCGAAGACGATGGCTGCAGGCGACGTCATCTCTCTTCCGTTGGACGGCTCCATGACGTTCGATGCGATGGAGAAGTTGATAGTGGAGTCGATCCTGCAGCGCGAAGGCTACAATGTCCTGGCGGCAGCGCGGAGGCTTGGCCTCACGCGCGAAACCCTGCGGTACCGCATGGCTCGGCATGACCTGCAGCGGCAGAACGCGCCGCGCTGAGCGCCACGCAAGCCACCGATGAGTGGTGGATATCCACCTTCCACTCTCCTGTCCCACCCCAATAGCTTAACCCAACCAAAAGCTTAGCTCTCTGGCGCGGCGCTTGCTTCCATTGCTGTGGCGGGCCATTCCGGTTGCCCGCGCGCGGTAGCCGTTGAATGGAGGCAAATCGGTGCCGGCCATTCCGACAGAACACTCGCCCGTATATCAGGAGGCTTCGATGCATTTGAGCCAACTTCACTACCTCCCTCTTCCTGCGCCTCTTTTTTCCGCCCTGGCGCTGTCGTTCCTTGTTCTGGTGGCGCTGATTCAGCTCGGAGTGCTGCAATATGCGTATACACGCCTGGGCATCAGCGCCCGTGCTGCGCTGCTCCTTCTCCTCGGCTCCCTTCTCGGCAGCTACCTCAATCTTCCTTTGGCGGAATTGCCTGGTCAGGAAGTCCTCTCCGGCCGAGTGGTGGATTACTTCGGCATGCGTTACGTCGTGCCAGTCTTCGTCGATTGGCCTGGGACCATCATCGCGGTGAATGTCGGTGGGGCGCTCATCCCGACATTGATGTCGATCTATCTGCTTTCGAAAAACGGGCTGTGGGGCCGCGGCTTGCTGGCGACCGCCGTCGTCGCCGCCGTCTGCCACTGGCTCGCTCGACCGGTGCCCGGCCTCGGCATTGCGTTGCCGGTGTTCGTTCCCGCGATCAGCACCGGTCTCGTGGCTCTGCTGCTTTCCCGGCAACATGCGGCGCCGCTTGCTTACGTCGGCGGCAGCCTCGGCACCCTCGCCGGGGCAGACCTGCTCAATCTCGGAAATCTGCGAGGTCTGGGCGCTCCCGTCGCCTCGATCGGTGGCGCCGGAACATTCGATGGGATTTTCGTCACTGCGATCCTTGCCGTGCTCATCGCGAGCCTCTCGCGCGGCTCGCCGTTGAGCCGGCTGTCCTCAGCCGCGACAATGCCGGAAGCGCCCACATACGGACCCCCTGAGGCTGGTGGTCGTCACCCATGACCTGGGCGCAATCACCAAGTCAGAATGGGCTGGGCGACGTGAATAAGGCCGAACTCTCAACGGAAACGGGGTGTTGCTGCACTGGCACGTGGCTTGCTTGATGATATGGCAACCCTACTACCGACAGGAGCTATCTCTCCCCGGTGACTGACATCGCTGCTTCGAAGTGCGGAGACGAGAATGCAAAACAAGACTATTACCGAACTGGCGGACCGCTGGATGGATGAGGATCCAGGCGACCTCACTGAACTCGAGCAGACGGTTTTGCAAAGCGCCATTGAGAAACGCGCGGTTTCCAGGGATCGCAACGAGGCCTATGAGAAGGAACTGACATTTGGCGAACGCGTAGCGGACGCAATCGCCCGGGTAGGCGGCTCGTGGACGTTCATCTTCGCCGCCTTGGCATTTCTGTTGCTGTGGACTGTCGGAAATAGCCTGCTGCTCGGGCGCGACCAGTTCGATCCGTATCCTTACATCCTGCTCAACCTCGTGCTGTCGATGCTCGCTGCACTTCAGGCGCCGGTGATCATGATGTCGCAGAACCGGCAGGCAGCGCGCGACCGTCTGGATGCCGCGCACGACTATCAGGTCAATCTCAAGGCTGAGATCGAGATTTTGGCGCTGCACGACAAACTCGATGAACTGCGGCGCAACGAGATCCTGCAGATACGCGACCAACTAACTGAACTGGCGACCCATCTGCAGCGCATCGATAAAAATGCAATCGCGGGGAGCCGGCCGGAATAACGGAGAGGGTTCAACTATGGGAGTCCCGACCGTGCTTGTTTCGCTGCAGACCTGGGCACGACTGGTGGTTCCATCGACTCTGAGGAATACATGAAGAAGCACGATACAAATTACACTTTCACTGCCCGGCCTGTCGCGATCCCTCCTTTTTTATCGAGACGAATGATGGAGACATCTTTATTTTTCGCCCACATCAGCCGACGCCTTACAATAACACTCTACATTCACTAATAACGCATACCAATTGTCGGCAAATATGGCGAATATTTGATGAACAATAGTTATATTGTATTAATTATTATTAAGATGACAGAGTGGAGGTGGCTAAATATTCTTTTTCTAGAGGCTGAATACTGCTGAACGAAGATCGCAAAGCGGCAGTATGAGACAGCCCCGACTGGAAGCTCATGCTTCCCCAATTCTAGGAGACTCAAAAATGCGCTCGTTCATCAAGACGTCTGCAATCGCTGCTCTCGCCCTGTCAATAGCCGCAGGCGGCGCCTTCGCAGCCAACCATCATGGGCACGAGGATCGTGGCATTTCCTCGCGGGGCCCTGAAAACGGGGATTACTACCAAGGGGTATTCGGCGACGACGACGGGACAGCGCCGCCGGTACCGGTATACCAAACCACAGCATCCGTCGCCGTACATACACCACGGCTCGGCAATATTCTCGGAGAGCTTCGCGCTGCCAATCATCGCATGGATACCAAGCGCTCGGAGGGCGAACTCAGTGCAGTGACCTTTAACTGGCTGCGGCGCGAGGAAGCCAACATTCGCGCACGAACTGTCCAGGTGGCGGACCAGCACGGTGGCATGATTCCAAAGGAATTCTACGCACACCTGCAAAAGGACGTTCGTCGGCTTGACGGAGAGATTGCCCGCTCAGCCTGATGGCCGGATGCTAGGCCCGTAAACCTGTCTGCGAAGCCGGTCTGTTTCGGCGGAACCGGCCATCTAGAGAACCGCCGCAGCTTAGCTGCGGCGGTTTTGCTGATTCTCAGCTGCACCCGTTCTGGACTGAGCAGCGGAATACCGGAATACATTGTGCGATCTAATGAGCACGAACGAGAACATCTGCCGCTGCGAGCCTCACGCGGAGGTAAGGCCGCTCTCGGACCCGTTGCGGACATCCGGACCGAAGCACCGAATGACAAAAAGGTACGCTCAAGGCGGACGTTGATTTCTCGCCTTAGTCGGCTCCAAGCAGTCACCCATAAATTCGATGAAGCGTTGCGTCGTTGCCGGAGCAGGCGCGTTTCAATGGCGGCGAAGACAGAGCGGCAGCACGTGAAGCAGACGGCCATCGGCCAAATCCTCGGCGACGATTTCCTCCGCCAGAAGGGCGATGTCTAAGTCGAGCGTGGCCAGCTATCCGACATGCGGCGCATGCAGCCGATTTGAGGAATGTCGAAGTGGCTTAACTGCCAGCGGTCTCGAACATGAGCGCTCGAAAACAGGACCGCCGCACTGCTCGTTCGTCGGTATTGCCTCGGCGTTCTCGTCGCATCGGATGCAAGGAGACGCGAAGGGCGAGCAGGCGGTTGCGTTACACATTGCTCAGGCGTCAGTTCAACTCAATACGTTCTCCCGTTGCCGCCGAGCGTTTTACCGCATCGATTACCCTCACGGTTTCGAGCCCCTCACGCCCGCTGACAAGCGGCGGTTCGTCTCCGCGGATCACCTTGCAGAATTGCCTGATCTGCAGGACGAGCGGGTCCTCGTCGTCGACCTCGATACGCTTTTGGTCAAATGGCTCCCACCAGCTCCGTTTACCAGGATTGCGCCAGACTTCGAGCGACGGAACAGCCAGCGACCCGTGCGTTCCTCCTATCATGTAACAGGATTGCTCCGTTTTGGGGTAGGCCGGATTCTCCCCGGTTGTCATCTCCCAGCTCCACGGTGCGACCACCGAGTCCGAGACTGTCGCAGTTCCCAAAACTCCATTCTTGAACTCGATCAGGATCACAGCCGTTTCCTCAACTGCGTTGCCGCGCACTGCGTTGGACTCGCGTGCCTGAACCGCGGCCACATCGCCGAAAAGGTAACGCAGATTATCGACATCGTGGATGAGATTGAGGAGAACCGGCCCCGCACCGCGCTCACGACGCCACGAGATGTCGAAGTAATCGTCGGGCTTGAACAGCCAGAACATCGCATTGACAACAAGAACGCGGCCGAGCTTTCCGCTTTCGATGATTTCCTTTGCCTTCTGCATCACCGGATTGTGTCGGCGGTGATGGCCGGTCAAAAGAGGAACACCTTTTGCCTCAGCCGCTGCGATCAGCTTTTCCCCGGATATAATGTCGTCGGCGATAGGCTTCTCGATGAGTGCGGGAACGCCTGCTTCAACGGCTTCCAACCCGTTCTGGACGTGAGCCTGGTTGGGCGTAGCCACGATGATCCCGTCAGGTCGGTCTGCGGCAATCATGTCCGCGAAGCTTGTAAACCACTTCACGCTGGCTTCCTTGGCAATAGTCTCGCCAACCGGCGTGGGATCGACCACGGCACTGAGTTGCGCCGAGGGCTCGGCCAGGACGTGCTGAATATGGCGCTTACCGATGAGGCCTGCGCCAAGTACGGCCAGCTTAACCCGTCGGGTCATGGTCACCTCAGCCCTTGCTCGCCGCCTTGATCATTGTCGCCGCGCGCCGGATGCCAAGCTGGTATCCTTCTGTTCCAAGGCCGCAGATCACGCCGTCCGCGCGGTGCGAAACGAACGAATGGTGTCGGAAACTTTCGCGCTTGTGCACATTGGAGATGTGGATCTCGATCACAGGCCCTTCAAATGTGTTCAGAGCGTCGAGGATGGCGAGTGAGGTATGGGTAAAGGCTGCCGGATTGATGACGATGGCCGCACCGTCCTCGCGCGCCTCATGAATCCAATCGATGAGCTCGTATTCCCGGTTACTCTGATGAAAGCGGATTTCATGGCCGAGTTCGGCTGCCAGTTTGCGGCAGTCCGCCTCTACGTCTGCAAGCGTTTCATGCCCGTAGATGTGCGGCTGGCGTTTGCCAAGCAGATTGAGGTTTGGTCCATTGAGAACGTAGATCAGGCTCATAGTATATTTTCCTTCTTGAGCACGCTGTCCTGGTCAGACGAACGCGATTGCTTGAACAGCAAAATCAGGGTCCGACTCGTAGAGATCTGCGCGCAAGCCGAGCCTTCCCGCTTCGAGAGCAGGCGCGGCGATCGCCCGCGCGGCGTCGAGAACGGCAGTGAGAAGCTTCTGCTTGGTCTCTGCAGCACGACCCGGTGCCATCCGCACGATAATTTGGATGAAATGATTATCGACATGCTCATCGCCCACGCAGGAGTATGTCGCCTCCCGCGCAAGCGTGCGCACGGCGGAAGGTTTCACAAGGCCGCCATCGCGAACGCAGCGATGCACGCTCAGCGTGAGCCGGTCCATGGCTACATGCTCGCCTGCGCCCCGGCTATAATCGATAATGATATGCGGCATTTGGGATCTCCCCATCAAGCCGACAGGCGGCACAAGTCCATAAAGTGACGGGACATGCGCTCTGCGTCGGGTGCTATCCCGGTGAACAATTCGAAAGCCGCTGCTGCCTGGTAGACGGTCATGCCGCCGCCACGAAGGGTCCGGCAGCCTCTTCTTTCGGCGAGAGCAAGGAGCTCTGTGACGAGCGGCATATAGACGATGTCGGCGACCCAATGCCGTGGCAGAAGCCATTCCGGGTCGATCGGCAAACCAGGATGGCTCTTCATACCCGTCGGTGTCGCGTGAATAAGGCCGTCCGCGGAGCGCAGGGTGCTGCCGACATCCGTCGTGGCACGAGCGCAATCCCTTGAGAACCGATCGTTCAACTGCCCAGCCAAGGTTTCTGCTCGTGTCGAATCCTGGTCAAAGATCGATAATCGCTTAATACCGAGCTTGATTGCGGCATGCGCCACGGCGACACCGGCGCCGCCGGCGCCAAGCAGGACGGCATGCGACTTCGCGACGTGAGGAAGGCCGCGCTGGAAATTCTCGTAGAAACCGTACCAATCAGTGTTGTGGCCGATCCTCTCGCCGTCACGAAAGACCACGGTGTTGACCGCACCGAGCATCCCTGCATCCTCGGAAAGGCGGCTGAGGTGGGCGATCACCGACTGCTTGCACGGATGTGTAATGTTGCTTCCGGCAAAACCGCGCCGCCCTTCCTCGTCGAGGAGGTCTGGTAGCGCCGAGGCAGGAAGGCCTCGCTCGGCCAGATCGAGAAGCTCGTAACGGTAATCGAAGCCCTGATGTCGAGCCTCCGTTTCGTGGAGCGCCGGGGACTTTGACAGTTGGATGTCGGCCCCGATCAGTCCCACGAGGAATTTCTTGTCGTGCATTGGTATCGCTTTCGAACGTCAGTGGTGGGCAAGGATTTCGCCGAGGAAGGTTTTCGTGCGTTCGTGCTTGGGAGACTTGAAGAAGATCTCCGGTTCGGCCTCTTCGACGATTTCTCCTAAGGCCATGAAGATGACGCGATCAGCGACCTGACGGGCAAAGCCCATTTCGTGCGTGACACAGATCATCGTCATGCCGTCACGGGCGAGCCCGATCATGGTGTCGAGCACCTCCTTCACCATTTCAGGATCGAGGGCAGAGGTTGGTTCGTCGAAGAGCATGACCTTCGGCTCCATGCAGAGCGCGCGAGCGATGGCAACGCGTTGTTGTTGCCCGCCGGATAGCTGCGCAGGATACTTTTCAGCCTGGTCAAGGATTCGAACGCGCTCGAGATATTTTCGAGCCAGTCGCTCTGCGTCAGCGTGGCTTGTGCCCCGAACACGCATCGGGGCGAGTGTACAGTTCTGAAGTACGGTCATGTGCGGGAAGAGATTGAAGCTCTGGAAGACCATTCCCACTTCGCGCCGTATCGCATCGATGGATTTGGTGCTTCCGTCCAGTACCTGACCCTCGACGACGATCTTGCCTTCCTCGATCGTTTCGAGGGCATTGATGCAGCGGATTAACGTCGATTTCCCGGAGCCTGACGGCCCGCAGAGGACGATTTTTTCGCCTTTGCGGACCGACAGACTGATGGATTTCAAGGCATGGAAAGCGCCGTACCACTTCTGCACGTCCTCAAGGGAAATCAGCGTCGGTCGATCGTTTGCGGAATTTAGCACGGAACCCTCCATTTGGGCTTTAATTGACGGTGAACGGGATGTTCGGAATGGATTCCGGGAACTGCGGCAGATCGATCGCCATCCACTTCTTCGTGATGGCGGCAAGCTCACCATTGGCCTTGATCTTCTCGATGAAGGCGTTGACGGCTTCGTTCCAGTCCTTCTCGCCGAGACGGGTTCCGACGCCGTTGTAGGTCGTCAGAAAGTTAATCTTGCGCTCATAGGTGCCGGCACTCGCCGCATCCAGACGCTGACCATAGAACTGGTTGCCGCCAACCGCCTTTACCTGTCCGGAGATCAGAGCCTGGATGGTTGCAGCGTCGTCATCAAAGCGGCGAACCGTTGCGGTGGATCCGACGGCGTCCGTTACTGCCTTATCCTGCGAACTGGACTTCGGAACGCCGATCTCCCATCCCGCAATGTCCTCAGGCTTCGTAACCGTGTCGGACTTCGCGGCATAAAGCGAAATCGTGTTGGCGGCGTAGGGCTTGCTGTATTGAATTGATTTCGCACGCTCTTCCGTCATTGCCATCGTTGCGAACAGGATGTCGACTTTGCCGGTCGTTAGCGCGGGAATGCGGTTGGCAACGGCGAGCGGCTGGAATTGAACCTTAACGCCCAACTCCTTTGCAAAGAGGTTGGCGACGTCAGCGTCGAAGCCGTCCTGCTGGCCGCTCGTATTGACGAAACCCCAAGGCGCGTTGTCGCCCTGGATGCCGACGACCAGCGTGCCCTTTGCCTTGATTTCTTCTACAGTTGCCGCAGAGGCGGCGGCAGCGCTGACGGTTGTGAAGGCAACAGTTGCCAGTGCAAGTCCGAGAAAATTCCGACGATTGGTATGCATAAGTATGCTCCTCCTCCAGGGTTTTGCTTCCAGCGAAGCGGTTAGCGGACGGCTTTCGACATCCGTTTTTCGAGGCCACTTCCGGCATGGGAGAGGGGCCAGCAAATGATGAAGTAGATTGCGGCGACGATCCCGAAGACGAGCAGCGGACGATAGGTCTGGTTTGAAATGATCTGGCCGGCGCGAGTCAGTTCAATGAAGCCGACGATTGCTGCTAGCGACGTGCCCTTGATGAGCTGGACAAGGAAGCCGATCGTGGCCGGCATCGAGATTTTCAGGGCCTGCGGCAGGATGACGTCTTTCATCCGCGAGACATAATGCAGACCGAGGGCGTTGGCGGCTTCCGTCTGGCCCTTCGGCACAGCCTCGATGGAGCCGCGCCAGATCTCTCCCAGGAAAGCACTGGCATGGAGCGTGAAGGCGATTGCGACCGCGATCCACGCGTTGACCTCGATGCCCAACAGCGCAACGCCGTAATAGACAACGAAGAGCTGCATCAGAAGGGGCGTGCCCTGGAAGACACCGATATACCCTGCGGTGATCGTCCGGGCGACCTTCGTCTTCGAGGTGCGCAGCAGCGCTATCAGGATTCCGAATATCCCCCCACCGATGAAGCCCACGATCGCGAGCAGGACGGTCCATTTCAAACCCTGCATCAAAAAGAAGAATTCATTTTCGCCGATGGGACCCATGGCTGCCTCCTATCGCGTCGGGTAGTTGAAGTAGTGACGAGAAATGAGGGCAAAGAGGCCCATCATCAGTGTGGAGATAACCAGGTAGATAGCGGTCACCGTGAAATAGACTTCAAAGCTGCGGAAGGTGTCAGACTCAATGCGCTGAGCGGCCGAGGTCAGTTCGTAGGCGGCGATTGACGTGCAGACAGACGTTGTCAGTGTCAGCATGATGAATTGGCTGGTAAGCGAGGGATAAATCGCCCGAAGTGCCGGCTTGAGCACGATGAGCCGGAAGACGTCCGCCTTGTGGAGTCCGAGGGCGAAGCCAGCCTCGATCTGGCCGCGCGACACGCTCTCGACCCCGCCTCGGATGATCTCGATTGCGTACGCCCCACCATTGATGCCGAGAGCAATGATCGCCGTAACGGTCGGATTGAGGCGTATGCCCATGAGAGGAAGGGCAAAATATATGAAGAAGATCTGCACGAGGAATGGCGTGTTTCGCACGACCTCGACGAACACGATCACCGGAGTGCGCGCAATTCTGCTCTTGGAAGTCCTTGCAACGACGCCCAGGATTCCGATGACGAGTGCGAGAAGCATCCCGGCCAACGCAAGGCCAAGCGTCCCAAACGAAGCCCAAAGCAATTCAGGGGCGCGGTCAAGGACCGCACCGAAATCAAACCTATAACCCATGTATGACTTCCTCCTCCCGACCGGCTCGCGCCGCGTCGGCACCGGATCAATGATCCGGTCTCAGTAGTCCCACTGCGCTGTCGTGGAGATGTTTCAGGTGTGCCTGTGGGTCCACCGACCCGACGAGCGGCACTTCAACCGAGATAGCGGCGCTATCCTTGGCTGTGGTCCAGAGCTCCTTCAATGGCAATTCGCCTTCTCCAGGAGCGAGCCTGCCGCTTCTCGCCTCGGCGATCATTGCGTCCGATGTTTTGGGAGCAGGCCCGCGGACGTCGCAAAGCTGGACGTGTTTTACCTTCCCTGCGTTTGCGCGAAGTTCGTCGATCGAGGCGCCATTTCGGAAGAAGTGAATCCCATCAACGAGGGCACCGGCGTTCTCTGCTCCGCAGGAATTCACGACCGCTACGCTGTCGCGAAAGGTTCTTACCGTCCGCCAGCCCATGTTTTCGATGTCGACTGACATGCTATATCGCGCCGCGAGGGCGCAAAACTCAGAAAGGTTTGTGGCAAGACGGCCGCCGTCTCGATCATCGCCGCAAACACTCAGCCGGCGCGCCCCTATGTTCGCAGCGGCTGCGACGGTCGCCTCATGGGAGGCCGCAACGAAGCTCTCATCGATCACGAAGAACTCGATATCGAACACCTTGATGCCTTCGCCATCGGCAATTGCCTTGAACTCCTGGGCACTCTGGCTGCCCACCGGCAACTCGTAGAAAGGGGCTCCGGGAAAGGCGGGGTGCAGACGCAGACCTATCGACGCAAAACCCGCCCGAGCAGCTGTCACGGCGAATTCTTTGGGCGGCAGCGCGATGGATGAAAAATGCGCCACGCCCAGTTCAAGGCCCGGTCTTGGCGTCGCGACGGTCATCACAAGATCCCCTTTGTCGCGAGGTGATTGCGCAGATTGGTTCCCGTGCGGTGAATATGCTGACGCAACATATCGCACGAATAGTCCAGATCCCGCGCGACGGCTCCCTGAGCGATCTCGCTGTGCTCCTGGCTGACGTTGCGGTCACCCGACGTGCGGGTCAGAAACACCCGGCGATAACGGTCGTTGAGATTAAGAAGCAATCTGCAAAAATGGAGCAGGATCGGCTTCCCGCAGCCAGATATGAGTGTCAGATGAAATTCGCGGTGGAGCTCTTCCCAGCGCTCCAGTGTCTCTGGCCGAGCCGCGTCACGCTCGGTGCGGTTAAGGCGATGCAGCGCGCGCATGACGTTGCCCTCCCACTCCACATCGCCGAGCCGCATGGACTCGCGAAGCGCAAAGACTTCAAACTCTTCGCGCAGGGTGGTGATCTCTTCCAGATTGGCCAAGGAAATTGATGAAACGCGGTAGCCGCGATTGTCCTCGAACTCCACTAGACCGTCCGATATCAGCCGCGCCAACCCTTCACGCAGCGGACTGAGGCTTACGTTGAACGTCTTGCGCGCCTTGTCGAGATTGATCTTGCTGCCGGCCTGAAGCTCGCCGGAGATGATCGCTTCACGAAGACGGGATGCAAGCTGGCTCCCAATTGTGTTTTTGCCGTCATCGAGAAAGCCAGAAGACGACGGAGCATCTTCTGTCGTCGGAGCAAATGCGCCGTCGTCATCCGGTACCATTGTTCCTCCCAAGGCTCCCCCGAACTAATTGTCGATGATCGATACAATAAACGATTATTCGTGTCAACTTGAGAGCGCTGAAATCTACACAAAGTTAAGCCTCAGCTTCCTCTTCGCAAACGATATATAATAGAATCAAGGTATTGCATGCAAACGTCCTGTTTCTTTTGGCTTATTGGCGCCGCGAGAATGCACGGCGGCCTTGACAGATAATCGATTATTTTGATAGGCGGGGAAATCGGGAGGTAGCCCACATGGTGATCAAAACTGAAAGCGATCTGACGCCAGCCGTCCTCGCTGTGATGAATCGCACTGAAGACCCCCGCCTGCGAGAAATCCTCGTCGCGATGGTCAAGCATCTTCATGCCTTCGTGCGCGAGGTTCGATTGACGGAGGTCGAGTTTCGGGAGGCGACAGCCATGCTGAATGAGATCGGGAAGCTGCATACTGATCACCACAACGAGTTTGTGCTGATGGCCGGTTCTCTTGGCGTGTCCTCACTTGTCTGCCTGCTGAACAATGGCGACAGAGGACAGACTGAGACCTCCCAGTCGCTGTTGGGCCCATTCTGGCGCCTCAACTCTCCGCGAGTCGAAAATGGCGGGTCGATTATCCGATCCGAGACACCGGGCACTCCCTTGTTCGTGCATGCCAAGGTCGTTGACCGCGACGGTAAGCCAATTGCCGGCGCGGAAGTGGATGTGTGGCATGCCTCTCCCGTCGGTCTTTATGAAAACCAGGACCCGGACCAGGCCGAGATGAACTTGCGCGGCAAATTCATGACCGACGAGCAAGGTCGGTTCTGGTTCAGGACCGTGAAGATGGTCGGGTATCCCATACCAGTCGATGGCGTGGTCGGACGCCTGCTCAAAGCTCAGGGACGCCACCCGTACCGACCAGCGCACCTGCACGCACTGATCTTCAAGCACGGATATAAGACGCTGATTTCCCAAGTCTTCGATCCCAGCGACCCGAACATCGACTCCGATGTTCAGTTCGGTGTCACGGCAGCGCTGACCGGCGACTTCATTCGCCATGAGGAGCCCCATCCGACCGAAACGGATATTCCTGGTCCGTGGTTCTCGCTCGACTACACCTATGTCATGGAACCCGGCGAAGCCGTTTTGCCGCGTCCCCCGATCAAATAAATCACGATCAGCAGAGCAAACGATATGATCACCGAAGAAGAACGCCAGGCCGCGGCAGACGCGCTGCTCAAAGCTGAAATCGAGCGCAAGCCGATCATACAGCCCAGCGAGACCTACCCGAACCTCGAGCTTGAGGACGCCTACCGGATTCAGGCTTTATGGGCGGAGGCGAGGGTGGCGAAGGGCGCACGGATCGTCGGGCATAAGATTGGCCTGACGTCACGCGCAATGCAGATGGCTTCGAAAATGACGGAGCCGGACTACGGCTGCATTCTTGACGATGCCCTTTACAACGACGGAGCGCAGATCAGGGCTGACTTGTTTATCAAGCCGCGCCTCGAGGTCGAGCTGGCCTTTGTTATGGGTGAGGATCTCGTCGGACCCGGCACCAGGATCTATGACGTCATGCGTGCGACCGAATTCGTTGTCCCGGCGCTCGAGATTATCGACTACCGGACCGAAGTCCCTCGAGCGATCACCGACACCATTGCGGACAACGCAGCTTTCGGCGCCCTCGTCGTTGGCGGCCGTATAATTCGCCCGATGGACATTGATATCCGTTGGGTCGGAGCGACTCTTTCCAAGAACGGCATCATCGAGGAGTCGGGCGTGTCGGCGGCGATCATGGGACATCCGGCAGCCGGCATCGCGTGGCTGGTCAACAAACTTCATGCTGTGGGCGGTGGCCTGAAGAAGGGACAAATAGTCCTGGCCGGCTCCTTCACGCGTCCTGTCGATATCGCGAAAGGTGATGTCATTCAGGCCGACTATGGCCCTGTTGGCTCCATCGGCGTGTCGTTCGTGTGAGGTGCTAGATGGAACATCCTGTCAATCGGTTCAAGCAGAAGCTTCTTGCTGGTCAAAGTCAGATCGGCCTGTGGTGTGGCCTGCCGGGAAACTACGCCGCGGAAATCGTCGCGCCTTCAGGTTTCGATTGGCTCCTGTTCGACACGGAACATTCTCCGGGTGACGTTCTGACCGTCCTGCCACAATTGCAAGCGGTCGCACCATACGACGTTTCCCCAGTCGTCCGCCCGGCCATCAACGACCCCGTTCTCATCAAACGTTTCCTGGATATTGGCGTTCAGACACTGCTCATTCCCTACGTTCAGAACGCGGAAGAGGCGAAAGCCGCAGTCGCGGCGGTGCGATATCCTCCGGATGGAATTCGTGGTGTTTCTGCCCTGACGCGCGCCACTCGTTTCGGCCGAGTTGCGAACTATGCGCAAAATGCGGAACGGGAAATTTGCCTGTTGCTGCAAGTTGAGACGCGGGAAGCGCTTGGCAACCTCGAGTCGATTGCCTCGGTAGAGGGAGTGGATGGGGTATTCGTAGGACCGGCAGACCTGGCAGCGAGTTTCGGACACAGGGGCCAACCGAGCCACCCGGAGGTGGTCGATGCAATTGTCGACGCGATTGAACGCCTGAAAGCGTTGGGCAAGCCTGCGGGCATTCTTACCCCGGATGAGAAGTTTGCGGCGCGGTGCATCTCACTGGGAACACTATTTACTGCCGTTGGTGTCGATGTCGCTGTTCTGGCAAGGGGATCGGAAGCACTCGCGGCACGATTTGCATCGCAAGGAGCGGGCCGCGATGCCGGAACGTGATGAACTCCTCACTGAAATCGCACCGACGGGAGTCATCAGAGCGGCGGTCAACATGTCGAATGCCGCACTTGTCCAACTCGATCCAGTGACAGGCTCTCTAACAGGGCCGAGCGCGCAGATCGCGATCGCACTTGCGGCAGAACTCGACTGCAGTTTGTCGCTGGTTCGATACGGATCGGCCGCTGACATTCTCGCGGCTGCCGAAGGCAACGAGTGGGACGTTGCGTTCATTGCTTCCGATCCATCGCGTGCCGACAGGTTCTCCTTCTCGCCCTCCTATACCACGGTGACCGCCAGCTTTCTGGTGTCAGACAGTAGCCCGCTGGGCAGCGTCGAGCATGTCGACGTCAAAGGGGTACGCATTGCCGCCGCCAGAACCGCTGCGTATACAAAGCAGCTTGAGCGACAGATTAGAAATGCAATCCTCCTCCATACCGAAAATCCCGCCTCCGCCCTGGACATGCTTGTATCCTCCCAGTGCGATGCGGCTGCGGGCTTGACCGAGTCCCTGTCACGTTTCTGCGAAGAGAAACCAGGTTTCCGCGTTGTTGAGGGGACATTCTCGAAAGTGCCTCAGGCGATCGCTGTGCATCGGAGGTGCGTTCACGCTTCAACCTTCCTGTCGGACTTCATCCAGCAGCATTGCAGTGCGGGTAAGCCGAGCAATTGAAGCAGTTGGCGGGACATGCGAGGGAGCCAGGTCGAGGGGACGCGACACGTTAACTCCCGAATAGTCAATTGGAATCCTCTTCCTTCTCAAGCGTTCCGACTCGGAAGTTCATGTTTCGTTAAGCCTTAGCGTACGATGAAAGGGTTGGCGGCGGCCGTGCCCTGGATCCTGGGCGTGTGCTTCGTGGTGCTGGCGCAGCAAGTCCTTGCCGTAGTCGTTGCCATTCGACGTCCTGACGACCGTGTGGATGTGCCCGCGCGTCGGCCACGCCCCGCCGCCACCGCCAGAATGGCCCAGATCGGCGCTCCTCCCCCAGCACCATGACCGCCAGGAAAACTGCGAGCGCGATCGCGACCGACTGGGTGAGCATCATCAGGCGGCGGCGCGGAAGCCGGTCGGCGGTTTATTGCCGGGTGATACGATTGCGTTAGGGACTATCGTCCTTTCCGTGCCGATCGCATCGCGAAAGTCTCTTTCCTGGACGATCGCTACTCCCGCAACCACCGTCAGCTTGTCAAGCCAGGAAGAGCTTCGACGCAAGCAACAAGACGGCAGCTAAAATTCGTCCTAGTACGGGCCGGCACGATTGGCCGAAAGGTCCCGCTTAGCGGCCGATTCGCTCGTTCGCTCGAACTTCCGCAGTCTACTCACCCACGACGCTGATGAAGGCGAATTCTGGACCCGTTGAGGACATCGCGCGCTACCGCCCAGAACTTCCGTATTCGTTGCGCAAAGCAGACCGTTGTGTTGGCCTCCTCAGAATTTCGACCGGCCGCTTTGGAGCTCGCGCCTTAGGCCCGCATCCGAACACAGCCGCATAATGCGAAGATCGATTCTCAGCCTCTCGAATGAAAGGCATTGTAGGTTTCCGCGGTCGAGTCGACGTCCTCGTAGTGCTGGCTCCAGCCCCGTGGCTGTGCTCCAAGGCGCCTTCAAGCAAGCACGATTCTCATAACCGCTTCAGAATGGCTTCTGATGCCTTCTCCGCGATCATGATCACCGGCGAGTTCGTGTTGCCGGAGACGATCGTCGGCATGATGGAGGCGTCAACGACACGCAATCGGCCGACGCCGTGCACGCGCAGCTTCGCGTCCACCACAGCCATAGGGTCACTCCCCATCTTGCAGGTACCGACCGGGTGAAAGATGGTTGTCGCAATGTCCCCGGCGCGGCGGATCAAATCCTCGTCGCTGTCGTGCTCGCGGCCGGGAAGCATTTCCTGCGGCCGGAATTGCGCAAGCGCCTTCGTTTCCATCAGGCTGCGGGCGTGGCGAATGGAGTTCGCGCAAGCAATCGGTCGCCGGCGGTGGAGAGATAGTTTGGGCGTATTTCAGGTGGCTGTGCCGCATCACGCGCGGTGACATGCGCTGTGCCGCGGCTCTCTGGCCGAAGATTGCAGACGGACACCGTAACGGCTGGATAGCGGTGCAACGGCTCACCGAGCCGGTCCGTGCTAAGCGGCTGAACGTGATATTCGAGATCGGCCGTCGCGACCGCCGGATCGCTCTTGGCGAAGATCCCGAGCTGGCTCGGCGCCATTGAGAGCGGGCCGGATCGGCTAATGGCATATTGCAGCCCCATGCCGGCGCGGCTGAAGAGGTTGTGATAGAGCTGGTTGAGTGTGCGCGCGCCTTCGATCTTGAATACGGTGCGGATCTGCAAGTGATCCTGAAGGTTCTCGCCGACGCCCTGAAGTTCGTGGTGGACGGGGATGCCGAGGGCGGACAGCAGGGCCGGTCGACCGATGCCCGACAGCTCCAGGATTTTGGGCGAGTTGATGGCGCCAGCCGACAACACCACTTCGCGTGACGCACGAGCGACCCAGAGGCGGCCGTCAAGGCGGAAACGCACGCCGGTGACCATCTTGCCGTCAAACTCCAGCCGTTCGGTCTCGGCCCCGGTCAGGACGCGCAAATTCTTGCGCTTCATTGCCGGCCGCAGGAAGGCTTTGGTCGTATTCCAGCGCACGCCGCCGCGCTGGTTGACTTCGAAATAGCCGGAACCCTCGTTGTCGCCGCCGTTGAAATCATCCGTCTTCGGAATGCCGAGCTCCTCCGCGGCATCGCGGAAGGCGTCGAGGATCGGCCAGGAGAGACGCTGGCGCTCGACGCGCCACTCGCCGCCCGCCCCGTGAATGGCGGACTTGCCGCGGTAATTGTCCTCCGACTTCAGAAAATAGGGCAGCACGTCGTCCCAGCCCCAGCCCGCATTGCCCGCCTGCCGCCAGCCGTCATAGTCGGCAGCCTGCCCGCGCATGTAGATCATGCCGTTGATCGACGAGCAGCCGCCGAGCACCTTGCCGCGCGGATAGTTCAGCGCGCGGCCGTTGAGGCCGGCTTCGGGTGCCGTCTTCATCAGCCAGTCGGTGCGCGGATCCCCATGCAGTAAAGATAGCCGATCGGCACATGCACCCAGTGGTAGCGGTCAGAGCCCCCCGCTTCGAGCAGCAGAACCCGGTACTTCGGATCGGCCGAGAGCCGGTTTGCGAGAACGCAGCCAGCCGAACCGGCACCGACGATAATGAAGTCGTATATGCCTTCGTCCACCGGCATTTCAGTGTCATGCATGGTCATGCTGCAACTCCAGTCTCCCGGCCTGTGGTTGCCGAAAGCCGCCGCCAAAGCGGGGTCATCGCATCTGCTACGTCCCTGTAGAGCGCATAGCGGCGATGGTAGTGCGCGGCGAGCGCGCTATTCGGTCTGTAGTGCCGGTCGACACGTACCATGGCGGCCGCGCCGTCGGTGAAATCGGCGAAGAGGCCGACGCCCGTCCCCGCCGCGATCGCTGCACCCAGCGCGCCCGTTTCCCGCGAGGTGGTGACGGAGACGGGAACTCCGAGCACATCGGCAAAGATCTGCGGCCAGAGTCGGCTGCGCGAACCGCCACCGGACAGGACCGCCTCGTCGAAGCTGGCCCCCGCGTTACGAATCGTCCCGATATGATGGCGGTGGCCGAAGGCGACGCCTTCTAGCAGGGCACGGATCAGATGCCCCTTGCTGTGCCAGCCCGCGATTCCATAAAAACCTGCCCGCGCGTGGCCGTCCTGCTGGGCGCCGTAGAGATAGGGGTGATAGAGCGGATCGTCCGCAGCGGGTTCGACGGCAGCTGCCAGCGCGCAGCAGGCGTCAAAGGGCGAGAGGTTCTCCGCATGCTCCCCCTCGAAGAACTCCCGCACCAGCCATTCGAGATTGACAGCAGAGGTGGCGCTGTTTTCCATCGCCATGTAGCGGGTGCGGTCGAAGGTTGACGACATGAAGACGGGACCGTCGAGATCGGGACCGTCTATGATGACCTGGTTGATGCTCCAGGTGCCCGCGATGATCGAGGCGCTGCCGGTGCGCGCCACGCCGGAACCGAGGGCCGAGGCGACGACGTCGAAGAGTCCGCCGATCACCGGCGTGCCCGCGGCAAGCCCGGTTTCTTTTGCCACCGCCTCCGTCACCGTGCCGGCGATATCGGCGCTTTCGACAAGTGGCGGCAACAGGTCCATGCAATCGGCAAGCCCGTATGCCTCCATCAGTGCCTTGTCGTAGCAGCGCGCCCCGAGGTCAAGCAGGCCGGCGCCCGACATGTCCGAGACCTCGCTGACGCGGCTCCCCGTCAGGCGGTTGACGACGAAATCCTTGGAGAAGAACACGGTGCCGATGCGCTTGAAGACGTCCGGGCGATTGCGCTTCAGCCAGGCGAGCAATGTCGGAGTCTGCGAAGGCCACGGGCGCTGGCGGGCGATCGGATAGGTTCGATCGCCCACACCTTCCGTCGCCCATTCCTCGACGAGGCCCGTCGCACGTGTGTCGAGCGACTGGATGCCGAGGAGCGGTTCACCGTCGCGGTCGAGCGCATAAAGTCCGTTACCGTGGCCGGCGCAGCCGATCGCGGCGATTTGGGTCGCGGCGATGCCCGCCCTGTCGAGGCAGGTGCGGATGACGCGCTTGGCATTGGCCCACAGTTCGCCGAGGTCGCGCTCGACATGCCCGGGGCATGGCATGCGGCTGTGGCCCTCCTCCCCCGCATGTGCAAGTTCCCGGCCGGTCCGGTCGAAGATCACCGCCTTGATGACGGTGTTGCCGGCGTCGATCCCCAAAAGATAGTCTCCCATTCGGAACCCCTCCCAAGGTTCGTTTACGCTCTCACCCCTGCTGATAGAGCGCGAAGGCGTCCTCGCCGCCGGCATCCTCGTGCACGATCGCCATCAACCCGCGCACCACGGCGCTAGGATTGGCGTGCTGGTAGATATTGCGCCCATAGACCATGCCCATGGCGCCCTGCCGCATCAAGGCGGCTGACTTGTCAAAGACTGCGCGAAGATCCTCCTTGCCGCCGCCGCGCACCAGAACTGGGCAGCGCGCCGCCTCGACGACACGATGGAAATCCTCCGCATTGGTCGTCGGGTCCGCCTTGACGATATCGGCACCCATCTCGCGGGCAAGCCGCGTCAATGTGACGATCTTTTCAGCATCGCCATCGACCATGTAGCCGCCGCGGTCCGTCACCGGCTGCATGACGAGCGGTTCGATCATCAGCGGCATGCCGTATCTTTCGCAGTCTGCCCGCACGCGCGAAATGTTCTGGACGCACTGGCGGAAGAGATCGGGTTCGTCGGGCAGCATGAAGAGGTTGACCACCACGCAGGCGGCATCCATCTGCAACGCACCGATCAGCGGCTCGGTCTCGTTCTGCAATACCGCCCACATGTCGCGATGGCGGATGCGGTTATATGGGTTGCCCATGTCGATGCGCATGACGAGCGCCGGCTTGTCCTTACCGGGAACGTCCTGCAACAGGTCGGCCTGGCCGTAGTTCATCTGGATCGCGTCAGGTCTGGCCTGGAGCAGCGCCTTTACGACGGCTGGCATGTTCTCCAGCCCATCGAGGAAGGACGGCTCGTTGCACACGCCGTGATCGATCGCCACGTCAAGGCAACGGCCGTTGCCGAACAGCCGGTTCATCCGGACCTTGCGGTTGTTTCGCATAATTCACTCCTTTGTTCGTTCCTTGCGGAAAGGGTTGCCTCCGCGACGCCGTGGCGCTCGCGCATGAGGGTGAGAAAACGGCTCAATTCCTCGGCCTTGGTTTGCTCCGGCCAGCCCTTTTCGGCTGCAAGCAGGTCGAGCGCGGCCTCGGCCATGGCAAGCGAAAGCTCGCCGGTGATGGCAAGTGTCGTGCGTCGGAGGAGCAGGTCGTCCACATGCTCGACCGCCTCCGTGCGGATGAGATGCAGGAGCTCCCGGGCGCTGTAGCCGGCATGGGGCAAGCGGTGGTCCTGCCCCGCGGCGGTGAAGCGAGCGACGTCCTCCGCGTCTGTGCCGTAGCGCTCGAAAAGCGTCGCGGCGCGATCGGGGGAAAGGCCTGTCGATTCCGACAGGTCCCGGATCCAGCCGCTATGGTCTTTCGGAAATTCACGTCCGCCGCCGAAAGTGCGATCGGCCGTGTTCACGCGGCGGCTCTGGCCCAGCCGTTCCAGCGCCATGTCAGCTGCGAGCTCGCCGAAGGATCGGAAAGTCGTCCACTTGCCGCCGATCATGCAAATGACCGGCGGCCCACTCTCGCCGCCTTCGAGCACGGTGCAGAAATGGTCGCGCGGGATGCGGCCGGTGAAGCTATCCTTGCTGGCCGGCAGCGGTCGCACGCCGGCGAACTGAAAGACGATCTCTTCCGGTCGGATGCGCACACCCGGCAGCACGTAGGCAAGCGATTGCAGGATATAGTCCCGCTCTTCGGCCTCGCACCGCACTTCATCGGGATCGTCGACGCGGATATCCGTCGAGCCAACCAGCACCTTGCCGAGGTAGGGAAACAGGATGCAGATGCGCCCGTCCTCGTTCTCGTAGTAGATCATGTGCCCGTCGAGCATGTCGTGGAGTGCCGGATTGTCGATGATCAGGTGCGAGCCCTTCGTGCCACCCATCACCGGCGCGGGTCGGTCGTCTGCAGGAAACAGCGTGCCGTTTGCCATATCGATCCAGCCGCCGGTGGCATTGACGACCAGCCGCGGCCGGATCGGGAATTTATCTCCGGAAAGCTTGTCATGCAGCAGGAATTCCCCGGCATCGGCCTGCACGAGCGTCGCGTAGTTGAGGGCGCCGGCATTCGCCCCGGCGGACAGAGCGTCGCGCAACAGCTCGATGCCGATGCGTTCGGGATGACTGACCCAGGCATCGTGATAGGTCGCCGAGCTCAGGATTGCCGGATTGAGCGCCGGCCATTTTTCCAGCGTTGCCTTGCGTCCGCGAAATTGGTGGCGCGGCATCAGCGCCCGCTTGCGCGTCAGGAAATCGTAGATGCCGAGGCCCGCCTTGATGGCGACGGCACCACGACGGCTGGGACGGCGGGTGAGGCGAAGAAAGCGCACGATGCCGTTGGCGAGACCGGAGAAGAGGTCGAAGATCGGCACCGTGGTCGGCAGCGGAGCGACATAATGGGGGGCGTTGCGCAGCAGCCGGTCGCGCTCGACGAGCGACTCCCGCACCAGGCTGAACTCACCATTCTCCAGATAGCGCAGGCCACCGTGAACCATGCGCGACAGCGCAGCACTTGCGCCGGAACAGTAGTCGCCCTTCTCGACCAGCAGCACGCTCGCGTTCTGCAGCGCCAACTCGCGGAAGACGCTGATCCCGTTGATGCCGCCGCCGAGGACGCACACGTCCACCTTCGGGCTTTGGCGCAGCCCGTCCAATGTCTCTTTCCGGTCCATGATGACAGTCCGTTATCCGTCCATGTTGGCCAGCTTCACCGAAACGGCCGTTTCGATGGCTGCCAGATCTTCATCGGAAAGCCGCAGCGTGCCCGCTCGCGCATTGTCGAGCGCCTGCGCCGGGTTGCGCGCGCCGCACAGGGCAAAGGTCACGCCCGTCTGGTTGAGTGTCCAGGCGATCACCGTCTGCGCGATGCTTGCGGCGTGCCGCTCCGCGACGGGCCGAATCGCCTCGGCGAAATCCCTGGCCTTCTGCCGGTTGGCCATGGAAAAGCGCGGATTGTCCTTGCGCTGGTCATCGCCTGAAAACGCCCGGTTCGGTTCGATCGTGCCGGAGAGGAGACCGAGCGCGAGCGAGGAATAGCTGAGCGTCGACACGCGATTGGCAACCGTGAGCGGCAGCAGTTCCGACTCGATCTGGCGATCGATCATGCTGAACCGTTCCTGGATCGCGTCGAGCGATCCGGTACTGATGTATTGCTCCAGCTCCTCACGGCTGACGTTGCTGGCGCCGATCGCGCGGATCTTGCCGGCTCGCTTCAGCTCCTCCAGAGCCGCAACCGTCTCCTCGATGGGCGTCGTCGCGTCCTGCCAATGAGTGATATAGAGATCGATATGATCGGTGCCGAGGCGGCGCAGGCTTTGCTCAACCTCATGGATGATCGAGTCCCGACCGAGATAACGATGGACTGGCTTGCTGTCCTGGTCGAAGAAGTGGTCGCCTTTCTTGGTATGCCACACGAGACCGCATTTCGTGGCGATTGCCGCCTTGTCGCGGCGGCCCGCGATCGCCTTGCCGACGATCTCTTCCGAGCGGCCGAGGCCATAGGCCGGCGCCGTGTCGATGAGGGTGACGCCGGCCTCGAGCGAAGCCTGAATGGCGGCAATGGATTCCGCCTCATCCGTTCCGCCCCACATCCAGCCGCCGATCGCCCAGGTGCCGAGGCCGACGGCCGATGCCTTGACGCCGGAGCGTCCGATCTCGCGGGTTAGCTGCTCACCGCTCATGCGGAAAATCCTTCCTCAGAGGCAATTTCAAGAATACGCACGCCGGTCGCCTCGTCGGTTACGAGCGTGTCGAGATGGTTGCCCCGCATGACGCTGAGAATCGGGCCCGCCTTGTTCGGTCCGCTCGCGACCCCGATCTTGGTCGGGATCGAGGCAAATTCCTCAAGCGTCAGCGACACCAGCGAACGGTTGAGGCTGTAGTCGCAAACCCGGCCTCGTTCGTCGAGCAGGTGGGCGAGCAGTTCGCAGGTCGCGCCGGAGCGTTCGATCGCCGCCCGGTCGGTGCTCGAAGACGGATGCAGATCGTAGTAGCTCGAGTCGTCGGTAAGGATCGAGCCGATGCCAACCACCGCCACCTTCGCCTCGCGCGCCCGTTTGAAGACGTCGGCGACGGAGCGCATGCTGATCAGCATTTCGCGCTGCTTGGCATCGTCGGCGAAGAGGGGCGCGTGGATCTGGTAGGAGCGTCCGCCGAGCCGGTCGGCCATCAGGGTCGAGACATGATTGACATCGGTGTAGTGTTTGCCCTGCACGCAGCCCGTCGCCGGGATGACTTCGACATCGAAACGACGCGGCGGCTTCAGGCCGGCGACGACGGCGCTCACGCCCTTGCCGCCGGTGATGCAGATTGTGTCGCGGTCGCCGATCTCCTCGAGCAACAGCCGTGCCGCCGCCTCGCCGACCGACTGAAGCGCAGTCTGCGGATTGCCGGAAATGGTCGGCACCACGACCGCGCGGCTGATGCCGCCGAGCGCGAGCAGTCGCTCCTCCATGTCAACCAGCGGCTCGACCGGCGATTTGATCTTGATCTCAACGAGACCGAGCTGGCGGCCGCGCTTGATGAGGCGGTTGACGGTGGCTTGCGAGATGCCGAGTTGGTCGGCGATCTGGGCCTGCGTCAGACCCTCCATATAGTGCAGGACGAGCGCCTGGTGCATCTGGCGGGCGATGACGATCTCCTCGCGCGGTGCTGTCGTCCGGAGTTTCGGATTGGCGATTGGCATGTCAGGCGGCCTTCCGATTGTGCAGGAAATGGTCGATGGAAACGGCAGCGAGCAGAATGCACCCCTTGATCATGTCCTGCCAATAGACGGAGACGTTCAGCAGGATCAGCGAACTGGTGACGACAGAGAGAAGCGCTATGCCGAGGATGGCGCCGAGGATCGTGCCGGAGCCGCCGTTGAGCGAGGCGCCACCGATTACCGCCGCCGCAATGATGTTGAGTTCCATGCCGACGCCGAAGGTGGGGGTCGCGGCACCGAAACGGGACATGTAGATGGCTCCCGCCACACCGGCGAGCGTCGAGCAGAGCACCGTCACCCAGAATTTCACGCGATTGGTCTTGATGCCGGAATAGAGCGCCGCCTTCTCGTTGCTGCCGGTGTAGAAGACCTTGCGGAAGGCGGTTGCCCGGCGCAGCAGGAAGTCGAACAGGATGACGACGGCGACGAAGATCAGGATGACATAGGGAACGCCGTAAAACGTGCCCTGCCCCACCGCCTTGAAGCCCGACGGCAGTGTGAAGAGCGAAAGCGGCGTGCCCTTTGTGATGATGAGGCAAAGCCCGCGTACGATCACCATCGCGGCGAGCGACGTGATGAAGTGGTTGAGACCCACGACCGTCACGAAGAAACCCATGATGCTGCCAATCGCGCTGCTCGCGGCAATGCCTACAAGAGAGGCCGCCCAAGGGTCGACGCCGGCTAGGAAGAGCGAACCCGAGAGCACCATGGCAAAGCAGACGACGGAGCCAACCGCGAGATCGATGCCGCCGACGATGAGCAGGATCGTCATGCCCACGACGACGATGCCCTCAACGGAAAAACTCATCAGCATGGCGCGGAAGTTGCCGAGTGTCAGGAAATGCGGCGAGGCAAAGCTCATCATTACGCAGAGTGCAAGGATGATCGCGATCAGCCCCGCCTCGCGCATCCTGCCCATGCGCTTCCAGGACGATGTCTTCGGCGCGCCTGCCACAATCGTGTCGAGTGCCATTCCCGTCCCTCCCAATTTCTCGTCACGCTGCATGGCTCGCCGCCCTTGCCGTTCCCACCCCCGAGGCAAGGCGGATCACGGCCTCTTCCGTCATTTCGTCGGCGCCGAGTTCACCAGCGATGCGCCCCTCCCGGACGACGAGCACGCGGTCCGAGAGACCGAGCAGCTCTGGCATCTCCGAAGATATGACGATGATACCGATGCCCGAGCAGGCAAGCTCACGCAGCAGCCGGTGAATTTCCGCCTTCGCGCCCACATCGATGCCGCGCGTCGGCTCGTCCATCAGGATCACCTTCGGCTTCACCGCGAGCTGCTTGGCGATCGCGACCTTCTGCTGGTTACCGCCTGAGAGCGATTTTACGGGTGCCTCGACACCGCCCATCCGCACTGCAAGCCGTCGGGCGAAATCCTCAGCAAGCGCGGCCTCCGCACGCCCGTTCATGAGACCGACGGCATTCGTCAGCGACTTCAGTTCCAGCACGGAAATGTTCTGCGCGATCGACATCTCCAGAAAGATGCCAGCGCCCTTTCGGTCCTCCGACAGATAAACGACCCCGGCCTTCACCGCATCGGAATAGGAATTGATCGTCTGCGTCTTGCCGCGGAGGCGTACCGCACCGGCCGTGCGCGCTCGAAGCCCGCATATACCCTCGGCGATTTCCGTGCGGCCGGATCCGATCAGGCCGCCAATGCCAAGAATCTCGCCCTTGCGAAGCGCGAAGCTGACGCCATGGAAACGCTCGCCGTCACCAATGTTGTCCACCTCGAAGACCAGCTCGCCAGACGCCTCACCGGGCCTAAGCTTTTCCGGGTAGAGCTGCGTGATCTCGCGCCCCACCATCCGGCGTACCACGTCATCCGGCGTGATGTCGGCAATGCGATCGGTACAGACGTAACGGCCATCGCGGAACACGGTCACCCGGTCACAGAGGCTGAATATCTCGGCCATGCGATGACTGATATAGATGATTGATATGCCGTTCGCCTTGAGATCTCGGACAATCGAAAAGAGCTGCTGCGCCTCGCTTTCGGTCAGCGCCGCGGTCGGCTCGTCCAGGATCAGCACCCGGCAGTCGAGCGTCAAAGCCTTGGCGATCTCGACGAGCTGCTGGCTGGAAATCGGTAGGTCCGCAACCTTGCGGCCGACATCGATTGCGCCCAGCCGATGCATTACCGCCTGCGCGTCACGTTCGAGCGCGCGGTAGTTCATGAAGGGGGCACGGCGGCGGTTGGTCGCCGCCATGAACATGTTTTCCGCAACCGTCACATCCGGGCAGAGGGCGATTTCCTGATGCACCAGACCAATGCCGAGCGATTGGGCGACGGCTGGTGAGGATATCCGCACGACCTTCCCGTCCATGCGGATCTCGCCCTCGGTCGGCTGCAGTACGCCTGCGATGATGTTCATCAATGTCGACTTTCCGGCGCCGTTCTCGCCGCAGAGCGCATGGATCTCACCGCGTTCGAGTATGAAATCGACGTCCGTCAGCGCCTTCACCGCACCGAAGTGCTTGGTGACGCGATGAATTGTCAGCACAGGCTCCGCCATCGTGTTCCTCCCCTACCCGAGACCATCCGCGCTATGAGGCGCGGATGGCGCAATTCCGCAGCTTACTCCTCGATGCCCTTCGTGCCGCGACGTTTCAGGTATTTGTCCCAATAGAAGTCATCGGCATTTTCCGCCGTCACGATGGAGAGGCCGTTGTCGACGACCGGGATGCTCATCGGGTTGAAGCCGGATCGCTTGGCATCGTTCATCGGATCGATCAATTCCGGATGCTTGGCGAGCCACAGCAACATGAAGCCCATATAGCCCTGCATGCCCTGGTTCGGGTTGATTGAACCGAAGACCTCGCCAGCCTTGATCATGTCGAGGATATTGGCGTTGACGTCCGCGCACATGACGAGGACCTTGCCGCCGCTTTCCTTGTTGGCCTGGGCGGCGCCGATTGCCGAATTCGCTTCCGGCATGAAGACGGCGCCGAGGTTTGGATTGGCCTGGATGATGCTGTTGAGGCCCTGATAGGCCTTGGTCGGATCCTGATTGGAGGCAGCGCGGCCGACCAGCTTCATGTCCGGCCACTGCTCCTCCATGCGGCCGATGAAGGCCGCGATGCGCTTGTCGTGGTTGCCCTGGCCCGGATTTTCCAGAACCGCATACTCGCCCTTGCCGCCCATCTTTTCGGCGATCGCGTCGGCGGCATAGATGCCTTCGCGGGTATTGTCCGAGGTGATGAACGACACGCGCTTGGAGAGCGGCGAGTCGGCCGCGAAGGTCACGACCGCCGTGCCCTGGTCGATCGCGCGGTTGATCGGCTCGATGAAGGGGTCGGAGTTCATCGGATGGACGAGAATACCAGCCGGGTTCTGTGCCAGTGCCTGGTCGAAGGTGGCGATCTGTTTGTTGACGTCATATTCCGGCGTGCCCGTATATTCCGTTTCGCAGCCGAACTGCTGGCCCGCCTGCTTGAACATTTCATAGACCGGAAACCAGTATTCGACGCCCGAGACCATGACGTTCATGACGTATTTTTCGCCCGGTTTGCAGCGGAACGGGTTCTCTGTCTCGGCGGCTGCGGAATCGGCAAAAAGCGTTGCCGCAAGGACCGCCATCGCGGTCGTGCTAAAAAAAGTGCGCAAGTGTCCTCCTCGAGGCCGAAGCCCCTCCCAAAAATCCCGAAGGCGCCGAACCGACGCCGATCTCAGTGAAGACCGGATTTCCTCCTCGAAGTCCGGTATGGGCAGCTAAATGCAAAGCGCATGGCCTGTCAATATAATTCATCGTATGAATTATATTTCATACGCTCGCAAAGGGCGACAGCCGGGCGGTGAGGACGTGACCAATCCTCTGCTCCCCACTCCACCCGAAAAATCGCTTCTCGAAGTACGATCCATGCGCTTGAAGATTGAGTGCTAAGGTGTGGGGGTGGCTTTTGGGAGGAAAGCTATGTCTAGCTGGAACTCGGGCCGCATCATCGGTCAGAAGCCTCCATTAAAGCCGAAGGAGGTCTGGGCCATCCGCACCCGCCTCCAGATGTTGGGTGCAGTGCGCGACCTGGCGCTGTTCAACCTCGCGATCGACAGCAAATTGCGAGCTTGTGATCTCGTCGCGATCTCAGTTGGCGATGTTTCGATTTCCGGGAGGGTTCGCGAGCGGGCGATCATTATTCAACGGAAGACCGGCCGACCCGTGCAATTCGAGATCACCGATCAAACGCGGGAGGCTATCGCGGCATGGATTGGAAGTCGCAGGCTCGGTGAACGGGATTACCTGTTTCCAAGCCGCGTGCACGTATTGCCGCATCTGTCGACGCGGCAATATAGCAGGGTCGTTGAACGGTGGGTGTCGAGCATCGAATCCCAAACGCTACGGCACACACTCGATGAGGCGGACGAAGGCGGCCCACATTTACAAGAAGACGGGCAATCTGCGCGCCGTCCAGCTCTTGCTCGGCCACAAGAAGCTGGAGAGCACCGTACAGTACCTCGGAATCGAGGTGGACGACGCCCTGGCCATCTCTGAGCAGGTTGAGTTGTAGTTACTCGATAGCGGCGCTTCGAACAGAGGCGCCGCTATCGCCACGCGGAAGCCAAATTCGACCCGGTCGGTGATCACCACGGGAGCAACATTCAAGGCCGCGATGGTCAATTATCATCCCGGCGCAAATGGCCGGGCTCTTGGCGCACCAGGCAGGGCTCGCCATTCAGTCGGGCTCGCGTCCGTTCGATCCGGTCGCCTTCGAATCGGCGCTGCAGCCCGGCATGCATATAGTCGGCGACGCGATCATCGGCGGGGTATGCCGAAATCCGCCTTCTGCGCTGACAGCCGGGCCAAAGCCTGCGCCTTTGCCATCGCGGCCGATCTCACCGAATCAGCGCGTTTCCCGGCGCATTTGTTCAACACCTGCCGCACCCTTCTCGGCCCGACGATGCGTTCAGCAACGCCATCAGCTTCAAGCTCGTCGACGGGAAGCTCAAGAGAGTCATCGGGTTTGTCAGCAAGGTCGAGGAAAGCTCCGAGGTCGCTGGCAGGCTGCGCTCGCGGCGGAAGCCGGAAATGACGCCTTCACGCACCATGTGTTTGGCTGAAACGAAACTCAACTCCGCTCGACGGCCGGACCGGCCATTGCGGAAATGCCGGTGCCATTGTGTATACGCTCCGCCTTGGCGCCGGATCGTTGCTCCGGGACCAGCGCTGGAACAGGATCGGGCAGCCGCTCTAGCCGCAGCGAATTCACCACCACGAGGATGCTCGAGCCGGCCATGACCGCCGCCGCAAGGATTGGCTGCAGAAGTCCGAATGTTGCGAACGTCAGCGCGACAAGGTTGTAGCCGAACGCCCACATAAGGTTGGTCAAGATGGTCCTGCGGACCGCGCGGGCCACGTCGACGATCCAGGGCAGCATCCACAATCCATCCGCAGGCAGCACGAGCGCCGCAGTCTCGCGGGCGAGATCGGTGGCGGAGCCGACGGCGATACCGACATCTGCGGCGGCCAATACCGGGCCGTCATTCAGTCCATCGCCGACCATCGCCACCGAACCGTGGTCATGGCGGAGCCGATCCAGGGCCAGCCGTTTGGCCTCCGGCGAAAGGCCCGCTTTGACGTCCTTGATCCCAACCAGGGCCGCGATCCGCTCCGCCGCTTGCGCCAAGTCGCCGGTCAACAGTGTGGCGTCGAGCCCGCGCTCACGCAGGGCCGCGATCGCGCCCTGCGCCTCTGGAAGCGGTGAGTCATCGAGCGACAGCACGGCTTGAACCCGCTCGCCCCAACCGACATAGACCACCGAATGACCGCTCGCCTCCAGCGTTCGCGCACGCTCGGTCAGGAACGGGGAAAGCGGCCAGCCCAGATCATTCATCAACCTGCCGTTCCCTACCGCCACGGGCCGGCCTTCGGCGCTGCCGCGGATGCCACGGCCGGGAATCGTCCGAACATCGCGGGTGACGAGCGGCGTGATGTCCCGCTGAGCGGCGCCTGCGGCGATAGCCCGCGCCAGACCATGCTCGGAAAGCCGCTCCAGACCGGCGGCCCGCGCCAGTACTTCGTCGATGCCGACCTCCTCGCGGTCGACGCCGACGAGACGCGCTTTGCCCGCAGTCAGAGTGCCGGTCTTGTCGAAGGCGAGTAACCGTACACGCGCGAGAGTCTCGAGCACGCCGGGGTCGCGGACGAGGCAGCCGTGCCGCGCGAGCCGGCCGATGCCGAGAGAAGTCGCCATCGGAGCAGCGAGGCCGACGGCACAAGGACAGGCAACCACCAGTACCGAGAGGCCAATCAGCAACGCCCTATCGAACGGCAATGACTGCGCCCAGTAAACGATCGTTAGACCGCCGAGGGCGAGGACCAGCGGCACGGACACGCCCACGGCGCGGTCTGCAACGCGCTGGGTTGAACTGCGACGGCCCAGCGCTTCGCGCACCGACCGGCAAATCCGCGCCCAGCGGGTTGCGGTTCCGTCACCGCTGCTTTGTATCAGGAGCGGGCCGTCGATATTGATGCTACCGGCAATCACCTTGGAGCCGGCGCCCTTTGTCACTTGCCGGCTTTCTCCGGTAATCACGGCTTCATCGGTGTTCGATTCCCCCTCGACAACCACACCGTCGACCGGAATGCGCTCGCCTGGCCGGACCCGCACCAGCATGCCGGCCGACACCTCCCGCACCGGACGGCGGATCTCTGCCGCGCCATGGACCACGGTCGCGCTCTCGCTTTCTGCGGCCAGAAGAGGTTCGAGGTCGCGCGCCGCCCTTGCGCGGCCAACAGCCTCGAGATAGCGGCCAACGGTGAATAGCATCAGCACCATCACGGCGGTGTCGAAATAGACATGCGTGCTGCCCTCGAACACGGCCAATGCCGAATAGAGGTACGCGGCAGCGACGCCAAGCACGATGAGTGCCGACGACGTCACTCGTCCCTGAATGCCATTGAGCCACATTTCGCGCAGATAAGGTCCGCCGAGAATCACGACCGCCGGCGTCGCGAAGATCCAGAGCAAAAAGTGAACCCACGGCAGCACGCCCGCATCGACCCCGGTGAACGCGTCCGAATAGAGGAGGAGGCTGAACATCATGATATTCATGGAGAGAAAGCCTCCCACGCCGAGCTGGATCAGAAGCCAGGCGGCTTCCCACTCTTCGTGTCTGCCGCTCTTCACCTGAAAGGCGATGCAGCAGCCGTAGCAGCAGAACGCGCAAGCCTCGCCGTTGAGCCTGCGCTCCATCGGGCGCAGGCCGACGGGCAGTGAACAGTGGCTACAGAGTATGTCGTCATGCGCAGTCATGCGGGATGTCCGTTCAGCCAGGCAAGGCCGATATGCGCGTGAGAAGGCAGGAGACCACGGCCGAGCGTGATGAGACCGAGCAAGAGAATAAAGCCACCGGCCAGCCGCACGCCGCGCCGCCGCGAGGCTGGCCCGAGTATCCGGCCAACGCCACCCATCATCAACATAGCGGGGAAGGTTCCCAGTCCGAACCATGCCATGACGAGGAACCCGGGAAGCGCTCCGGCGGTGCTCGCCGCCTGGGCGGCGAAGGCATAGACCAGGGGACATGGCAGGAAGCCGTTGAAAACGCCAAAGGCGAGCGGTGCGGCGCTGCTCCGGGCCGTCAACAGACCGCGCAGGGACAATGCAAATGTACTGCCGCCAAATCCGATCGCGAGGCGATGAAAGACCTGCAACAAGCCGAAGAACTGCAACGCCATGGCAATCATGAGCAGGCCAGCGACGATCGCGAGAATTCGTTGGCCGATGTCGAGGGTGCCGTTCAAGAGCGGCACCGCCGTTAGACCTTGCGTGGTGCAGATGACCTGACCTATCGCACCCGCGAGCCCGCCCAGAAAGCAATAGGTTGTCAACCGGCCGGTATTATAGAGCAGGTGGCGAAGGACGGTTGCGCCTCCGCCTCGCTGATCGCGGCCCAGCGCGCAGGCAAAGCCGCCGCACATGCCGATGCAATGAAAGCTACCTGCAAATCCAGCGGCGAAGATCATGAGGTAGTAGATCATTGGCGTTTTCGCTGCGCCGCTATAGCCGCACAAGATAGAAAAGATAGATGATAAAGCCGACGGTGCAGCCGCCATAGATGAGGAAGCCGAGCATCTGCGGCAAGCCGGCGTCAGCGAGCTTGAAGACGGTGTCCTGTAGCATCCACGCCTCCTATGTCAGCCGAAATAAAGACGAAGCACGTTTATCGCCACCTCGAAGGTCAGGAAAAGGAGGTTCAATGCGGCGACCCCAAGGAGAATTTTTGCTATCAACATCTCCATCATTCCTGCCTTACCGGCCCTTGCGACAGTCTTCTTAGAACAGACGGCCGGGGCCGAGCCCGCCCCAATAAACATACATGTAATACAGCCCCCAGGCGAACAGCAGCACGTAGACGACGAGAAGCCATAGCGGAATGAATCCCACACGCGCCTGTATCAGGCCGCCGGCATAGTCCTCCAGTTCAGGGTGCGAGCTTTGACGCACATCCAGTTCCGGATGCCTCGGGCTCTCCGGATCGCTGCTCTGCAGATCGCTCATTTTCCATTTCCCTTTCAAAAAACCCATTGGCGGCTTTGTCGGTGCCGCTCAACGCGCCGGATAGGACGCCCCAGATGAACAAGAACAGGGCCGCCAGGCTCATAAGCATGGCGCCCACATAGGGTCCGGTGACTTCAAAACCGAGCATGCGCTAACCTCCAGCGGGTGCCTGTTTCTCGCCAGGCGGAGCTGGCGGGCCGGACGCCGGCACCGACGGATCGGGCACATAGGCTCGCTCAGGCTTGTCCGCGACCAGTTCCAGATTGTTCAGCGCCGCGCGGGCCTCCTTCGTGATCGAGAGCGGCTGCAGCGAGAGCGGGTCTTTATAGGCGGAAAGCGCCACCACGAAATAGGAAAGCGCCCACCGGTCCTCATCCGGAAACGCATTCCGATAGGACGGCATCGGCGTGCCGCTGAGGCCGGTAGTTATCGTCCGGAAGATGTCCTCGACGGCCGGGCCAGACTTGAACTGGCCGCTGGTGAGGTCGGCCGGCACCATCGGGAAGCCGAGGTCATCCTTGAGGCCGGCGGCTTTCTCGCCATCGCCCTTGCCCCCTTGGCCGTGGCACTCCCAGCACTTCGCCGCCTGCCAAACCTCCTTGCCACGGTCCAGCATCGTCTGGGACGGGGTCGGCGGGCGCCCGATATATAACGGTGGGCCAGGCGGTTCCTCGACGAAGAAAGCGTAAGGAGCGGCGGGATCGGAACGGTCAACCGCGAGCTCATACTTGATGTACTGGATCACCGCCAGCCGATCGTTGAGCGGCAGTTCGTACCAAGGGGGCATTGCTGTGCCGCGGATGCCGCGAGTAATGGTGCGCAGCATGTCGCCGTCCGTGGGCAGGGGCTCCTTTGTCAACCTGAACTTGAAGACTGCGGACGTGAAGTCCCTGGGCCGCTGGTTGAACATAAAGGTGGCGGCCGGCCCGTTGCCGTCGCCTTTGACACCGTGGCAACCGATGCAGCGGCGCTCATAGACTTCCTTGCCGTAAGCAATCCATTCCTCCGAGCGCGGCATAGTCGCATCCATGACCTCCAGGCTTTGCGGCTCGAAGAGATCGCGCCATTTACCCCGGTTCGTGCCGAGCTTCTGGACGTAGGAAACGAGCGCCGCCAACGCTTCCGTTTCCGCCGCGATGCTGACGGTTTCTCCTGTGTATTCGTCGTTCGGTGTCAGGATGATCGGCTTTCTTTCGCGCGCCTCCAGCGGCACGAACAGCAACCCGTCCGCATTCGGCGTCAACTGGATCGCTCGTTGGCTGTCGAAGTCGAACAGGCCTTCGGTGACCTCTGTCCTTTCCACGGTCCGATTGCCAGCGCCGTCGTTAACGATACGGACAGCTGCATCGGGCTCGTGGAAGAGGCCGCGATACGGCGCCATTATAGAGTCCGGCACGAGCATTCGCGGATCGTAGAAGTGCGCCAGGTGCCATTCGTCGCTGTATTTCAGGCCGACGCGCGTCAGGTCCGGTCCGATCCGGCGTGTGCCGAACAGGTGGGGCACGTCATAGGCGTATTCGCCCGCCTCGCTAACCGGTCCCCAGCGGCGGATCTCGCCGGTCACTGGCCGCACGAATTGCGAATGACAGTACCAGCAGCCCTCGCGCAGGTAAATGTTGCGGCCGCGAAGCTGCTGCTCGGTGTAGTCTGTCGCCTCTGAAACCATCCATTTCAGCTGGCCGAAATCCGTGCGCACCACCGAGGTCACGCGCGTAGTTCGCGAGGATGGCTCCACGAAGGGCAGCACGCCCTGCGTGATCACCGCGAGGGTGATGCAGAAGACGCCGGCGAAAAGCGCGAAGAAGCGAACGTTCACCGCTCGAGCCCTCCCGCCGGGGACGGGATAGGGGCTCCCACCGGCCCGCGGACGCGTCGCGCCTCAGCCGCCGGGCTAGTCAGCGCGGTCAGCATCAGATTCACCACCAGCAGCGACATGCCGATATCCATGCTGATACCTGACAGGGTCCGCGCCAGCCAATAGGGCTTCACCCAGACGAGCGAGTCGAGCCATTCGACCCCATTCATCCATTGATAACCCTGCTGCAGCCCGCCCGCTGTGAGGACCAGGCCCATGGTCGCGATCCCGACGGTGATCAGCCAGAACGACCAGTTGCCAAGTTTGAAGGACCAGAGTTCGCGCCCGAACAGCCGCGGCCAAGTATAGACGAGGCCCCCCATCGCCCAGACGACGAAGGTGCCGAACACGGTGAGGTGCGAATGCGAGATGACGAAATCGGTGAAATGGGTCGGCTGCTGCAGCTGCCGCAGCGCCTCGGTCGAACCTTGGAAGCAGCCGACGAGATACATGAGCGAGCCCATGATCAGGAACTTCGCCGGCAGGTTCCTGCCGAACTCATGCCACTTGCCCATCATGGTGCCGAAGAAGTTCACCAGCACCGTCCACACCGGAATGATCAGCAGCATCGACGTGACGACGGCCAAGGTCTCGGCCCAGTCGGCGATCGGACTGTAGAGGTAATGGTGGATGCCGACGAACGGGTAGAACAATGCCAGGGACCAGAAGCCTACCAGCGAGAGCTTGTGGGCATAGAGCGGATTTCGCGCGCTGACCGGCAGGAAATAGTAGATGATCACGTAGCCTGCGGGCGTTAGCCACAGCCCGACGATGTAGTGGAGGTAGAGGCCATGGAAGGCGGCGCTGTTGATGCCCGAGATCGTGTATGGCAGGATGAAGCTTCCAAGCACGAAGTTCATCGTCGTCCACACGAAAGTGGCGATCAGGTACCATAGCGCGACATAGATTGCCGGCTCGAGCCGTCGACTGATCGTGATCAGGAACTGCGCGGTAGCAATAGCCACCACGATGAAGAATGCGACTTTCGCGTAGAGCGGAAGCTCTCCGGCTTCCAAACCGTCACTGTCGCCGATCAGCAAGCCGACCAAACCGGCAAGTGTTGCGATGTTCCAGACCCATGCAAGAAGAACCGACCACTCCGACCATATTACCCGCACCCCCGACAGACGCGGTACAAGATAGTAGCAAAGGCCGATGAAAAGCGTCGAGAAGGCGCCGAAGATGACTCCGTTGACGTGGACCGGGCGCAGCCGGCCGAAGGTGAGCTCGAGGTTCCCAGATCCGAGATAGTCGGGATAGTTGAAGGTGCTCGAGATCAAAACGCCGACGGATGGCGTCACCATGAGCCAGAACATGCCAAAATAAAGCCAGGTCCGCACGACCCGGTTGTCGACCAGCGCATCCAGGTCCACATTCGCGAAGTTGCCGCGCAGTTCCATCCCAGTCTCTGCCAACGCATAGACCTCCCCGCGCGGTTCCTGGGCCGCACGACTGCTTCAACCCCACCGATGGTCGACTCGCGACGCGCTCCCTGCAGCCGGTGCCCGGTCTATCGACTAGACTAGTATTTACGTGGCACCAACACCGAGCCGGTGTTCGAACAGGTGATGTACGCCTCGGGCGCCATCATCGCCTCCGATTGGGGATCGATCTTCTCGCCCTGGTTCGGCTTCTCGATGCACCAATAACCCGCTCATCGTCATAGAAGCCACCTCATGAGGACGAGGGGCAACTTTTAAAAATAGAGCTAAAACAGTACCATGTCTAGCCACGGCGGAGATCGCGATTATGCAGTTGAGCGATGCGCCGAAAGTTGTCATCCGGAAGGAGGCGGCCATGCAAAGACATACAAAGGAAGCTTCGGAGCTTAAGGAATTGATCCTCGCGGATCTTCATAAGGAGCCGGGATGCGAGTACGTCACAGATTTTGTGATTCAGCGGCTCGAAACGAGGGAGAACGGGGCAAACTGGACTGTCAAATATCTGGATACTAATCAAGATAAGGTCTGCGAGACAATTCTCATTAATATTGCGCGAATGTTGCAGCTCAGCTTCGACCTTCCCGAACGCCGGTCGTGAGAACGATGAGCGGGATCGGCGCGCATCGCACTTCCAGGATGGCTGGACCCACAGCGTTGCAACACCGACAAACCTGGGCGTCGTGATTGATCAGCTCGCGGCAGCTCTGTTCGATGTCTGGAAGCGGCTCGGGCTGCTACGGGACAATCTCGCCTGCGCGGTTGATTAAAGCTTGCCCGTCGCCGGACGTTCCTTGGACATTAAGTCTTAAGGATCAAGGAAGGCTGCCAAGGAAATCATGTTCTCGTTTGGCGCTAGCAACAGAATGGTGCGCGGCATTGACATCCTGGCGAATGCGGTGCGCTAGAAATCAATGTCGAGATTGTCCTCGTGATCGTGATGGCCGGGAAGCTCGGGCGGCGGCGGTCCAGGCACCTCGGCCACCATGGCCTCAGTCATAATCATTAGACCGGCCATTGAGGCGGCACCCTGAAGCGCTGTGCGCACGACCTTGGCGGGATCGACGATGCCCGCCTCCAACAGATCGCGAAACGTTCCGGTTTGCGCATCGTAGCCCCAGCCGTAGTCGTCCCTTTGGAGAATTTGGGCGGCGACGAGCGAGCCATCCACGCCCGCATTAGACGCAATCTGTTTCGCCGGCCAGGTTATCGCTTCCTTGACGACGTTGATGCCGGCCTGCTGGTCGAGGGTCTCAGCCTTCAAAGTCCGGATTGCACTGCTTGCGCGCAAGAGAGCGATGCCGCCCCCGGGCAGAATACCCTCCTCTACGGCGGCTCGAGTGGCATGCATGGCGTTGCGGATACGGTCCTTCTTCTCCCTAACCTCCGACTCGGTCGCGCCGCCAACCCGGATCACGGCAATCCCGGCGGAGAGCCGCGCCAGCCGCTCCTGAAGCTTTTCCCGATCAAAGTCGGATGTGGACAGGTCAAGCTGCGCCTTGATCGCAGCGATCCGCCCAGCGATGTCCGCGCTTGACCCGCCTCCTTCCGCGATTGTGGTATTCTGTTTGTCGACTCTAATCTTCCGGGCACGTCCGAGACGGTCGAGCGATATGCTCTCGAGCTTAAGACCTAGATCCTCCGAGATAACCGTTCCGCCGGTGAGCAGTGCAATGTCTTGCATGATCGCCTCGCGGAGCTCGCCGTAGGCCGGCGCCTTGACAGCAGCCACTTTGAGGCCGCCACGCAGCCTGTTGATAACAAGCGCCGCCCTGACTTCAGCCTCGATGTCTTCGGCGATGATGAGAAGTGGCTTGTCAGCCTGTACGACCTTTTCCAAAAGCGGCAAAATTTCGCTAAGGCTAGACAGCTTCTTCTCGCAAACGAGGATAAGTGCCTCTTCCATTTCCACCCGCATTTTGTCTCGATTGGTGACGAAATAGGGAGAGATATAGCTGCGGTCGAACTGAATGCCGGTGATGACTTCGCTTTCGGTTTCGAGCGATCTCCCTTCCTCGATCATGATCACGCCGGCGTTGCCGACCTCCGCCATAGCCTCGGCGATGATGTGGCCGATCTCTCGATCTCCATTGGCCGAAATCGTAGCGACCTGCGTGATCTCGACATTTGAAGCGACAGCTCTTGCATTCTGTTTCAACTCCGCGACGACCGCCTCGACCGCACGATCGATCCCGCGCTTCAGGTCCATCGGGTTCATGCCGGCAGTGACCGCCCGGACACCGCCCCTGAGGATTGCGTCGGCGAGGACCACCGCTGTCGTCGTTCCGTCGCCCGCCTGATACGAGGTTTTGATGGCGACCTGCCTGAGCAACTGAACGCCCATGTCCTCGAATCGGTCCTCGAGTTCGATTTCCCTCGCGACCGTCACACCGTCCTTGGTGATTTTCGTGCCAAAGGATCGATTGATGGCTACGTTTCGCCCGCGCGGCCCAAGCGTGACAGCGACAGCACGCGCGAGCGTGTCGATGCCATGCAGCATGCTGTCGCGCGCCCGGAAAGCGAGCCTGATCTCCTTGGCCGTCATGTCTCCCTCCCTTTCTTGCGTCGCGCATCTGAGCGGATGACCAAAGGACGCAACGACGCTTTTTGATTGGCGCGGTCTTTTTAGGGCAACGCGGTACCTCTTCTTTCCGCCGCAGAGGCGGTACTTTCGCGTGGCAGCCCGAGTTCATCCCAAACCTTGCTGAGCGCGGCCACAAGTTGGCAGATCATGATGTCGTCATGGCACGGAGAGGGCGTGATGCGCAGCCGCTCGGTTCCCTTCGCCACGGTAGGATAGTTGATCGGCTGAATGTAGATGCGATGCCCGGCGAGCAGCATGTCGCTCGCCGACTTGCACTTGGCGGGATCGCCGACCCGCACTGGAACGATGTGACTGCCACTGGCCATGACCGGCAGCCTCGCCCCGATTAGCTCTGCCTTTACCCGCTGAACGCGGTCCTGATGAGCGCGTCGCTCAGAGTGCGACACCTTCAGATGGCGGATCGCGGCGGTGGCCGCGGCACAAATTGGTGGAGGTAAAGCCGTGGTGAAGATGAACCCCGGCGCGTAGGAGCGAACCGCATCGATGAGCGTGGCGGTTCCCGTTATGTAGCCACCAAGACAGCCGAACGCCTTGGCAAGCGTTCCTTCGATAACATCGATCCGCTGCATGACGCGGTCTCGTTCAGCGATGCCGCCACCGCGCGGGCCGTACATGCCGACGGCATGGACCTCATCGAGGTAAGTCATGGCCCCGTAACATTCGGCAAGATCGCAGATGCGGCGAATCGGAGCGATGTCGCCATCCATCGAATAGAGGCTTTCGAAAACGATCAATTTCGGCCGCACCCGCCCGGCCGCTCTCAGCAATTCCTCGAGATGGCAGAGATCACTGTGACGGAAGATCCGCTTTTCGCATCCAGACTGTCGTATACCCTCGATCATCGAATTATGATTGAGCGCATCCGAGAGGATGACACAATCGGGGACCAGCTTCGCAATCGTGGATATCCCTGTCTGGTTTGAGATATATCCTGAGGTGAAAACCAGCGCCGCTTCCTTGTGATGAAGATCCGCGAGTTCGATCTCCAGCTCGACCAGCGGATGACTGGTTCCGGATATATTGCGCGTGCCCCCCGCGCCTGTTCCCAGACGCTTCGCTGTTTCAGTCATGGCGCCGATCACACTCGGGTGTTGCCCCATGCCCAGATAGTCGTTGGAACACCAGATAACGACTTCCTTCGACCCGCCCGATCCGTGCCAGATTGCGCGCGGAAAATTCCCGGCGATCCGTTCGAGGTCTGCGAAGACACGATACCGATGCTCGGCATGGAGCTGGGCCGTCGCGTCGGCGAAGAACCGATCGTATCGAGCTGTCACGAACCTTTGAGCGCGAGACAAGCTTTCAGACATGGCCTCCTTGTCTCCGAGTTGCAACCGTTCGACGATTCACTCGCGATGCTTCGTCATCACTTGCCGCAGCATATCGGCCATGGAATCACCGGACATACCGGCCCGCAAGCCGCGAACGAACTTGCCCTGAGGGTCCATGACATAGATGTATGTGCTGTGGTCAACGATATAATCGGCGCCTGTTTCCAGCAGATGGTGGTCGCTGTAAGCGCCATATTTCTGCGCCACCGCGGCGATCTGCTCCCCGCTTCCGCTCAATCCCAGGATCCGCCGGTCGATGGCGCCGGTATATTGCCCCATGACAGCGGGCGTATCGCATTCGGGATCGACTGTGATGAAGATTGGCTGCACCTTCGCTGCCTCGGGGCCAAGTCTGTCGAGAGCGATGGCAATCTCGCTCAGCGTCGTTGGACAAAGACTCGGACACGAGGTGTAACCGAAGAAGACCAGCATCCATCTGCCGCGGAACTTCGCGTCGGTCACCACGGCGCCACCCGGTTCGATGAGGCTGAACGGTCCGCCCACGGTCACCGGCGACGCTGCGAATCCAGGCACGGTGCTTACGAATACCGCAGCCGAAAACAATCCATGGAAGACCGCGCGTCGGCAAGTCGAAGCCCAAAGCAGGCCGTTCCGCCTCTCCATGTCGTGCCTCCTCATCGCAGGCCAACATCCTTTGCTGCACGCGTTCAGCGGCCATGCCAACCGGATGCCTGGCGAGGCCGAAGAACTGCTCCGATAGCTCAGCCTTGCAATGGATACGAAGAGATATGACGCGGCCGGGAGCTTCCCGCTGGCGTCTATCTATATTCGTCGCCAGCCCTGCCAAAATCGCGATTTCGCCTTGATATTAGAATCATTCTGAAGGAAAATACAATGTTTCCTTCAAGGCGAGGGAGGCTTGCTGTGGCAAAGCACCGCTTCTTGTCTAAGTTTCTTGGAACCGCTGCGGTTATGATGATCGCACCGCCGGCTCTATCCTATGAGGTAAGCGCCGTGACCGGAGGCGGGTCGATTGAAGGCGTCATCGTCTATCGCGGCGACGTTCCGACGACCAAAATCATACCGACGAAAGATGTTGAGGTTTGCGGGCAACCGCGGGACGAACCGCTAATCCGCGTTGGCGCCGATCAGGCGGTCGAAAGCGCGGTTGTATATCTGGTCGACGTCGCATCGGGAAAGGAATGGCCGGCACCCGGCAAGACGCCCGAGCTAAACAACCTGAAATGCCGGTTTGAACCCCAGGTGCAGGTGATCGCGGCAGGCCCGCTCGATGTGATCAACTCGGACCCGGTGCTTCACAACACGCACGGCTTTTACGGCAAGCGCACCGCCTTTAACCTGGCCCTGCCGAACAAAGGCCAGCGCATACCGGTAGAATTGCCGCGGCCGGGCACCGTCCGTATCGACTGCGACGCACATGGTTGGATGGAAGGCTGGATTTACGTGGTGGACAATCCCTACTACGCGGTCACCGGCGCTGACGGCAAGTTTTCCATCACTGACATCCCGCCGGGCGACTACAAGCTCGTGGCAGTGCAGCCCTTTATCGGACCCATAGAAATGCCCGTTAAAGTCGAGGGCGGGAAAGCCACCAAGTTCGACATCGAGCTCAAGAAGAAGTAGCATAGTAACGTGTCGGCGTGAGAGACGTAAAATAAAGAACAAGAAAAGCACTGACTGGCTTACATGCCATGTCTGCCTCTGAGCCGAGTTCTTCTTTCGGCCTAAGAGGAGGATTCGTCATGTCTGACGAGCTTGATCGCATTCGCCGCGAAATGCATTCGGTACTGCAACCCGAAGGGGTTCGGCCCGATGACTCGCTGAAAATTACCCGCCGCACCTTTATCCACGGATCCCTGATCTTCGGCGCGGCAACTGTCGGTCAGGCCTTCGCCTGGTGGCCGCTGCTCAACACGCTCGATATTGCTCACGCGGCCGAGACGCCCTTCAAGTTTGCCTGGATATCCGACACCCATCTCTATCCAAGATCCCTGAACACACGCTTCGTAGACAAGGTGGTGCGTGCGGCCCAAGAAGTCCAGGCGATGGATCCGCCGGCCGATTTCCTGATTTTCGGTGGTGACCTGGCCCAACTTGGAAAGATAGAAGAGCTGGAACTCGGCGTCGACCTGCTGAAGGAGATCAAGATCCCGAAACATTACATCCCCGGCGAGCACGACTGGTACCTCGACATGGGCAAGAAATGGGGCGAGCTGTTTGGCCAGCCCAACTGGACCTTCGACCATAAGGGTGTGCGCTTCATTGGCCTCGACACCGTCAGCCGCGGACCGGACTATTGGACGGCCAAGAACATGACGCCCGAAGAGCGGATGGGGCATATGGCCACACTCGACGGCACCGTCGCCGGACCATGGGCGGGCGTCGGCCGGGATCAGCTCGACTGGATGGAAAAGACCCTCGCCGACTGGGACAAGCAGCGCCCCGTCGTGATCTTCAGCCACAACCCCCTTTACGAGTACTATCCGCCGTGGAATTTCTGGGTGCGTGACTGGCGCGAAGTCCATGAGGTGCTGAAACCGTATGCCAAGGTCACGAACATTCACGGTCACGTGCACCAGGTCCTCTACAACGAGATCGGGACGTTGCGTTCGATTGGGATGTTGGCAACGTCCTGGCCGTGGCCCTATGCCCCGGAAGGTTTGCCGAAGCTCACCAAGCCGATGATCCGTGTCGACCCCGGCGATCCCTATGATGGAGTCGGCTGGAGCAAGATCGATGTGGCGGCCAACGACCAGTTGGAAACGGAATATATCATGTGGGGGCGCAAGGAAGTCTTCGTGCAATCCCCGGAAGACCATGACAAGCATGTTTCTGAGGTTATTCGCCCAAGGATCGCCGACAACATGTGGCCATATCGTTAGCGGAGGAAGGGTCATGACAACCCATTCGAAAATCCGCTGTTCACTGCGGCGCTTCCCCTTGATTGGGGGAATTGCCATTGCCGCCGTTTTCGCGGGACCGACCAGCGCCCATAAAGATCCGGTAAAGCAGGAGCAGTTGAAGCTCTACCAGGAAGTGTTCATGGAAGAGGTCAGGAAGGGTGACCTTCTCTTCCATGGCGACCAAAAGATGGCCGAGCAGCTAGGTGTTGCCGACGACCTCTCGAAAACTGGCATGGCCTGCGCGATGTGTCATCCCATGGCGTCCGACACACACCCCCAATCCTTCCCGAAGTTCCAAGCGCAGATCGCTAAGTTCGCTACCCTCCGCGACATGATCAACTGGTGCATCGAGAAGCCGAACCAGGGCGTGAAGATCGATCCGGAATCCGAGGCAATGAAGGCGCTCGAAGCCTACATCACGTGGTCCAACACCGGTTCGGTGCTGCAGCCGGGCAAGTTTTAAGGCGGCCGCTGTCCGCATGAGCGCTACGGCCATCCTTGCGTGAACCCGAACTGGCGCGGGCAAGGGAGGCATGTTTTGTGACCTTGCCCCCAAGTTTTATCCAGTTTTGAGTTCGCTCCAGCGGTTTTGGGTTGCTGTATTCGGGGCGGTAGCGGCGGGTTGCGGTGCGGAGCCATTCCGGCTGCGCAGCACCGCATCACGTCGCGGGTTGATTGTCTGAGCGAACTCGGCCGGTGTCATCCAGCCAAGTCCAGAGTGTGGTCGATGATCGTTGTAATCGCTGCGCCAGTTTGAAAGCGCGGATCGAGCATGGGTCAGTGACGAGAAGAGAGTTTCATTCAGGAGCTCGTCTCGCAGCCGCCCATTGAAGCTTTCGATGAAGGCGTTCTGTATCGGCTTGCCCGGCGCAATATAATGCCAGTCCACTTTGGCCCCGTCCGTCCATTGCAGGATCGCGTTGCTGGTGAACTCGCTGCCATTGTCGCTGACGATCATCTTCGGCTTGCCGCGCCCCTCGATGATCCGGTCAAGCTCACGGGCAACCCGCAGGCCGGAAAGCGACGTATCGGCGACGAGGCCCAAGCATTCCCTGGTGCAATCGTCGACGACCGTCAAAATTCGGAACCGGCGTCCATCGGTGAGTTGATCCGACACGAAGTCCAGTGACCAGCGATCATTGGCGGCAAGCGGGATCAGCATCGGTGCGCGTGTGCCGATCGCTCGCTTGCGGCCACCACGTTTGCGCACTGTCAGCTTCTCTTCCCGATAGAGCCGGAAGAGCCGCTTATGGTTCACAAGGTGACCCTCACGCCTGAGCAGCACATGAAGGCGTCGATATCCAAAGCGGCGACGTTCATGCGCCAGCGCCTTCATCCGCTCGCGAAGGTCATGGTCATCGCTGCGCCTGGTTTCGTAACGGATCGTCATCCGGCAAAAGCCGATGGCTTTACACGCCCGCCGTTCACTCATCTGGTGGCGATCCATCAGATGAGCGACAGCGTTCCGCCTTGCTGCGGGCGTCACCACTTCTTTCCCAAAAGGTCTTTTAAAGCGGCATTGTCGAGCATGGCGTCTGCCAGAAGCCGCTTCAGTTTCGTGTTCTCGTCCTCAAGCGTCTTCAGCCGCTTGGCCTCAGACACGTCCATCCCGCCGAACTTGGCCTTCCACTTGTAGATGCTGGCATCGCTGACACCGTGCTTGCGGCAGAGCTCCGAGACCGGCGTGCCCGCTTCATGCTCCTTCAGAATGCCGATGATCTGTTCGTCCGTAAAACGGTTGCGTTTCATTCCCTGGTCCTCTCAATGGGCCAGAGCTTACTTCAAAATGGACTATTTCAACGGGGCAAGGTCATTTGGCAAAGACTGCACTCGTCTTCCCGAAGGGGGGATGATGCCTTGGATCGACGTCGCCCGCACGGTTCGCCGGACCGTTCTCACCAATCTCCACTGGGCCTGGCTACAATCTCATCGCATTGACGCCGCGCATTGACGCCGCGTCCATCCGATTTCTGAAGCCGATTCTCGCGGCGGCCGTCATGTCGGATCGAGCGTTCGTCGTTATGCATTCGATGGGCTCCAGCGCCTGCCGGACCCGGATCCATCACGCTGGTCGCCAGACCCAGTTATTTCTTCAGGAACCTCCGCCGAACACGTCCGCAGTGAAGGCGGAATACCAGCCCACGGCGTGATGGGCGGTGCGGCGGCGGACCTCAGCGCTCTCGCCCACCTTGCTGATGAACATTCTTACGGTTTTTATTCTTCCGCCCTCGGGTACGAAGGTGAGGGCATTGGTGAAAGCGTCGTGGGGCGCCAGAAACGTGTAGCACGAGTTGAACAGGTGCGGCGGAAACTGACGCGAGCCCGTGAGGGAAGCCGCAATGGCAAAAGCGCATGCTTTGGCCTGGCTGTTGGCAGAGAAGGCAGACTTCGGCATGTCGCCGCCGATAATCGAGTCGCCTACAACGTGGATGCCGGGCTGCAACGTCGACTCGAACGTCACAGGATCGACTGGGCACCAGCCGGATGCGTCAGTGAGACCTGCCTTCTCGCCGATGAGCCCCGCCTTTTGGGCTGGAATAATATTGGCGACCGCCGCCCTGAACGTCTCGCCTTCTGTCACCACCGATCGCGCCGCAACATCTACGGCTTTGATTGCCCCGATGAACTGAGACGGTAGCCATTCAATCATGCCCGGATAGTGGCGCGACCACGCATCCTGAAACAGTTCCTGACCTGAAAACTTATCCTTCGCGTCGAGAATGAGTATCTTCGATTTGGGTTTGAACTGCTTGAAATAGTAAGCGACCAGCGAGGCCCGCTCATATGGGGCCGGCGGGCAGCGGAACGGGTTTGGAGGCGCAGCGATAACGAACACACCGCCGTCGTCCATGCTTTTGAGTTGTCGGCGCAGCAGTTCACTCTGGGGTCCGGCAATCCAGGCATGCGGCATGATCTTTGCCGCTGCCTCATCATAGCCCTCGATCTCGCCGAACTTGAAGGCGATCCCCGGTGCGACGACGAGGCGGTCATAGGAGAGCTTTGTGCCGCCGCGAAGTTCGACAGCCCTTCCTGCAGGATCGATAGCCACCGCGCTGTCGCGGATGATCGTTATGCCGTGGCCTTCGGCCAGCATCTCCAGGCCGAAAGTCAGGGAGGCGAGCGAGCGAAGACCGGCAAGATAGAGGTTGCTGGAGAAGCAAGTGACGTGGGTGGAGTTCGGTTCGACCAGTGTGACGTCAATTGACTTCATGTCGCCGAGGTATCGGGCAACCGTTGCGCCGCCGATGCCGCCGCCGATCACTACAACTTTAGCCCGCCCCTGACCGCGAACAATGTGTGGCGCGGCCAGCGCCAGCAGCGCTCCTCCGATCAGGCCGCCGATCTGGCGACGCGTCCAATCCGTCACGGCTGCCTCCCGGCGTTGGCTCTGTCAGCGAGATAGCGCGCTGTTGCGGCCAGCTCGTCGTCACTGAGCGACAATGCGACCGCATGCATTACAAGACTGGGGCTTTCACTTGCACGAAAGGCGAGCATGGCTTTCACGATAGCCTGTTCGTCCAGTGCCGCAATCGGCGGGATGGCCTGCCCGCCGCCAGTTGGGTCGTGACAGGACGCGCAGGTCGCGGCAATCTGCGCGCCTTGACTAACGTCCGCAGGAGCGGAACTTTCGGGAAAAAGCAGGATCGCGGAAAGCAAAAGACCAAGCAACCACCGGATTTCGGATGCGAGACCCTTCGCACGCGAGACAAGCGCGGCCGCCCGTTCCCGCTTCATGTCAGGTGACCACTATGTCATGATACAGCGAATAGGTCGCGCCGCCGTCCTCCCGCCAGGAGAACTCAAGGCGACCGTTTTCCGTCGCGAGCAACTGGAACTCAAGGAACGGATTGGCCGAGACGGCTTCGTGCAGATCGGTACGGAAGACCTCGAGGCCGCCGTAGCGGCAGACGAACTGATTGATGATCTTCCGCGGGATCGTCTTGCCCGCGGAATCGGTGCGCAGCCCCGTCTCCATCTGGTGCTGGATGATGGCCTTGACCGTGAACACCTCGTTTTTTGGTACCGAGCCTGGAACCATCACGCGGGGTACGGGAGTGGTCACGCCTACCTCCTTGCGCCACTTTCAGAGACAGCCATTGGTGGCGACAGCCACCCAGGCCTGTGCCATCAGCAGGTTACCGTTGCTCATCTCAGCAAGTGCCACCACATGTTGCGGGGCGGCCAGCCGGACGCGCGTCGAGACGCGGGGAAGGCTGCGACCCGGAACGAAATGAAATTGTGCCACTTCGACGAGCGGGTTCTTCGGAGCGAATACACGGACGGATTTGACGTGATCGGCCTCGGTCATCGGACTGTCGACCGAGATGCTCATAGGCACCGTATAGCCGGTCGAGAATTCCGCCGGCATCACGAGGCGAAGCCGATTCGAGGGCGTTGCCTTTCGCCCAGTCACACGGAAGAGAAAGTCCTCTACCTCATCCGCTCCCCGGGAATGCTTCGGCGCCAGCAAGGCAACCGCACATGCCACTGTTCCCATGGTGCTGGTCAGCATATGACGTCGCGTCAGGCTCATCGCTGTGTCTCCGGGACGGCTTGCACGCAGTCAAAAAGGATTTCGTGCCTTCTCAAACGTCGCCACCGCGGTTCTGGGAAGAGTACACCCTGTCCCTTGCCCCGTAAATTGCGCACGATCCAGAGTTCATCGGCATTACATTGAGGCATCCCTCCTATGCTGGCTGCGGCGATTATCGAACTTGACCAAATTGCTTCGTTGGGGTGGCAGGCACTGGTCGACCACAACGGTTCGAGGAGAGGCCGTAGATTTGTGCAAACGTCGTTTGAGGAAGGAAGAAATTTGAGCGCGAGGAGACAACCTGAAACACCGAATCTTTGGGACACGAGCCGCTGCTGAATCAAGCCCCGGTCACGAGGACAGCGGCGAGTATCAGCCCCTATCAGCCAAGAGCAAAAATCCCCGCGGGGTCGACGGGGATGATGATTGAGTTATGCCTTAATTGGTTGCAGGCGGTGCGCATAAGATGGTCTCAGCTTGGATCATTTCATAGCATCTCAGCAGATCTCTCGTGCCGCAGCGACAGCGTGAACGCCCCAAATTCGCGGGCGTCTGAACGGCGCCTTCGTCCCGTCCTAGCGGACGCCCAGGGATATTCTTCTGGACGTCTGTTCACCACCCCGTGCAGACGGTCGATTGATTGGAGAAGCTCACCGCATCATCGCCCCCGCCCAAGCCCGAGGACTTTGGTTGGCTATTCGGTCGTGAAGGCAGCGATGGGGTGCCGACGTTAGGCAGCGGCTCGGTTGAGGCGGACCCAGCCACGCCTTCGCACTTCTGGATCCTGACGACGACATTGTTCAGCCTCAACGGTTGATCGATGCCTACGGGGAATTCGTGATCGTGGGGGGCGCAGCGGTGAATGGGCAACGAGCATCGACGGGCGGGCGCGACAGGGACCTAGACCTCCTCCTCCGCCAGACAGACGCAAACCTCGAGCGCCTGATCGACGTGCAACTCAACTGGCTACGCTTCAACGACACGCGCATCGCCAACTCAAGGAAGCGGGCGCAAAAATCCAGGATCGTAGACGGGGTCTAGGCGCGTCTGCTTACGGGTGGCGCTCAAGGCAATCATCTTCTTGCTTCGCGCACGTTTCGATGGTCGCCGTATCTTCCGCCACCGCGCTGACGCGATGGGAGCAGGAGGGGATTTACGCATGCAGCCGGGCAAGCGGATATGGTCAGCGGGTCCACTTCGAGCGAGGACGCGCGGATTCGTTGGAAAGAGCTTAGGCTAGAGCCGCTGCTTTAATGGTCTTCGCCAAACAATTCAAATACTTACTAGTGTACTGGCGGAGAGGGGGGGATTCGAACCCCCGATGGGCTTGCACCCATGCCGCATTTCGAGTGCGGTGCATTCAACCACTCTGCCACCTCTCCGCGGGGCCGGTTGGCGCTATGTGAGCGCGGCCGGTTCATAGCGGCAGTTTCCGCCGCTGACAAGGGGCAGAAAGAAGAATATCTTCAACTCAGTACCTTTCGCCTTGACAAGGCAGGGCGACTCCCTTAATCCGCGCCATGAAGTGGTGTGGCCTGCCCGCACCGCGGCGGGTCATGGTTTGTGCCCGTTCACTGGCGGTGGCCAAGAGTTTCCCTCAAGGCGCTCCGCTCAACGTAACGACTGAAAAAAAGACGGCCTTGCTGTTTCAGGCAAAGAGCCGGACCGAACATGAAAGGATAACAAATGTTCGCAGTCATCAAGACCGGCGGTAAACAGTACCGCGTGGCAGCCGACGACGTCATCACCATCGAAAAGCTGGAAGGCGTTGCAGGCGACAAGATCGAATTCACCGAGATCCTGATGGTCGGCGTCGGCGCCGATGCAACCATCGGTGCTCCGTTTGTCGAAGGTGCCGTTGTCAGCGCCGAGGTCGTGGACCAGGGCCGCGCCAAGAAGGTCATCGCCTTCAAGAAGCGCCGCCGCCAGAACTCCAAGCGTTCGCGCGGCCATCGCCAGCATCAGACGACCGTCCGCATCCTGGACATCGCTGCCGCCGGCGGCAAGGCGAAGAAGGCTTCGAAGAAGACCGAAGCCGCCGCTGAAGCTGCAAACTGAGTTCGGGATCGAAGGTTTAAAGGAGAACACCAATGGCACACAAGAAAGCTGGCGGTTCGTCGCGCAACGGTCGCGATTCTGAGTCCAAGCGCCTTGGCGTGAAGAAGTTCGGCGGCGAAGCCGTCATTCCAGGCAATATCATCGTGCGCCAGCGCGGCACGAAGTGGCATGCCGGCGCCAATGTCGGCCTCGGCAAGGACCATACGATTTTTGCGCTTACGACCGGTAACGTGGACTTCCGTAAGAAGGCCAACGGCCGAGTCTACGTGTCTGTAATGCCGAAAGCCGAAGCAGCGGAATAAGCCGGTAGCGCTCTAAAACAGCCGGCGTCTCATCGACCCGGCTGACGCACCCGCAAGGTTCTAAAGCCAGACTTCAAAGGGGAGATGGGGCAATACCCAGCTCCCCTTTTCACGTATCTGGAGGAAGAACCATGCAAACCGAGCTCGTCAGGGAAGACCAATCCCGGTCTCCCGAACAAAGGCTGAGGCCTCAACGGTCAAGGACCGATTGCCCGATATTGTTATCGCCCCGGCTCGTTTTGCGCGCCCCGCATGAAGACGATATCGACGCCCTTGCCCATCTTGCCAACAACGCCAATATCGCCACCATGGTCTCGCGCATGCCGCACCCCTACACCACGGCGGATGCGGCCGATTTCGTGCGACGCGCAAAAGCCGGCACGATTGGCAAGTGCGTCTACGCGATCACCAAAGCGGACAATGGCGCATTCCTCGGCTGCTGCGGGATCGAGCCGCATGCCGACGGCAGGACGGTCGAACTCGGCTACTGGCTGGGCGAGCCCCATTGGAACCAGGGCTATGCCACCGAGGCGACGCAAGCGCTGACCGACATGGCCTTCCGCACCCGCGACATCGACCAGATCGATGCGCGCTGCCGGGTCATGAACATGGCTTCGCGCCGGGTCATTCAGAAGTGCGGCTTCCAGTTCCAGGGCTCCGGCATGGTCGACAGCCTGGCGCTCGGCGGCACCGTCGCCGTCGAGTGGTACAGGCTCGACCGCAAGACCTGGGTTTCGCTCAAGAGCTGGGGAGGCATGCGATGAACGCGCTCGTCACCGAACGGGCGCGGATCGTCGCAAAGCCCGATCCCGGCCCCTGCCCGGACATCGAGACGAAGCGGCTCAGACTGCGGCCGCACCGCCTCTCCGACGCGGCACCGATCGCCGAATCGCTCGGCGATTTCCGGGTGGCGCGCATGCTGGCGCGGGTGCCGGCGCCCTATCACCAGCAGGACGCGCTCGACTGGCTGAACCGCCAGGCGGCGAACGTGCTGCCCGACTGGACGTTCGCCGTCACGTCCGGCGACGACGTCCATATCGGCTGCGTCGGCATCGAACTGAGACACGGCGAATGGCATGTCGGCTACTGGCTGAACCGCTTCTATTGGGGCAAGGGCCTAGCGAGCGAGGCGGTCTATGCCGCGGTCGACCGGTTCCTGCGGCGGATGCCGGAGGCGGTGCTGCATTCGGGGGTCTTCGCCGACAACCCCGCCTCGCTCAAGGTGCAGGAGAAGCTCGGCTTCAAGATCACCGGCTGCAGCCAGATCTATGCGCTCGCCCGCAACACCATGGTGGCGCATATCGAAACGCGGCTGTCGGCCGAGGACCTGCGCCGGCCAGCCTGACGAACCGAACCCGCCAGAGCCGGCTCTGGCGGGTTCTTTTGCACGATAGTCTTTGACCTCCGCCGGAACCGCCTATATCGATGGCGGCGAAGAGGCGGGGTCATGGAAAACTCCACGCGGTTTTGCGCGCGCAGCCCGCTCTGCAGACAATCAAGCCGAACATGCAAGAAATGGCGAACCGATGAAATTCCTCGATGAAACAAAAGTCTATATCCGGTCCGGGGATGGCGGCGCAGGCGCCGTCTCCTTCCACCGCGAGAAATTCATCGAGTTCGGCGGGCCGGACGGTGGCGACGGCGGTCGCGGCGGCGATGTCTGGGTGGAGGCGGTGAACGGTCTCAACACGTTGATCGACTTCCGCTACCAGCAGCACTTCAAGGGCAAGACCGGCATCCACGGCATGGGCCGCAACCGCACCGGCGCCAAGGGCGCCGACGTGACGCTGAAAGTGCCGGTCGGCACGCAGATCTTCGAGGAGGACAATGAGACGCTGATCGTCGACATGGTCGCGGAAGGCCAGCGCTATCGGCTCGCCGCCGGCGGCAATGGCGGCTTCGGCAATGCCCATTTCAAGACCTCGACCAACCAGGCGCCGAACTGGGCCAATCCCGGTCTCGAGGGCGAGGAGAAAACCATTTGGCTCAGGCTGAAGCTGATCGCCGATGCCGGCCTCGTCGGCCTGCCGAATGCCGGCAAGTCGACCTTTCTCGCCGCCTGCACGCGCGCCCGGCCGAAGATCGCCAACTATCCCTTCACGACGCTCCATCCCAATCTCGGCGTTGCCACCATCGACGGGCGGGAATTCATCCTCGCCGACATTCCCGGGCTGATCGAGGGCGCCCATGAGGGGATCGGCATCGGCGACCGTTTCCTCGGCCATGTCGAGCGCACCCGCGTTCTTCTGCACCTGGTCTCGGCGCAGGAGGAGGATGTCGCCAAGGCCTACACGACGGTCCGGCACGAGCTCGATGCCTATGGCGGCGGGCTCGAAGATAAGCCGCAGATCGTCGCGCTGTCGCAGATCGACGTGCTTGACGACGAGGAGCTGAAGGCGAAGGCGAAGGCGCTCGCCAAAGCCTGCGGCGCGCCGCCGCTCCTCATCTCGGCCGTTACCAACAGGGGCATGACCGAGGCGCTGAGGGCACTGCGCGACGTCATTTCCGCCGCCAAGGCGGGCGAGGAGCAGGTTTGAGATGGCTGCTACGCGCAAACCGCTCGCAAAATACCGCCGGATCGTCATAAAGATCGGCTCGGCCCTGCTCGTCGATCGCAAGACGGGGCTAAGGAAGAGCTGGCTCGACGCCATGTGCGCCGACATCGCCGCCCTGAAGGCCAAGGGTGTCGAGGTGCTGGTGGTCTCCTCCGGCGCCATCGCCCTCGGCCGCACCGTGCTGAACCTGCCGGCCGGAGCCTTGAAGCTCGAGGAGAGCCAGGCGACCGCCGCGGTCGGCCAGATCGCCCTGGCGCGCGCCTGGTCGGAAAGCCTTTCGACCGATCAGATCATCGCCGGCCAGATCCTGCTGACGCTCGGCGATACGGAGGAGCGCCGCCGCTATTTGAACGCGCGCGCCACGATCAACCAGTTGCTGAGGCTCGGCTCAGTGCCGATCATCAACGAGAACGACACGGTCGCGACCACCGAGATCCGCTATGGCGACAACGACCGGCTGGCCGCCCGCGTGGCGACGATGGTCGGGGCAGATCTGCTTGTGCTGCTGTCCGACATCGACGGGCTCTACACGGCCCCGCCGCATGTCGATCCGGAGGCCCGCTTCCTCGAGACGATTGCCGAAATCACCCCGGAAATCGAGGCGATGGCAGGCGGAGCGGCGTCCGAGCTGTCGCGCGGCGGCATGCGCACCAAGATCGATGCCGGCAAGATCGCCACCACCGCCGGCTGCGCGATGATCATCGCTTCTGGCAAGCCGGAGCACCCGCTCAAAGCGATCGAGGCGGGCGCCCGCTCCTCCTGGTTCGCGCCTTCCGGCTCGCCGGTGACGGCGCGCAAGACCTGGATCGCCGGGCAATTGCTACCGGCCGGCTCGATTGCGATCGACGCCGGGGCGGAGACGGCGCTGCGCTCCGGCAAGAGCCTGCTTCCGGCCGGCGTGCGGCAGGTGACGGGAAGTTTCAGCCGCGGCGACACGATCGCGATCCTTGGCAGCAGCGGCCGCGAGATCGCCCGCGGGCTTGCCGGCTACGATGCCGACGAAGCGCGCCAGATCGCCGGCAAAAAATCGGCCGAAATCGGCGCGATCCTCGGCTATGCCGGCCGCACCGCCATGGTGCATCGCGACGATATGGTGATGACCGCCCCCTCCGGCCCGCGGCCCGAGGAGGAACTGGATGACAGGAAGGGCAAGCTCCATGCTTGACGCGGCCGAAAACGGCAAGGATGTCAACGCGATGATGCTGGAGATCGGCCGGCGCGCCAAGGCGGCCGCCCGGCCACTCGCCATCGCCAGCGCCGAGCACAAGCATGCGGCGCTCGTCGCCATGGCGGACGCGATCGTCGCCAAAAGCGACGAAATTCTCGCCGCCAATGTGATCGATCTCGAAAACGCTCGGGAGAGCGGTGTCGCCACGGCCTTCATCGACCGGCTGACGCTGACGGAGGCTCGTATCCGCGACATGGCGGACGGCATTCGCGCGATCGCCGCGTTGAAGGATCCGATCGGTGATGTCATCGCCGAATGGGACCGGCCGAACGGGCTGCATATCGAACGGGTCCGCACCCCGCTTGGCGTTATCGGTGTGATCTATGAAAGCCGTCCGAATGTCACCGCGGATGCCGGCGCGCTCTGCCTCAAGGCCGGCAATGCCGTGATCCTGCGCGGCGGCTCCGACAGCTTCCATTCGTCACGGGCGATCCATGCCTGCCTCGTCGAGGGGCTGAAGTCGGCGGGCCTGCCGGAGGATGCGATCCAGATGGTCCCGGTTGCCGACCGCGCTGCCGTCGGCGCCATGCTTTCGGGTCTTGAGGGCGCGATCGACGTGATCGTGCCGCGCGGCGGCAAAAGCCTCGTCGCCCGCGTCCAGAACGAGGCGCGCGTGCCGGTGTTCGCCCATCTCGAAGGGCTATGCCATATCTACGTCGACGCTTCCGCCGATCTCGATATGGCGAGAAAGATCGTCGTCAACGCCAAGATGCGCCGCACCGGCATCTGCGGCGCCGCCGAGACGCTGTTGATCGACCGCAATGCAGCCGACCGGCTGGCAACACCGCTGCTCCAGGGGCTGCTTGATGCCGGATGCGAAGTGCGCGTCTCCGAAGAGTTGCAAGACCTGCTTCCCGGCCTGAAGGCGGCGAGCGATGAGGACTGGGCGACCGAATACCTCGACGCGATCATTTCGGCAAAGCTGGTCGACGGCATCTCCGGCGCCATCGAGCACGTCAACAGCTGGTCTTCGGCCCATACGGAGGCGGTGATCGCCGAGGACCCGGCGGTCGTCGAGCGCTTCTTCACGGAAATCGACTCGGCGATCCTCCTGCACAACGCCTCGACGCAATTTGCCGATGGCGGCGAATTCGGTATGGGCGGCGAGATTGGCATTGCCACCGGCAAGATGCACGCCCGCGGTCCGGTCGGCGTCGAACAGCTCACCTCGTTCAAATATCGCGTGCGCGGCACGGGACAGGTGCGGCCCTGACGACACCTGCCGATGTGAAGCCAAGCTATCTGCGCATGCCGCATGTCGAAAGCGGCATGACGGTCGGTCTGTTCGGCGGGTCCTTCAATCCGCCCCATGACGGCCACGTGCTCGTTGCCGAGACGGCGCTGCGCAAGCTCGGGTTCGACCAGCTGTGGTGGATGGTGACGCCCGGCAATCCGCTGAAGGACCGCAACAATCTCGCGCCGCTTGCCGAGCGCATCGCGATGAGCGAAAGGATCGCCCGCAATCCGCGCATCAAGGTCACCGCCTTCGAGCAGGCGCTCGGCCAGAGCTATACGGCACGCACTTTGGAGTTCGTCCGGGCGCGCAATCGCGGCGTGCGCTTCGTCTGGGTGATGGGGGCGGACAATCTCCGGAATTTTCACCGCTGGCAGAACTGGCGCCGGATCGTCGGCACCTTCCCGATCGCGGTGATCGACAGGCCGGGCGCGACGCTCGCCTATCTGTCGTCGCGGATGGCGACGACTTTCAGCCATGCGCGAATCGACGAGGACGACGCGACGACGCTCGCCTTTCAAAGGGCGCCGGCCTGGACCTTCATCCACGGGCCCCGCTCGTCCTTGAGCTCGACGGCGCTTCGTTCCGCCAAATCCGGGTGAATTCCCGTCATTTACTTCTCGCGTCTTGAAACTGCACCGGTTTGGTGCCTACATTTGACACACGGTTCGTCCTCAGATCACGAACCGGAAGTGCATGTTCTGTTCATTCGGAAAGGAAAGACCCTGACAACAGCACACGCCAAGGGATATGCGGTCTCCGCATACCCGCGCAGCACGGGATCGAGCGACGAAGCCGCTGTCCGTGCGCTTAAGCTGGTCCTCGAAAGCCTAGAGGACTCAAAGGCAGAAGACATCATCACCATCAACATTGCCGGAAAGTCGGCGCTGGGAGACTTCATGGTCGTCGTCTCCGGGCGTTCGAACAGGCATGTGATGGCTATTGCCGACCACCTGGTGAGAGACCTGAAGGACGAGGGACTTGGCAATCCCCGCGTCGAGGGCCTCGAGGGTGGTGACTGGGTGCTGATCGACACCGGCGATGTGATCATTCACATCTTCCGGCCCGAGATCCGGGAGTTCTACAACATCGAAAAGATGTGGGCCGCCCCGGAGATGGAGGACAGTACCCTGCACTGAGACGCGCCGCCCGTCCCTGACCGATCGCCTCAGGACGGAGCGACGACCGGTGCCGATTTGAGATGCGGCTGTCATCACCCGACCGGGCGGATGGCAGCAAGAGGGTTTTTGCCGACCGAAACCTACAGCGTCGTGCGTCTTTTCAGACGCACAAAGGTCGCTGTAGCACTTTGAATCTCTGCATGTTTTATCCTTGAACTGAGAACGGTTTAAGGAAACAAACAGTAGTCGGTCGGATGCCGGTGGGGACGGAACGGGTCAATGCGTATCGGACTTTTCGCAGTCGGCCGCCTGAAGGCGGGTCCGGAGAAGGATCTCGCGGCCCGTTATCTCGATCGCTTCTCCAAGGCCGGGCCGGCCGTGGGCCTGGAACTGGCGCGTGTTGTCGAGGTCAATGAGAGCCGCGCGGCGAACGCTGAAACGCGCAAGCGCGACGAAGCGGCCCAGCTCGAAAAGGCGCTTGCCGAGGGCAGCCTGCTCCTGTTGCTCGACGAGCGCGGCAAGGCGCTCGATTCCGAGAGTTTCGCCACGCTGCTCGGCGCGTTCCGGGATGGCGGCAAGCGCGACCTGATGATCGCCATCGGCGGTGCCGACGGGCTCGACCCGGCGCTCCACGCCCGCGCCGATGCCGTTCTCTGCCTTGGCAAGATGACCTGGCCGCACCAGCTCGTCCGCATCCTCATCGCCGAACAGCTTTATCGCGCCGTGACCATCCTTGCCGGCCACCCGTACCACCGCGCGTGAAAAGAGTCGAAGAGCATTCTGCAGAAGACCCCCTCCCCAACCCTCTCCACAAGGGGGATGGGCTTACTTTGCCGCGATCCCGCCTCCTATTTCGAATGTTTCCGGGATAAGCGGTGGATGGAAAATGGTAGGCGGTCGCAGCGAACGAGATAGCCCCTCCCCCTTATGGGGAAGGGTCTGGTCGATGCGCTTCACCGCAATAACAAGAATATGTATTGGTGGCCTCCGACAAATCGGATTAGGGTTCCCTGATTTAACTGCTAGCCCACGAGACAGGATGACGAGCGCCAGGAACAGAGCCGACGTCGCCCGGTTGAGATCTGCCGCGAGGCAGATCGGCCGGCACGCGGCGATCGCCGCCGTTCTTCTGTCCATGTACGGGCCGGCGCTTGCGCAGGAGGCCGCGAGAGACGTGGCTCCAGGCCCGACCGCCGCGCAACAGGGGCCGCCCGATCCCGCGGCCGACCTGACCTTAAGACGCGACAGCACGCGCAGCGAGCTCGACGCGCTGTCGAAGACGATCGGTCTTTCGCGCGACCGCGCCACGGCTCTCGAGCAGACGATTGCCGAGATCGACAAGAGCAATACGGCACTGCGTTCCGCGATCGTCGACTCGGCTGCGAAGCGCCAGGAACTCGAACGGCAGATTGCCGAGGGGGAGATACAGCTCAACGAACTGCGTGCCAAGGAGGACGTGGTCAAGCGTTCGCTGAGAGCCCGGCGCGGCGTGCTCGCCGAAGTGCTCGCTGCGCTGCAGCGCATGGGCCGCAACCCGCCGCCGGCGATCCTGGTGACGCCGGAAGATGCGCTTGGTTCCGTTCGCAGCGCAATCCTGCTCGGCGCCGTCGTTCCGGAAATCCGCGAGCAGACCGACAGCCTCGTCGCCGACCTCGAGGCGCTTGCCGACATCCGCGCCGGCATTGCCAGACAGAGGGACGATCTGACGGCGGCGATGACGGCCGTTCTCGAGGAAGAACGGCGCATGTCGATGCTCGTCGCCGAGAAGGAAAAGCTGCGACAGCGGAACGCGGCGGAACTGGCCTCCGAACAGCGCAAGGCTGACGAACTCGCCTCGCAGGCGACCAATCTCGAGGGGCTGATCTCCTCGCTCGAAAACGAGATCTCCTCGGTGCGCGAGGCCGCTGAGGCCGCCCGCGCGCAGGAGGAAGAACGGCTGCGGATGAACGAGGCCGAGCGTCAGGCGGCACGGGAGTTGGCCAAGAGCGCGGTGCCCGACAAAAACCGCATTGCGCCCGCATACGTGTTTTCGGAATTGCACCAGAGGCTCAGCTATCCGGTCGCAGGCTCGATCCTGCGGCAATTCGGCGACGCGGACGGCACCGGGCACTCGCTGCAGGGGATCATGCTGGAAACCAATGCAGGCGCGCTGGTGACCACGCCGGCGGACGGCTGGGTCGTCTATGCCGGCAGCTTCCGCAGCTATGGGCAGATGATCATTCTCAATCCCGGCGACGGCTACCACATCGTGCTGGCCGGAATGGAGAATGTGAGCGTCCGCCCGGGGCAATTCGTCGTGGCAGGCGAGCCGCTCGCGACGATGGGTGCAAAAAGAGTGGCGAGTGCGGCGGCCTTGACGCTGGAAACGGACAGGCCGACGATTTACATTGAATTCCGAAAAGACGGAAAGCCGGTTGATTCCCGACCGTGGTGGACCGCAGCAGAAGTTGGAAAGGCGCGAAATGATACGTAGAGCTTCACTTGTTCTGGTCGGGGCGCTGATGGGAGCGACGGCGATGGGCGTCGTCTATTCGGCAACGATCCCGGCCGTGGCGGCCAATTCGTCCACTTACCGCGAGCTGGCGATTTTTGGCGATGTGTTCGAGCGTGTGCGCGCGCAATACGTCACGCCGCCGCAGGACGACAAGCTCATCGAGAATGCCATCAATGGCATGCTCTCCTCCCTCGACCCGCATTCGAGCTACATGAACTCGGCCGATGCCGAGGATATGCGCACCCAGACGCGCGGCGAGTTCGGCGGCCTCGGCATCGAGGTGACGATGGAAGAGGATCTCGTCAAGGTGACGAGCCCGATCGACGAAACCCCTGCCGCCCGCGCCGGCGTGCTGGCCGGCGATCTGATCTCGAAGATCGACGGGCAGGACGTCCGCGGCCTGAAGCTCGAGGAAGCGGTCGAGAAGATGCGCGGTGCCGTCGGCACGCCGATCAAGCTCACCATCCTGCGCAAGGGCGCGGAAAAGCCGATCGAACTGACGATCGTTCGTGACGTGATCGCCGTGCGTGCGGTCAAGGTCCGCGTCGAAGGCGATGTCGGCTATCTTCGGGTGATCTCCTTCACCGAGAAGACCTTCGACGATCTGAAGAAGGGCATCGAGAAGATCCAGGCGGAAGTGCCGGCGGACAAGCTCAAGGGCTATGTGCTTGACCTGCGCCTCAATCCGGGCGGCCTGCTCGATCAGGCGATCAATGTTTCGGACGCCTTCATGGAGCGCGGCGAGGTCGTTTCGACCCGCGGCCGCAACCCGGACGAGACGCGCCGCTTCAACGCTACGCCGGGGGATCTCGCGGACGGCAAGCCCGTCATCGTGCTCGTCAACGGCGGCTCGGCTTCGGCATCGGAGATCGTCGCAGGCGCGCTCCAGGATATGAAGCGTGCCACCGTGCTGGGCACACGTTCCTTCGGCAAGGGCTCGGTTCAGACGATCATTCCGCTCGGCGACGCCGGCGCGCTGCGCCTGACGACGGCGCTCTACTACACGCCGTCCGGCAAATCGATCCAGGGGACCGGTATTACCCCGGACATCAAGGTCGAACAGCCGCTGCCGCCGGAACTGCTGGGCAAGGTGGAAGCGCAGGGCGAATCCGATCTGCGCGGCCATATCCCGGGGCAGAACGAGACGGACGAAGGCTCCGGCTCCGTGGCTTACGTGCCGCCGGAAACCAAGGACGACATTCAGCTCAACTACGCGTTCGACCTGTTGCGCGGCAAGAAGACGGATCCGACCTTCCCGGCCAATCCGGAACAGGCCGAGCTCAAGAAGTGAGGCTGGGTGGCTCATTGGCCTGATCCAGGGAGCCACGCGGCCGATCGAAGCGAATGAGACAAAGGCGCCGGGCTGTTCAACCCGGCGCCTTTATATTATTCATCGCCGATGTAGCCGACTGCCGATGATTCTTCGCGTGCGGGCGCATTCCTCACCGCAATTTTCCTAGAGCAATTCCAGGAAAAGTGCGTAACCGTTTTCCGTCCGGAATGGCGTGAAAACAAAAGATAGAGCGTTTTTGCGATTCGAAGAAAAGCGGAAATGCTCTAAGGTCGAGGCTCCGTTTGGGAACTGATCTCAATGCCCCCCTTGGCCACGGCCCGAAGAAGAGGCCAGTGCGCAAGCCCGACCCGCGCCGCATGGTCGGCTATGGGTTTCTCGGCATCTTCACGCTTGCCGTCGCTGGGCTCTCCGGCTGGGCGGCTTTCGCGCCCGATCGCCTGCTCCAAACGGCCGACCCGACCACAAGCGCTGACACGACTTTGGCGTCCGCCGGGCAAGCCGCGCCTTCCGCCAAACCCGAGGGCGCAGTTCGCTCGCTTCGGCCGAGAGGGGCTCATTCGGGAGCCCATGTCGAGGAAATCCTGACGGATGACGGCGCGACGGTTACAAAATTCACGCCGAGGTCGCGCGACGGCGACGGCCCGGCGCTGATCACTGCCGGCCCGATGCGCGGTCAGGATCCTCGCCTGGCGGCGCTTCCGAACGACGATCTCATCGAAGATACGCCTCAAGGCCGGTTGCCGATCGTCGGTCCGGACGGATTGAGGCCGATGGATCAGTATGCCCGCCCCTGGTCCGGCGCCCGCGGCACGCGCATCGGCTTGGTCGTCGGTGGTCTCGGCCTCAGCCAGACGGGAACCCAGCGCGCGATCCGCGACTTGTCGCCGGACGTGACGCTCGCCTTCGCCGCTGGCGGCAACAGCCTGCAACGTTGGATGCAGGATGCGCGGCGCGACGGCCACGAGATCCTCCTGCAAATCCCGATGGAGCCCTTCGACTATCCGGACAACGACCCGGGGCCGCATGCGCTTCTCATTTCCCGCAGCGCCACGAAAAACCTCGCCGAGTTGCACCGCAGCATGAGCCAGATCACCAATTATACCGGCGTCATGAACTATCTCGGCGGCCGGTTTCTCTCCGACACGGATGCACTCGAGCCGGTGATGCGCGACCTCGGCAAGCGCGGTCTGCTGTTTCTCGACGACGGCACCTCGGCGCAATCGTTGTCCGGAACGCTCTCCGGCGCCTTCGGGGTGCCGCACGGCTTCGCTGATCTGGTCCTCGACGGCGAACTCAGCCGCAACGCGATCCTGCGCAAACTCGACGAGCTCGAACGCGTCGCACGGCGCAACGGCAAGGCGATCGGTGTGGCCTCCGCCTTCGACGAAAGCGTGGCGACGATCGCCGAATGGATGGAAGAGGCCGGCGGGCGCGGCATCGAATTCGTCGGCATTTCGGCCCTCGTCAACGATCCGCAACAAAACTGATCTAAGCACGCGAACGGGCTGAACAGCCGGCAGCAACCATGCAGGGAATGGCGAGATGGGTAAAGACAAGGACAAGGTTTTGAGGGCAGAGGACCTTCCTTATCGGCCGTGCGTCGGCGTCATGGTCCTCAATCACGAGGGGCTTGTCTGGGCCGGGCATCGGCTCGCCGTCGGCAATTCGGAATATGACGGCTCGCCGGAGCTCTGGCAGATGCCGCAGGGCGGCATCGACAAGGGCGAGGATCCGCTCGAAGCCGCCTATCGCGAACTCTACGAGGAAACCGGCATGCGCAGCGTTTCGCTGCTTGCCGAGGCGCCCGGCTGGATCAACTACGACCTGCCGGAGCACCTGATCGGCATTGGCCTCAAGGGCAAGTATCGCGGCCAGACACAGCGCTGGTACGCCTTCCGTTTCGAGGGTGACGAAAGCGAGATCGCCATCGACCCGCCGCCGGATGGCCATGATCCCGAATTCGACGCCTGGGAATGGAAGCCGATGCGCGAGCTGCCGAACCTGATCGTGCCGTTCAAGCGCAAGGCCTATGAGGAGGTCGTCGCGGCCTTCGCGCATCTGGCGGGTAGGTAAGTCATCCCGCATTCCGCTGCCGGGCCATCTCCCCGCAGGTGGAACCAGAAAACGCAACCCGCCTTTTCATCGGTGAAAAAAAGTGCCGCGCGTTCGCAACGCGCGGCGCTCCGTTGAGATCGAGCCGATATTACTCGGCTTCGTTGGCCGGGGCGGCGTTGAGCTGCCCGTATTTCTCCTCGCCAATCGTGTCGAGCAGCTGGAGCTGCGACTCGAGGAAGTCGATATGGCCCTCCTCGTCTGCGAGCAGTTCCTCGAAGAGCTTCATCGAGACATAGTCGCCAGCCGCGTGACAGACATCGCGGGAATTCTTGTAGGCCGTGCGGGCGTCGTATTCGCCGGCGAGATCGGCCTTGAGCACTTCCTTGACATTCTGACCGATGCGCAACGGTGCGACCGTCTGCAGGTTCGGATGGCCTTCGAGGAAGATGATGCGTGCGATGAGTTTATCGGCGTGGTGCATTTCCTCGATGGATTCCTCACGCTCCTTCTTGGCGAGCAGCGTGTGGCCCCAGTCTTCGAGAAGGCGGTAATGCACCCAGTACTGGTTTACGGCACCGAGTTCGAGAAAGAGCGCTTCGTTAAGCTGCTCGATGACCTTTGCGTCGCCTTTCAAGATCCGCCCTCCGGTTTTCTTCGTGGAATTGTTTTAGGCGGGTCATGAAATCAAATAACTCGGCATCCGTCGAGTCGCGACGGGCGTGATATTGCTCGGTGGTACGGATGATGATGTCGACGACATTGGGAAAACAGCCGCAGCAGCGGCCGCGCTTTTCCATCGCGTGATAGACTTTCGCCGGCACGATCAGCTGCCAACAGTCCTCATCGAGGAGGCCGATGATCGTATCCTCGATCTCTTCTTCGGTGATGAAATTGCAGCTGCAAACCAACATTTCGCCTTGCCTGTCACACGCAACATCCTGATTTTGCGATAAAGCAAAAGAGGATATTTGCCGTCAACAAAAAACTCCTCTCCATAAAGTTGCGAAGCATATTAGAGCGGTTCTAATCTTGAGAAAAAAGTTCGCGTTTTCATTAGATTAGGCGATTCTAAGGCGAGGATTTTTCTCCCATGGCTTGCAAATTATATGTAGGGCAGCCTGCGACATTTTTACACAGGCAATTCCGGAGGCAAAAGTTGTGGGTGAATCGACGATGCAACGATCGTCGGTAGTTGACGGGAGGCTCAATGGAAATTGCGTCCCTTCGGCATGACCTCGGCCACCTCGCTCCCCGCCTCCGAAGCTTTCGGCCCCTCGTGCGCAGGCGGGGCCAGACGCATTTGCCGGAGTGCCTTCTTGTCGCGGGCATCCGCAGTCGGCCGCAGCGCCTCATCGGCCCGATCATTGGCTCCGAAACGCCTGGCCTCGTTGCGCAGGAGACCGAGCATCGGCGTCATGTCTTCCATATACTCGGCGACCACATGGATGACGCCGCTTTCGCTCTGTAAGCGGCCGCGCACCTTCACGAGCCGCGATCCCATGACCTGCCGCCGGTATGTCTGGAACGTCTTTTCCCAGACGATGATGTTGGCGACACCGGTTTCGTCCTCGATCGTCATGAAGATGACGCCGTTGGCGGAGCCCGGCCGCTGGCGGACGAGCACGAGGCCTGCCACCGTCACCCGTCTTCCGGCCGGGGTCCTTGCAAGGTCACGGCTGGAAAGGATGCCCATGCGCGCGAAATCCTCCCGCATGAAGGAAACCGGATGCGCCTTCAGGGAAAGCGTCAGGTACCGATAGTCATGGATGACATGCTCGCCCGCGGGCATGGCCGGCAGGGCGACCGCCGGTTCGACCTGCAAGTCCGCCGAGCCCGCTCGGTCGAAAAGCGGCAGGCGCTCGACCGCCGACTGCTCGTTGAGCGCCTTCACCGCCCAGAGTGCTCTTCGCCGATCGAGTCCGATGGAGCGGAAGGCATCCGCATCCGCCAGGCGCTCCAGCACGGCCCGGGACAGGCCGGAACGGATCCAGAGATCGTGGACGGAACCATATCCCTCGCCGCGACGCGCCACGAGCGCCTCCATATCCGGTTGCCGCACCCCCTTGACCAGCCGAAACCCCAGCCGCACCGCCTTCCTTGATTGGATGACATCCCGCATATCGGCATGACGCGGATCGATCGCCTCCTTGTGGAACATCCCATCGCCTTCGAGCAGGGCATCCCAGTCCGAGTGGTTGACGTCGACCGGCAGCATCCTGACCCCGTGTTCGCGGGCATCGCGCACGAGCTGGGCGGGCGCATAGAAGCCCATCGGCTGCGAATTCAGCAGCGCGGCGCAGAAGACATCCGGGTAGTAGGCTTTGAACCAGGAGGAGGCATAGACGAGGGAGGCGAAGGAGGCGGCATGGCTCTCGGGAAAGCCATATTCGCCGAAGCCCTTGATCTGGTTGAAGCAACGTTCGGCGAACTCCCTGTCATAGCCGTTCCTGACCATGCCATCGATCATCTTCCGTTCGAAAGTATGGATCGTGCCGGTCCTCTTGAAGGTCGCCATGGCGCGGCGCAGGCGATCGGCTTCGCTGGGCGAGAAGCCTGCAGCGGTGATGGCGATCTGCATCGCCTGTTCCTGGAACAGCGGCACGCCCAGCGTCCTTTCCAGCACCGCCTTCAATTCCGGACTCGGATAGTCGACCGCCTCTCCCCGGCGCTGCGCCTCGCGCCGCTTCAGATAGGGATGCACCATGTTGCCCTGGATGGGGCCGGGCCGGACGATCGCGACCTCGATCACCAGATCGTACATTTCGCGTGGGCGTAGGCGCGGCAGCATGCTCATCTGCGCCCGGCTTTCGATCTGGAACACCCCCACCGTATCGGCGCGGCAGATCATGTCGTAAACGGCTTCTCGCTGATCCTGGTAGAGTTCGGCGAGCGTTTTTCGTTCACCGTAATGGGCCTCCAGGAACTTGAAGGCCCTGGCGAGGCAGGTCAGCATGCCGAGCGCCAGCACATCGACCTTGAGGATCTTCAACTGGTCGAGATCGTCCTTGTCCCATTCGATCATGTAGCGGTCGGGCATGGCCGTGTTCATGATCGGCACGACCTCGTCGAGCCTGTCGCGGGTGATGACGAAGCCGCCGACATGCTGGGAGAGATGCCGCGGGAAATTCATGAGAAGGCTGGCATAGGCAAGAACGCGTCTGGTGAGCGGATCCGCCACGTCGAGGCCCGCCCCCTTGGCCTGATCTTCGGTGAAGGGCGAAGTTCCCCAGCCCCAGATCGAACTGACGAGAGCGGATTGCACATCCTCCGACAGGCCAAAGGCCTTGGCGACCTCGCGCCCGGCCGAACGCGAGCGATAGCTGATCACCGCGGCGGTGAGCCCGGCATGCTCCTTGCCATAGGTCCGGTAGATATATTGGATGACCTCCTCGCGCCGCTCGTGCTCGAAGTCGACATCGATATCGGGCGGCTCGTCGCGGTCGCGCGACAGGAAGCGGTCGAACAGCAGCGTGAACTTCTGCGGATCGACATCGGTGATGCCGAGACAGAAACAGACCGAGGAATTGGCCGCAGACCCCCGCCCCTGACAGAGAATGTTCACGCTGCGGGCAAATTTCACCAGCTTGTGCACGGTCAGGAAATAGGGCTCGTATTTCTTGTCGTGAATGAGTTCGAGTTCGTACTCGATCTGCCGCTGGACCTTTTCCGGCACGCCCGTCGGGTAACGCTCCAGCGCGCCTTTCGCGACCAGCCTTCGCAAGCTTTCAGCCGGCGTCTCGCCTTCGGCGTTTTCGTCCGGATATTGGTGGCTGAGTTCGTCGAGGCTGAAGGAAAGCCGCTTGAAGAATTTGCCAGCATTGGCGATCGCTTCGGGATAGTCGCGGAAAAGCCGTGCCATCTCCTTCGGGCCCTTCAGGTGCCTTTCGGCGTTCTTCTGGAGGAGGAAGCCGGCGCTGGCGATCGTCACATGTTCGCGAATGGCGGTTACGACATCCGCAAGCGGCCTGTAATGCGGATCGTGATAGAGCGCGTCATTGGTGGCCAGAAGCCGGACATCCAGGCTCCTGGCGACTGCGGCGAGGACGGCGAAGTCATGCCGGTCGAAACCGTCATAACGGGGCGCCAGACCAAGATAGAGCCGGTTGCCTACATGCTCCTGCAATTTTTCGAGAAGCGTGCGCATGGCTTCCGGCTGCGGCCGACCCTCGCCCGGCATGACGATCAGGAGAAGCTCCTCCTGCCATTCGAGGAGATCGGCGAGATAAAGCGTGCAATCGCCCTTCTTCGAGCGCAGATTGCCGGTGCTGAGCAGACGGCAAAGATGCCCCCAACCCGACCTGTTTCGGGGATAGGCGAGAATATCCGGCGTGCCGTCGGCAAAAACCAGGCGGGCCCCCGGCTGGAAAGGGTAACCCTCCACTTTCGCCTTGCCATGGGCACGGACGACACCGGCCACGCTGTTGCGATCGGCGATGCCGAGACCCGAAAGCCCGGCCTTCCTGGCAAAGACGATCATCTCCTCGGCCGGCGCCGCCCCCTCGAGGAAGGAGAAATTCGTGCGCGCCCCAAGCTCGTAGAAGATCGGCTCCTCGCTCATGCGAACACTCCGTGCATGAACCATCGGGCCGCGGCGACTTCCCTTCCGTAGAGGCCTTCGCGGAACAGCCAGAAGCGGCGGCCCTGCTGATCCTCGACCCGGAAATAGTCGCGGGTCGGATGCCCCTCGCCGTCGATCCACCATTCGGCGGCGATCCGCTCCGGACCCTCGGCGCGGGCGACGCGATACTGGGTCTTGCGCCAGTTGAAGCTGCGCGGGGCGCCGTCCGGAACCTCGGCCGTCGCCTCCACCAGTTCGGGATAGCTGAAAATCCGAAGCGGGCGGTTTTCAGGAAAAGGCCGGCCTGCAAAAAACTTGTCGTCAGAGGCAGGGGACCCCATCACCGCCGCCACATCCCGAACGGCGGCAAACCCGCCCGCCCGTTCCGGCAGGTGGCTTTCGGCCAGGCTCGCCTGCATCAGGCAATCGGGACCGAAACGGGCGGAAACCTTGTCGATGAAGGCGGCAAGCGGCTGGCTTTCCTCGGGCACGCCGGAAAAATCCTGCTGTGCCGGATCGAGCCTTTCGCTGCGCAAAACCGCGAGCCTCAGGATTTCGAAACCATATCCGGCATCGAGATCGTCATGAAGCGCCTGCAGCCGTTCGCGAAAGAGCGCCGCAATGCGATCGGCATCATTCAACGGGATGGCCGCATGCGCCCGGACGCGGAACACCCGTCCATCGACGCGAAACAGGAGGAGTTCGAACAGCCGCCCGCCTTCGCCATGCCGCTCCAGCGAGGCGCGGACGTCCTTGGCAAGGTGCCGTGCCAGTTCGAGAATGTATTCCTCGTCCATAAGCGGCTCGGCGAGCCGGCGCTCGGCGGAAAAGCTCGGCACCGGCAGGCGGGGCGATAAAGGTTCGTCCGCCTCGCCTCTCGCCTGGTCGAGCTTGAGGAGAAGAAGGGAGCCGAAGCGGCGGGCGAGCGGCGCGCGCGGCGCTTCGAGAAGATCGCCGATCTGCTTCAGCCCGACCCGTTCGAGCGCGGCGGCGGTTTCCGCCGGCAGGCGCAGCGCAGCGACCGGCAAAGGGGCAAGAACCCGGTCGGCCTCTCCCGGTTCGATGACGTCGGCACTGCCATAGCGGGCAACCGCCCAGGAAAGGCCAGCAGCGGAGGAGACGGTCGCCCGCGCTTCGACGCCGAGCGAAAAAAGCCGGGACAAGACGTCGCTGACGAGCCCCTTCTCGCCGCCATGCAGATGAGCACAGCCGGTGATATCGAGGAACAGGCCGTCCTTTCCATCGAGCGCGACGAGCGGCGTATAGCGGTCGCACCAATCGGCAAGCCCTTCCAGGAAGGCCTGGTCCGCCGCCGGATCGGCGGCGATCACGTCGAGCGCCGGACACATGGCGCGAGCCTCCGCAGCCCCCTGGCCGCGCTTCAGGCCGATGCACTCGGCAAGCGTGTCGAGCGCGACGAGGCGCATGGCATTGTCGACCTTGGCGGCAAAAGCCACCGGCGGATGATCAGGACGCCCGCGCGAAAGCCAGGAGGCGCCCCAGCGGCTGCGTGCGATGCGATCGGCCGGCAGATGCGGAAAGTGGATCGACAGGATTCTCTGGCTGTCCGTGGGCTTGAAGAGCGGCGCTCCGGCGCTCGTCGAGGGGGTAGAAGCGGCGGTCATGGGCGTTCCATTCCAGAAAAATGCCGGCAGAGCCGTAAGCCCTGCTTTTTTCGACATGGAGGTGAAAGGCGGGATGATCGAAGCTGCCGCAAAGCACCGAACCATCGGGGAGAGGACGTTCGCCGGCCGGCGCCGGCTTGATCTGGAACCGGAAGAAGGCGCTGCTCGCCTCCTCCTCGCCCGCCTGGCGGAGGAGAAGGAGAGGCACGCCGCCGGCCCGGGCCCGGACATGCAGGCGCCGGCTCTCGCTCAAGGCGAGGCTGGCGGGATTGCCGCGGATTTCCAGAATGACCGCGGCGAAGACCGGCACCGAAAGTGCTGTTTCGGTAACCCACAGCGCATCCTTGACGGTGCGCACTGAGACGAAGAGGAAGCGCTCCGGGTCGAGCCCGTAGGACTTGAGGCCGGGCGCATAGAGCTGCCCCGCCTCGCGGGAAGCAAGCGCCTGGCTGATCCAGAGCACCGGGGCGAGATGGCCTTTCTCCTTCCTTTCCCGTTGATAAAGCACCGCAAGCGCCGCCACGAAGCCGGCGGCCGCGCCCGCATCGCGGGTTTCGGCATTGCGGATTTCCATCAGGCCTTCGAGCGGCAGCCCGCCCTTGAGGACATCGTCGAGCGGCGCAATCCCGAGCGGCAGGACCTTGCGATGCAAGGTTCCTTCCCTGCCGCGCCGAAAGCCGGCGGCATCGGCCGCCTTGGCGGTCCGCACAATTCCAGGCAAGTTGCAATTTTCAATCCGTGATATGGTGTCACGAAGGGAAAGAATGGTTTGCCGTTGCACGGCGTTCTCGGCCATGACGGTCAACCTCCCATCAAATGTTCATGTTATGTTCTTATGGATTCCAGAGCCTGGGGGAAGAGTCAACAGCAAAGGATAAGAATTTATTCCTCATCCCTGCTCGAACAGAATTCAACACTCGAAAAACAAACGAGAAATCGCTATATGAGGGGCAATAAGGAGTGCCTATGGCCCGCATTGACCAGACCGAGGATTGGCGGGAACGCCACGCACCGACGCTTACCACATTCGAACAGCTTGCGTTTGAAGCCTTTAGCCACCTGCCGCAAGAATTCCGCAAGCTGACGACGGACCTCATCATCGAAGTTGCCGATTTTCCAAGCGACGACGTCTTCGAAGACATGGCGCTCGAGACGCCTTTCGACCTTCTCGGCCTGTTCGAAGGCCGCGGCATCGGTGAACGCTTTACCATGGAGACCGGCCAGTTCCCGAACCGGATCACGCTCTACCGCCGTCCGATCCTCGACTACTGGGCGGAGAACGAGGAGACCCTGGGCGACATCATCACCCATGTGCTGATCCACGAGATCGGCCACCATTTCGGTCTTTCCGACGACGACATGGAACGGATCGAGGCCAGCGTCGAGCACGTCGGCGGGTAGCCTAGCAGCAGCTTTTCCGATCACAAATTTGCCCCTCATCCGGCCTGCCGGCCACCTTCTCCCCCGCGAGCGGAGCGAAGGAAACCCGTTGCCCGCTCCGAAGTCACCTCCCTCGGGGCGAGGGGTTAGGGGCAGAATTTCCGCGCTAATCCTCGATCTTGCGCGCCTCCGAGACCAGCATGATCGGCACGCCGTCGCGAATCGGATAGGCAAGCCGCGCCTTTTCCGAGACCAGCTCATGGGCCTCGGCATCGTAGCGCAGCCGCCCCTTCGTCAGCGGGCAGACGAGCAGTTCGAGGAGTTTCGGATCGACCCTGCTGGCATTTGCGTCCATGGCTTCGTCTTCACTGCAGAATGTTGTCGAAATCGCCGAAATTGCGGGCGAGCACGATCTCGGTGATCGCGATCAGCGTTTCGGCGCGCGTCCTGAGATCGGGCGCTTCCAGCAGCGCCTGTTTCTCCGCCGGCCCATAGGGCGACATCATCGCCATCGAATTGACGAGCGTACGGTTGCTGGCCCGTTCGACGCTTTCCCAGTCCGCTTCCAGCTTGTTGGCGTCGAGATAGGCGCGGAAGGCGGCGAGCAGCGCCTCGCGATCGACGAGGGCTTCGTCGTCGGGCCCCTCGAGATCGGCCGCAAAGGGGCCGATGCGGAAACGCCGATAGCCGCGCACGCCGGAAATTTCGGAAAAGAGCCTGTAGCGGCAGACGCCGGTGAGCGACGTGATATAGCGGCCGTCGCCGGTCTCGGCGAAGGAGGTGATGCGGCCGATGCAGCCGACCTGGCATAGGGCCGGCACCGGCGAGGAATCGATGTCGCTGCGACCTTCGGCAAAGGAGGGTTGGACGATGCCGATCAGCCGGTCACCGGAGAGCGCGTCGTCGAACATTGCGAGGTAGCGCGGTTCGAAGATATTGAGTGGAAGCTGTGCACCCGGAAGCAGCAGCGCGCCCGTCAGGGGGAAGACCGGAATTATCTCCGGCAGATCCTTCGGACTGAGATAGCGCGCATTTCCGACATGCATTTCCGAATGCCCCTGAAGATCACGGCGTCCCCGTCGCAGAGCGTGGGCCGCACGCTCAAGAGATGGTGCATCCCTCGAAAATCTCAAGAAGAAAGCTGCGATCGGCGACGCAAAAAGCAGGTCCGCTTGCTGACGCCAACCGGTCAGGAGAAGAGAAGCGCGGAAAGCTTGCGGCGGGCGGCAATCGTCGCCGGATCCTTCGGCCCCCAGACTTCGAAGAAGGACAGGAGTTCGCGCCGGGCGGCGTCGTCCTCAAAGCTGCGATCGCGCTTCATGATCAGCAAGAGATGGTCGGCCGCACCGGTCCTGTCGCCTTCGACATTGCGGATCTTGGCAAGCTTCAGCCGCGCCGCGTGATCGTCGGGGTTAAGTGCCAGCTGATGCTCCAGCTGAACCGGATCGCCGAGTTTGCGGGCCTCTTCGATCTGGTCGAGCTTCTTCGAAACGGCGCTGATGGAAGCGGCCTTGCCGAGTTCCTCCGGCAATTGCGAAAGCGCCTGGCGCGCCTCGGCAAGCTGGCCGAGCGCGATCATGCATTCGACCATGCCGGCGATTGCATCGGTATTTTCCGGCTCCGCCTGCAGCACGGCACCGTAAAGGCCGGCGGCGTTCTGGGCGTCGCCCGCTTCGAGCAGCGCCTTGGCGTCGGCAAGCACCGCTTCGACCTCGGCCTTGGAATCGTCGACGGTCGGGCCGGCAATGCGGTCGATGAACTGCTTGATCTGGCTCTCGGGGATCGCGCCCATGAAGCCATCGACCGGACGCCCGCCGACGAAGGCGATGACCGCCGGGATCGACTGGATGCCGAGTTGGCCGGCGATCGAAGGATGGTCGTCGATGTTCATCTTGACGAGCTTCACACGGCCGGCTGCTTCCTTGACCACCTTCTCGATGATCGGCGTCAGCTGTTTGCAGGGTCCGCACCAGGGCGCCCAGAAATCGACCAGTACCGGCTGCTGGCGCGAGGCCTCGAGCACGTCGCGCGCGAAGCTGGCGGTCGTCGTCTCCTTGATCAGGTCGCCGGCCGCGGCGGCGGCATTCGGTGCCGGCTGCTCGCCGAACGACGCCGAGGCCGTCATCTGGTTGCCGAAGGAACCTGCATAGGGATTGTCGCTACCGCCCATTTTCTCTCCTCGCGGGCTTGTCGCCCGACTTCATGGTTTCCGCGCCAAAGATCGTATGTCAGGCCGTCACTTTCAAGACAAGCGGTTCGTGTCCGGTTGCCTCCATGAAGCGCAGCATATCCTTGGCGGCGATCGAGGTCGTCTGGTCGTTCGAGAGCGGGTGGCAGTTGATCGTGTCGAATTCCATCAGCCCCTCGTCGAGAATGAACTTCACCTTGCCCGACGTGTCGTTGATCGCCCCGAGGGCAGTCACGGCGCCGGGGATCACGCCCAGATATTCCATCAGCTTCTCCGGCTTGCCGAAGGAGACCTTGCTTGCCGCACCGATGGTCTGATGAATGGTCTTCAGATCCACCGTCGCATTCTCCTCGACGATCAGCAGGAAATAATTGTCTTTTTTGTCCTTCAGGAACAGGTTTTTTGTATGTCCGCCGGGAATTTCGTCGCGTAGCGCCACCGATTCGGCCACGGTGAAGACCGGCGCATGCCGCTTCGTCCGGTGTTCGATTCCGAGTTCGTCGAGAAAGCGGAACAGGTCTTCCGCGGTCTTCGGCTGTGCCTCGCTCATGCTCTTGATCCTTCTGCCACCCGAGATTTCCCCCTGCTTTACGAGGAAGGGACGGCTTGCGCAATCTCAAGGGCGACGGCGAATGACCGGGATCACGGCAGGAGCTTTTGGGATTAGCCCGAAAAATTTCTTGCCTTCGACGCTATTTCCCTGTTGCATTTGAAAAATGCTTAGGCCATATAGCGCCGGTCGCCGCAAGACGGGGCGGCAACCCACGGTCCACAGACTACCCCGGACCTGGGTTTGATGAGCGGGTGTAGCTCAGGGGTAGAGCACAACCTTGCCAAGGTTGGGGTCGAGCGTTCGAATCGCTTCACCCGCTCCATTCTTCCAAGACCTTCAAAGCCTCGGTTTTCCGGGGCTTTTGTGTTTTTCTGGCGCGCGCGAAGTCACGTCGGCTGGAAGCTGCGAAAGAGGACGTGGTTACCGCGCGGTTACCTATTCTCGCAAACGCATAGGGCGTTGACCCTCGTAAACATTGCCAGTGGAGCGCGCGCTAATTCCCCTACAGACGACTCAAGGGGCCTCGCTCTCCAAAGTCGCTTGCCTGCGTTCCGCCCTAACTTTCAGGCTAGGCAGAGCTACGATATTAGCTCTTCACGAAGACGTAGTCCGTCTCCTGCCGGAGCACTTCGCCGGGCCTCAGCACCGCCTTCGGGAAACCTTCGCGGTTCACCGCATCCGGCCAGATTTGCGTTTCGAGGCAGAAGCCGGCGAAGGGGCCGTAGCGGCGGCCCTCGAGGCCGGGGACGGGTACGTTCAGCTTGCTGCCGGTATAGAGCTGGACGCCGGGTTCGGTGGTCAGCACCTCCAACGACACGCCGGAATTGATGCTGCGCGCCAGCGCCACGGAGCGCTTCTGCATGCGCTCCGGCGAGAGGCAGAAATTGTGGTCATAGGCGATCTTCTCGCCCTCCAGCTGCCGCCGCAGCGAGGTCATCTCGCGGAGATCGAAGGCGGTGCCGGCAACCGGGCGGATCTCGCCGGTCGGGATCAACCGCTCGTCCGTCGGGAGATAGTGGTCGGCGGCGATCATGATGTCATGGCCGAACGCGTCGGCGCCGCCGTCGAGGTTGAAATAGCTGTGCTGGCAGACATTGGCGAGCGTCGGCGCGTTCGTCTCGGTTTCGTAGAGGACGTTCAACGTGCCGCCCGGCTTTAGCGTATAGGTGCAGGTGACGGTGCAATCGCCGGGATAGCCGGCGCGACCGTCGGGATCGGTGATCCTGAGCGTCACGCTGTCTTCCGCCCCGTCGACGATCGTCCAGTTGCGCTTGCCGATATTGTCGCTGCCGCCGTGGAGATGCGTGACGCCCTTTTCGTTGAGCTCGAGCTGGTAGGCCTTGCCGTCGAGCACGAAGCGCCCGTCGCCGATGCGGTTGGCGTTGCGGCCGGGCGTGGCGCCGAAATAGGGGGAATGGGCTGGATAGCTTTCGAAATCCTCGAAGCCGAGCACGAGCGGGGCCGCATGGCTCTCGAGCCGCAGGTCCTGGATGACCGAGCCCCAGCTGATCACCTTCGCCGTCAGCCCGCCGCCCTTGAGCGTCACCCGATGGACCGGTTCGCCCGACGCCAGGTGGCCGAAGATTTCCGTGTCAGCGCTCATCTTGTCTCTCCTCGCTTCGTCGGTCCAAACGGGCGACAAACTGCGTCATTTCCGGCGGTGCGGCAACCGGAAAGTCAGACTATTCAGCGGGACAATTCCTTCGTCGCCGCCTGCAGGCCGGCAAGCGTCAGCGGGAACATGCGGCCGTGAAAGAGCGCGCGGATCATGCCCGTCGAATGGGTGTGGCGCCAGTCACCCTCCGGCACCGGATTGAGCCAGATCGCACGCGGGAAATGCGTCGTCAGGCGCTCGAGCCAAAGCGCCCCCGCCTCGTCGTTCCAGTGCTCGACCGAACCGCCCGGATGGCTGATCTCGTAAGGGCTCATAGCGGCGTCGCCCACGAAGATGGCGCGGTAATCGCTGCCATAGGTGCGCAGGAGTTCCGCCGTGCGGGTGATGTCGGCGCGGCGGCGGCGATTGTCCTTCCACAGGCCCTCATAGACGCAATTGTGGAAATAGAAATAGTCCATGTGGCGGAACTCGGCGCGCGCCGCCGAGAACAGTTCCTCGACGATGCGGATGTGGTCGTCCATCGATCCGCCGACATCGAAGAACATCAGGAGCTTGACGGCGTTGCGCCGCTCCGGCCGGGTCACCACGTCGAGATAGCCGTGCTCGGCGGTCGAGCGGATCGTGCCGGAAAGGTCGAGTTCCTCGGCCGCCCCCTGGCGCACCCAGCGCCTGAGCCGTTTCAACGCGACCTTGATGTTGCGGGTGCCGAGCTCGACCGTATCGTCATAATCCTTGAACTCCCGCCGATCCCAGACCTTGACGGCGCGGCGGTGGCGCGAGCCCTCCTGACCGATCCTGACACCCTCGGGATTGTAGCCATAGGCGCCGAAGGGCGAGGTGCCGGCCGTACCGATCCATTTCGAGCCGCCCTGGTGACGGCCGGCCTGCTCGGCAAGCCGTTGGCGCAGCATCTCCATCAGCTTGTCGAAGCCGCCGAGCGCCTCGACGAGCTTCTTCTCCTCTTCGCTCAGATATTTCTCGGCGAGCTTCTTCAGCCATTCCTCGGGGATCTCCGCCTCGGCGACACCCTGTAACGGCGAAACCGCCTCAAGTCCTGCGAAGCGATGGCGGAAGACCCGATCGAAGCGGTCGATGTAGCGCTCGTCCTTGATGAGCGCCGTGCGCGCCAGGAAATAGAAGGCCTCCACGTCGAAGGCGGCAATCCCCGTCTCCATTCCCTCGATCAGCGACAGAAACTCCCGGAGCGTTACCGGGACCTTCTCGGCCTTCAGTTCGAGGAAGAAGGGGATGAACATCACTCTCCAGTGCCGATCTTTTCGAGCTCGTAGGATGTCGTCTGGTACATCTCGTTGATCCAGTTGCCGAAGAACAGATGCGCATGGCTGCGCCAGCGGTTCTGAGGCGGCAAAGTCGAATCGTTATGCGGGAAATAGTCATGCGGCAGCTTGATCGGCACGCCGGCATCCGCGTCGCGGAAATATTCGTCCGACAGCGAGGTCGAATCATACTCGACATGGTTGAACATGTAGAGCCGGTTGCCCTTCTTTTCGTGTACCAGGCAAACCCCCATCTCCTTCGATTCCATCAGGATCTCGAGGCTCGGCACCCGATCGATGTCGGCGCGGCGCACCTCGGTCCAGCGCGACACGGGGACGGCGAAATCATCCGAAAAGCCGTTCAGGTAGACGGAGGAAGGCTTGAGGTTCTGGTGGCGATAGACGCCGAAGGCCTTTTCTTTGAGCGGATACTTCGGCACGCCGTGGAAGTGGTAAATCGCCGCCATCGCGCCCCAACAGACGTTCAGCGTCGAATGCACGTGCGTCGTCGTCCAGTCCAAGATGCGCTTCAATTCCTCCCAATAGGTGACCTCTTCGTAGTCGAGCGTCTCGACCGGGGCGCCGGTGATGATAAAGCCGTCGAACTTGCGGCCCTTCACCTCCTCCCAGGTCTCGTAGAAGGCGAACAGATGTTCCTCGGGCGTGTTCTTCGGCCGGTAGCCGCCGATGCGCACCAGCGTCAGCTCCACCTGCAGCGGCGTCGCGCCGATCAGCCGGGCGATCTGGATCTCCGTCTTGATCTTGTTGGGCATCAGGTTCAAGAGCCCGATCTGCAGCGGGCGGATGTCCTGGCGGACCGCCGCGGTCTCGGTCATCACCCGCACGCCCTCGTTGACGAGTGTTTCGAAGGCGGGCAGCGTATCCGGAATCTTGATGGGCATGGTTCCACTCGATCAATACAAAAAAACCGGCGGCGAGATGATCGCGACCGGTCCTCGGAAATCCGTTGTTCCTCGGCCCTTTAGCGATTTCTTTAACGTGGCTGCAAGCCGGCCGGCCAAATCACCACAGGATCGCTTGATAGCGTGGCGGAGGCGGCGCGGTCAATGAAAAACGATTCGCGGATGTTGCGGCGGCCCCTCATCCGGCCCCGCATCCCCTCGCCCCGCTTGCGGCGAGAGGGCTAGTCCTCGGGGTTAAACCCGAGGAGAGGGGCCAACTGCCGCTGGCTTTTGCAGCAAGGCCAGAGCTTCATTCATCCCATATCCCAATCGACTGCTGGCATCGCTTTGGCTGACCCAGAAGAAGCGAAAGCGGATCGGCGGACCGCCGCTGTCCGGCGTCATTTCGTCGTGCAGCCAGCTTTGCCGCTGCTCGCCGACGAGGGCCGTGTGGAAATAGAGCCGCCGGTGCCAGATCTCGCTGCCGCTCTTCACGAAGCGGTAGTCCAATGTGGCGAGTTGGGCGAATGGTTCCCGCGGTGCCAGCCCGGTCTCTTCGAAGAACTCCCGGCGGGCGGCCGCTTCCGGGCTCTCGCCCGGCTCCATCGTGCCGCCCGGCACCTGCAGGTCGACCTCGGGAAAATCCGGTTGATCGAAGACCAGCAGCGAATCTCGCCAGGTGGCGTAGATCAGCACCTTGTGAGCGTCCGGCCTCATCCGTCACGGCGCGCCATGAAGGCCAGCCGTTCGAAAAGATGGACGTCCTGCTCGTTCTTCAGAAGCGCGCCGTGCAGCTTCGGCAGCATCGATTTCGGATCGGCGCGCAAGTCTGCCGGATCGATCTCGCCGGCGACCAGCAGGCGGATCCAGTCGAGCGCCTCGGAGGTCGAGGGCTTCTTCTTCAGGCCCGGCACCTCGCGGATGCCGTAGAAAGCGGTGAGCGCCGCCGAAAGCAGGGTCTTGCGGATGCCAGGATAATGAACCTCGACAATGCGGGCGAGCGTCTCGGCATCGGGAAAGCGGATATAGTGGAAGAAGCAGCGGCGCAGGAAGGCGTCCGGCAGTTCCTTCTCGTTGTTCGAGGTGATGATGACGATCGGTCGGTGCCGGGCGCGGATGGTCTCGCCCGTTTCGTAAACGTGGAACTCCATCCGGTCGAGCTCCTGAAGCAGGTCGTTCGGGAATTCAATGTCCGCCTTGTCGATCTCGTCGATCAAGAGCACTGCCTTCTCAGACGCCTCGAACGCCTGCCAGAGCTTGCCTTTGCGGATATAGTTCCCGACGTCATTGACGCGGGCGTCGCCGAGCTGGCTGTCGCGCAGCCGGGAGACGGCATCGTATTCGTAGAGTCCCTGCTGTGCCTTGGTCGTCGACTTGACGTTCCACTCGATGAGTTCGAGGCCGAGCGCTGCGGCGATCTGGCGGGCAAGCTCGGTCTTGCCGGTGCCGGGCTCGCCCTTGACGAGCAGCGGCCGCTCCACCCGGATCGCCGCATTGACGGCGACCATCAAGTCCTTGTCGGCGATATACTCGGCGGTGCCTTCGAAGTGCATGGGGCTGCTGCTCTCGATTAGGAGGAACGTGCGATACGGGCAAAGACCGATCCCGTTTAGCCGCGAAACGCCGTGACCTCGATCTCGATCAGCATTTCCGGGCGGATCAGGTCGCAGACGACCATCGTCGCGGCCGGGCGGCTCTCGCCGAAGATCTCGCCGAAGATCGGGAAGACCCGGTCGGCGAAGCTGGCGTCGGTGACGTAATAGTGGTTGCGCACCACATCGGCGAGCGAGAAGCCGGCTTCTTTCAAGGCGGCTTCGATCGTCTTCAGGCAGTTGCGCGCCTGTTCCTCGACCGTCTCCGGCATGGTCATGGTTGCGTAGTCGTAGCCGGTCGTGCCGGAGACGAAGCACCAGTCGCCCTTTGCGACGGCACGCGAATAGCCTGCCGTCTTCTCGAAAGGGGAACCGGAAGAGATGAGCTTGCGCGCCATCAGCGCTCAGGCCCAGGGATGCGACGCGGCGTTCTTCTTCTCGAAGCTGTCGATGGCGCTCGCCTTTTCGAGCGTCAGGCCGATGTCGTCGAGACCGTTCAACAGGCAGTGGCGCTTGAAGGCATCGATCTCGAACTTGATCGAGCCGCCGTCGGGGCCGGTGATTTCCTGGGCTTCCAGATCGATCGACAACACGGCGTTGGAACCCCGGTTGGCGTCGTCCATCAGCTTGTCGAGGTCGGCCTGGCTGACAACGATCGGCAGGATGCCGTTTTTGAAGCAGTTGTTGTAGAAGATGTCGGCGAACGAGGTGGAGATAACGCAGCGGATGCCGAAATCGAGGAGCGCCCACGGCGCATGCTCGCGCGAGGAGCCGCACCCGAAATTGTCGCCGGCAACCAGGATCTTGGCGTTCTGGTAGGCCGGCTTGTTGAGCACGAAATCCGGATTTGGCGTGCCGTCCTCGTTGTAGCGGGCCTCGGCGAAAAGTCCCGTGCCGAGCCCGGTGCGCTTGATCGTCTTCAGGTAATCCTTCGGGATGATCATGTCCGTGTCGATGTTGACGACGGGCAGGGGCGCAGCAACGCCGGTGAGCTTGACGAACTTGTCCATGGTCTAGCCTTCGATTTCAGCGGAAATGTCGGGAGAGCGTTTAGATCAGTTTTGCGCCGAAATGAAGGGGAATCTGCGTTTGCGGACCTTCCCGGCTCGATTCAGAGATCGATGATCGTGCCGCGCCCGTCGTTCCAGATCCGCATTTCGCGCTGCTGGCCGGCAGCGGCCGCGCGGGCACGTGCCGGCATCGGCTTCGCGTTGAACCGTGCGGCGATCGCACTGCCGATCGCAATGACGGCGGCAATGCCGGCAAGCGCCAGGGCGAGCGACGCGGTCAGCACGAAGGCCGCAAACGTGATGGCAATGGCTGCGGCCGTGAAAAGAACAGAGCGAATGCTTTGCATGTTCGTCACCTTTCTAAAACGCATGTGGTGGCTTGCGGCACCGCTTGCAAGAGGGCCCATCGACTTGCGCAAGGCACGAAAGGCGGGCACAACCAATCCCATGAGTCGAGCGACCAATCATCATCCCGCGCGGCTCCGCCGCTCCGTGCTTTGCGTGCCGGCGGACAATGCCCGTGCGCTTGCCAAGGTCAAGGACCTTGCCGCGGATGCGGTGATCTTCGACCTCGAGGACGCCGTAGCACCCGAGCGCAAGGCCGAGGCCCGCGACGCTCTTGTCCGCCACCTGTCGGAAAACCGGCCCGGCGGCGAAGCGATCATCCGCATCAATGTGGCGGAATCGGGTTTCAGCGAAGCGGATCTCGTCGCCGCGGTCGCGGCGAGCCCCGATGCGATCCTCCTGCCCAAGGTCGAAAGCCCCGCCGACATTCAAGGCATCCTCGAATGGCTGTCTGAAAACGACGCGCCGGAGAGCTTGCGGCTCTGGGCGATGATCGAGACGGGGCGCGGCGTCATCAACGCGCCGGCGATCGCCGAGACGGGCCGCACCTTCGGCGGCCGCCTCGATTGCTTCGTCGTCGGCCTCAACGATCTGCGCAAGGAGACGGGCGTTGCCGCACTCGCCGGTCGCACCTATCTCGTGCCCTGGCTGATGCAGGTCCTCATCGCCGCCCGCGGCAGCGGCCTCGACGCCATCGACGCCGTCTTCAACGATTTTCGCGATGCGGAGGGCTTCGAGGCCGAATGCCGGCAGGGACGCGACATGGGCTATGACGGCAAGATGCTGATCCACCCCGCCCAGATCAACGCGGCCAATCGCTGCTTCGGCATCGACCAGGCGGCGCTTGACGAGGCGCGCGCGATCATCGACGCCTTTGCCCGGCCGGAACATGCAGGCAAAGGCGTGATCAATCTCGGCGGCCGCATGGTCGAACGCCTCCATCTCGAGCAGGCGCTGAAACTCGCCGCGAAAGCGGAGACCATCGAAAAACGAAAGGCGAAATCTTGAAGCTCTACCGATTTTTGACCGGCCCCGACGACGCGTCGTTCTGCCACAAGGTGACGGCGGCACTGAACCAGGGTTGGAGTCTGCACGGCCCGCCGGCCTATGCCTTCAACGCCGATACACAGCATATGCTGTGCGGCCAGGCGGTGGTGAAAGAGGTGGAAGGCACGGATTATCGTCCCGAGATGAAACTGTCGGAGCAATAGGGCCGCTCATAGGCGGATATCGATTAGCCCTCGCCCCTGGCTCGTCCCGTAGGCCGACGCTTACAGGCGAAAGTGGCCGGCAGGCCGGGGCCAATCACCCGCCTTGACGACCCTCGCCATCAATTCGCCGTCAGCGCGTGATGTTGCCGTTGACAAGCAGGCTTTCCTCCTCCACCTGAAGGGCGAAAGCTCGGGACGCGACTGCCGTCCGCATCCCGCTTCGAACTCGCCGGGACCCCAAGAAGAGGCCTTCATGTCTTCTGCTTTCGATTTCGAGCCAAAGCCGCGCCGCCCGTCGGTTGCCGTCGATGTCGGCGGCGTCATCGTCGGCGGTGGCGCGCCGGTCGTCGTGCAGTCGATGACGAATACGGACACGGCCGATATCGATGCGACGGTGGCGCAGGTGGCGGCCCTCCACAAGGCAGGCTCCGAACTGGTGCGCATCACCGTCGACCGCGACGAAAGCGCCGCCGCCGTGCCGAAGATCCGCGATAGGCTGCTGCGCCTCGGCATGGACGTGCCGCTCGTCGGCGATTTCCACTATATCGGCCACAAGCTGCTTGCCGATCACCCGGCCTGCGCCGAAGCACTGGCGAAATACCGCATCAATCCGGGCAATGTCGGCTTCAAGGACAAGAAGGACAAGCAGTTCGCCGAGATCATCGAGATGGCGATCCGCTACGACAAGCCGGTGCGCATCGGCGTCAACTGGGGCTCGCTCGACCAGGAGCTCCTGACGCGGCTGATGGATGAGAATCAGGCCAAGGGCTCGCCCCTGACGGCGCAACAGGTGACGCGCGAGACGATCGTGCAGTCGGCGCTGCTCTCGGCGGAGCTTGCCGAGGAGCTCGGCCTGCCGCGCAACCGCATCATTCTCTCCGCCAAGGTTTCAGGCGTCCAGGACCTGATCGCCGTCTACGCGATGCTGGCCGCCCGCTCCGACCATGCGCTGCATCTTGGCCTTACCGAGGCTGGCATGGGGACGAAGGGCATCGTCGCCTCCTCGGCTTCGCTCGGCATCCTGATGCAGCAGGGCATCGGCGACACGATCCGGATTTCGCTGACGCCCGAGCCCGGCGGCGACCGCACCCGCGAGGTGCAGGTGGCGCAAGAGCTCCTGCAGGTCATGGGCTTCCGCCAGTTCATCCCCGTCGTCGCCGCCTGTCCCGGCTGCGGCCGCACCACCTCCACGGTCTTCCAGGAACTCGCCCAGAAGATCCAGGAGGATATCCGCGCCAGCATGCCGGTCTGGCGCGAGAAATATCCGGGCGTCGAGGCGCTCAAGGTCGCCGTCATGGGCTGCATCGTCAACGGCCCGGGCGAGAGCAAGCATGCCGATATCGGTATTTCGCTTCCCGGCACCGGCGAGATGCCGGCCGCGCCGGTCTTCATCGACGGTCAGAAGGCAATGACCTTGCGCGGCCCGAAGATCGCCGAAGACTTCCAGCTTCTCGTCGCCGACTATATCGAAAAACGCTTCGGCCGCGGCCAGGCGGCAGCCGAGTAAGCAGCAACGATCAAAGCCGGGTGGTCAAAAGCTTCAGGCCGGCAAAGGCGAAGAAGCCGGCCATCAGGCTCTCGATGATCCGCCGCGATTTCAGATAGCCGCGGTGCACCGGCGACAGCGAGAAGACGATCGCAAAGCCGCAAAAGGTGACGAGGCCGATCAGCATGCAGCCGCCGATGAAGGTGGCGGTGACGGCGGCCGGCGCCCCTTCCGGCATGCCGAGCGACACCAGCATAATCCAGGCGAAGATCGCCTTGGGATTGGTCAGGTGGATGCCGAGGCCCTTGAGATAGAGCTTCTTCAGCGACATTTGCAACGGAACGCCAAGGGATGGCCGGGGTGTGTCACCTCGCATCGCTGCTCGCAGCGCATTGTAGGCGAGCCAGAAAAGATAGCAGGCGCCGGCGATCTTCAGGACGATGATCGCCTCGCCATAGGTCCGGATGAGCGCCGAGAGGCCCGAGGCGGTCAGCATCGCCCAGGTGTAGCTGCCGGTCAGCACGCCGAAGGCAAGCGCCAGCCCGGCCTTTCGCCCCTGGCTCACCGACGTCGCGATGATCGCCAGAACCGCCGGGCCTGGCGATGCGGTGGCGATGACATAGGCCGTCCAGGCGACCAGAAGCTGCGGAAGATAAGGCGTGAGTTCGAGCATGCGGCGCCACCCATTTTGTTGTTCCGGACGGAAAGTAGCCGAGGCCCTCGCGGCAGCCAAGGGCTAGCCTTTCCTGGTTAAATTGAATCATTCTGTTGGCTCAAGCGGAGCGGAATGCTTGCTCGGCTGGCGCGCGGCGTAGCCAACGCTACGGCGAAGCCAGCCGAGCAAACAGGCCGCCCGCTTCAGCCAACCCGAAGGGCTAGAGAATCTCGTCGAGCGCCGAAATCAGCCTGGCGCATTCCTCGTCGGTGCCGATGGTGATGCGCAGGAAATCCGAAATCCGCGGCTTGGCGAAGTGCCGGACGATGACTGCGCGCTCGCGCAGCTTGGCCGCGAGCGTCTGACCGGCCTGGTCCGGATGGCGGGCGAAGATAAAGTTCGCCTGCGACGGCAGGACTTCGAAGCCGCGTTTCTCCAGTTCGCTCGTCAACCGCGCACGCGTGGCGATGATCTTGCCGCGCGTCGCCTCGAACCACGCCTCGTCCCTGATCGCGGCGGTCGCGCCAGCCTGGGCGGCGCGTCCGAGCGGATAGGAGTTAAAACTGTCCTTGACGCGCTCCAGCGCCTCGATCAGCACCCGCTGGCCGATCGCGAAACCGACGCGCAGGCCGGCCAGAGCCCGGGACTTGGAGAAGGTCTGCACGACCAGCAGATTGTCGTATTTCGGAACGAGCGCGGCCGCCGATTCGCCGCCGAAGTCGATATAGGCCTCGTCGATCACCACCGTCTGGTCGGGATGTTCGGCGACCAGCCGCTCGATCTCGCCAAGCGGCAGGCCGATGCCGGTCGGCGCATTGGGGTTGGGCAGGATGATTGCGCCGCAGGGGCGACGATAGTCGGCGATATCGATGCGGAATGCGGTGTTGAGCGGCACTTCGATCGCATCGATGCCGAAAAGCCCCGCATAGGTCGGATAGAAGCTGTAGGAAATGTCCGGATAGAGCAGCGGCTCGTCGTGCTTCAGCAGCGCGGCGAAGGCGTGGGCCAGCACCTCGTCGGAGCCATTGCCGACGAAGACTTCCCCGGCCGAGACGCCACATCGTGCGGCGATCGCCTCCCTCAGGCCCAGCGCGACCGGATCCGGATAGAGCCGGAGTTCGGCGTTTGCCGCCGACCGGATCGCCTCGAGCGCCTGTTCCGACGGACCGTACGGACTTTCATTGGTGTTGAGCTTGACGAGATTGGCCATGCGCGGCTGCTCGCCCGGAACATAGGGTGTGAGCCTGGAAACGATCGGCGACCAGAATTTGCTCATTGTGTTCAGTTCCTTCGGTTCGCGACAAAGCGGGCGGTTTCGACGAGAACGGCCGAACGGGTACCGTAGGGTGCCAGCAGTTCTTCCGCCTCCGCCACCAGCTTTTCGAGTTGGCGCTCGGCCCAGGCCTGGCCATGAAGGCCGACGAGCGTACCCTTGCCGCGGGCGGCGTCCTTGCCGGTGGCCTTGCCCATCGCCTCGGCGTCGGCGGTGAGGTCGAGCAGGTCGTCGGCAAGCTGGAAGGCAAGGCCGACCTTGTCGCCGAAGGCGCGCATGCGTCGGCGATCCTCGAGACTCGCGTCGGCGATAATCGCGCCCGCCTCGCAGGCGAAGCGGATGAGGGCGCCGGTTTTCATCGCCTGCAGCGTAACGATAGCTGCCTCGTCCGGCGCCGTCTTCTCGGCGGCGAGGTCCAGCGCCTGCCCGCCAGCCATACCGCCAAGGCCGGCGGCGCGGGCAAGTGCCAGCACAAGCGCCGTCTTCTGGCGATCCGAGAGGGGCGTTGCGGGCGCGGCGACAATGTCGAAGGCGAAGGTCAACAAGCTGTCGCCGGCGAGAATCGCCGTTGCTTCGTCGAAGGCAATGTGCACGGTCGGCTGGCCGCGCCTGACGTCGTCGTCGTCCATCGCCGGTAGGTCGTCGTGGACGAGCGAATAGCAATGCACGCATTCGAGCGCCGCACCGATCCTGAGCGATGCATCGGCGCTGCCGCCGAGAAGGGCGGTACTTTCGGCGACGAGGAAAGGACGCAGCCGCTTGCCGCCATTGAGCACGCCATGGCGCATGGCATCGAGCAGCGTTGCCGGGCGGGCGATCTCGTCCGCTTGGGACGCGGGCCCGAGGAGGCTCGAGAGCAGTCCCTCGACCGCCAGCGCCGCGGCCTTGAGGCGTTCCGCAAAGAATGATGGCTCGTCTTGCATGAGAGGCTCTTTGGCACGTGGGAGAGCCGCTTTCAACGGACTTTTGCGCCGCAGCTCACGCGTTTTGTTCGGGATGAGTGCACAGGCGCCCTTGTCTTTGCGAGAAAGGCCGTTCAACTTTCGCGATCCATGAAATAAGAGTGGGGCCATGAAAAAGAGCGGGGTCATGAAATAAGAATGGGGAATGGATAGAGGGGTGGACAGTCAGGCCGTGGACATCGTTCCGGAAGAACGCGAGGAGGGCGAGTTGCCCGCCGGACGGTGGTCTGCCATGCGCCGCACGTGGCGAACGCGCCGCCGGCGTCTCGTTCTCGCGGCGCTTTGCATTCTCCTGCTGCCTTACCTGCTGATCTTCGTCTACCTGCTCGGTTTCATTCATCCGGTATCGACATTGATGCTGCGCGACCTCGTGCTGCTGCGCGGCTACGACCGGCAGTGGGTGGCGTTCGACGATATCTCCCCGGTCCTCGTCCAGTCGGTGATGATGTCCGAGGATGGCCAGTTCTGTGTCCATAACGGGGTCGACTGGATGCAGATGCGCGGTGTCGTCGAGGACGCCCTGGATGGCGAACAGACGCGCGGTGCGAGCACGATCCCGATGCAGACGGTCAAGAACCTCTATCTCTGGAACGGCCGCTCCTTCGTTCGAAAAGGAATGGAGCTGCCACTCGCCGTCGTTGCCGATCTCGTCTGGAGCAAGCGGCGCATGATGGAAATCTACCTGAACGTCGCCGAGTGGGGCGACGGCGTCTACGGCATCGAAGCCGCCGCGCGGCATCATTTCGGCGTTTCCGCAGCCAAGCTTTCGCGCCGCCAGGCGGCGCTGCTGGCCGTGGCGCTGCCCAATCCGATCGACCGCAATGCCGGCAAGCCCGGACGGGGCTTGAGGCGTCTCGCCTCGGTGATCGAACGTCGCGCCGGCCGCTCCGGCGACTACATCACATGTCTTTATGATTGAGATGAAGACAATTCATTGGTTGTGCGGCTGCGCCTATGGCAAGTCTGCCTCCCGAAAAACCAAGCGGAGACGGAGCCATGGCCGAGCTGGTCCTTTATGTCGGCAACAAGAATTATTCGTCCTGGTCGCTTCGGCCGTGGCTCGCCCTCGAAGGTTGCGGCATTCCGTTCGAGGACGTCGTCATCCCCTTCGACTTTCCGGCAGGTAACCCGAGGATTCGTGAAATCTCGCCGACCGGCCGCGTGCCGGTCCTGCAGCACGGCGATATCCGCGTCTGGGAATCGCTGGCGATCATCGAATATGTGGCCGAGCTTTACCCCGAGGCTGGCCTGTGGCCGGAGGACCGCGGGGACCGTGCCCGTGCGCGCAGCTATTCGATGGAAATGCTTTCCGGCTTCCGGGCGCTGCGCGGCGCCTGCCCGATGAATATCCGCCGGCCGGTGAAGGCGATCGCGCTTCCCGAAGGGGTCGCCGCCGATGTCGCGCGGATCGAAGAGATCTGGCACGAGGCGATCGCCCGCTCCGGCGGACCGTTCCTCTTTGGCCGCTTCACCGCCGCCGACGCGATGTTCGCCCCCGTCGTCAACCGCCTGGAAATATATGAGCTCACGACGGATCCGGCAACGCTCGCCTACATGGACGCCGTCAAGGCACACCCGGCCTTCCGCAAATGGGAGGAGGCATCGAGGGCCGAACCGTGGATCGTGCCGGAGGACGAGGTCTGACGTCTCAAGTAGGAGCAGACGCTTGCCGCCCCGATTCGAAATTTTGCACGCGGGGACTGGTCAAAGCGTGGTTGGCCATGTATAAGCGCGCAAAATTTCCGAGATCGACATCTGTTTGACCCGGCCATTTTCGGCTGCTGAACAGTGTTTTGCCCGATAAGTGGAGAATGAAATGGCTGTACCTAAAAGAAAAACGAGCCCGTCCAAACGGGGCATGCGCCGTTCTGCTGACGCCCTCAAGGCTCCGACCTACATCGAAGACAAGAATTCCGGCGAACTGCGCCGTCCGCACCACATCGACCTGAAGACCGGCATGTACCGCGGTCGCCAGGTCCTGACGCCGAAGGAAAGCGCATAAGCTCTTCCGTCTGCGGATGAAGTTTGAAGGGTCGGCTCTGCCGGCCCTTTTTCTTTGGTGCGTTGGAGCGCAGCGCTTCCGAAACGCCCCTCCCCAACCCCTCCCCACAGGTGGGAGGGGCTTGCGCGCGTCACCGTCCAGCCCAACTCAAGGTTCCCACAAGTGGTGACGGATTGAATCAAATGTGAAGTAGGGTAGCCCCTCCCTTTTATGGGGAGGGGCGTATTTCTAGCCGAGATTGTCGAGCTTCGTCTGCAGCGCCCGAAGCTGTTCCTTGAGCTCGTCGATATCCTTCGCCTCGGCCTTCTTGGTCTCCTTGGCCGGAGGAGCGGCCATGAAGGGCGAGAACATCTGCATGGCCTGATGGAACATTTCGGTGTTGCGCTTGACCTGCTCCTCGACCAGCTGCAACGGCACCTGGAGGTTCTTGCCGAGCGGCGTGTCGCCGAAGGCCTTGTTGATCTGCTCGCGCATCTGCGCCTGCTGCTCGGTGAAGGCCTGCATCGAATGTTCGAGATAGCTCGGCACGACCATCTGCATCTGATCGCCGTAGAATGAGATGAGCTGGCGCAGGAAGGAAATCGGCAGAAGCGTATTGCCGGTCTTCGACTCCTGCTCAAAGATGATCTGCGTCAGCACGGAATGCGTGATATCTTCACCGGACTTGGCGTCCTGGACGACGAAGTCTTCCCCCCTCTTCACCATCACGGCCAGATCGTCGAGGGTCACATAGGTGCTCGTGCCGGTATTGTAGAGCCGCCGGTTTGCGTATTTCTTGATAACGATCTGGCCTTCATGCTTCGCCATCAGGGTCTCCTCTACCCATCGTCCCGTCTTTATTGTGTTTTTTAAGAGTATCCGCAAAAGAGCGCCGCTGACAATCTCTTTGTGCATTGCGGCGACGCAGGTGCAAAACAACGGTCGGTAGAACCGACGATGAAGCTTTTGTTGCAGAGCATCAAGGAGTTTGACTTGCGCTCCTGGCTTTGCCAGTCTGCTTCTCCAGGCAAAGGAAACAAGAGGAAACGTCCCATGAGCAATCCCTCCATCGTGATCGCCAGCGCCGCTCGCACCGCAGTCGGGTCCTTCAACGGCGCCTTCGGCAACACACCCGCTCATGAACTGGGTGCAACGGTCATCAAGGCGGTCCTCGAACGGGCCGGCGTCGAGGCGGCAGAGGTCCACGAGGTGATTCTCGGCCAGGTGCTTCAGGCCGGCGAAGGGCAGAACCCGGCCCGCCAGGCGGCGATCAAGGCCGGCCTCCCGCCGGAAAAGACCGCCTGGGGCATGAACCAGCTTTGCGGCTCGGGCCTGCGCGCGGTCGCCCTCGGCATGCAGCAGATCGCCATCGGCGACGCGAACATCATCGTCGCCGGCGGCATGGAATCGATGTCGATGGCACCGCATTGCGCGCATCTGCGCGGCGGCGTCAAGATGGGCGACTACAAGATGATCGACACGATGATCAAGGACGGCCTGACGGACGCCTTTTACGGCTACCACATGGGCATCACCGCCGAAAACGTCGCGCGTAAGTGGCAGCTGACCCGTGAGGAGCAGGACGAATTCGCGCTCCGCTCGCAGAACAAGGCGGAAGCGGCGCAGAAGGCCGGCCGGTTCGCCGACGAAATCGTCCCGTTCATCGTCAAGACCCGCAAGGGCGACGTCAGCGTCGACCAGGACGAATATATCCGCCACGGCGCCACGCTCGATTCGATCGCCAAGCTGCGTCCGGCCTTCGACAAGGAGGGTACGGTCACCGCGGCCAACGCCTCGGGGCTCAATGACGGCGCTGCCGCAACGCTGCTGATGACCGAGGTCGAGGCCGCCAGGCGCGGCATTCAGCCGCTCGCCCGCATCGTCTCCTGGGCGACGGCCGGCGTCGACCCGCAGATCATGGGCACCGGCCCGATCCCCGCCTCGCGCAAGGCGCTCGAAAAGGCCGGCTGGTCGGTCGGCGACGTCGAACTCGTCGAGGCCAACGAAGCCTTCGCGGCGCAGGCCTGCGCGGTCAACAAGGATCTCGGCTGGGATCCGTCGATCGTCAACGTCAACGGCGGCGCGATCGCCATCGGCCACCCGATCGGCGCTTCCGGTGCCCGCGTCCTCAACACGCTGCTCTTCGAAATGAAGCGCCGTGGTGTTTCCAAGGGCCTCGCAACGCTGTGCATCGGCGGCGGCATGGGCGTCGCCATGTGCGTCGAGCGCCTGTAACAGTTAGCGGTATGCAAGGGCTCCGCCCTATTCGATCGAGCACGCGCGGCCCGGAGTTCCGGGCCGCGGAAGAATAGTTTTGGCAGATTTTAACCCAATGGGAGGCGAACATGAGCAGGGTAGCATTGGTTACGGGTGGGTCCCGCGGTATCGGCGCTGCGATTTCGGTGGCGCTGAAGGCGGCCGGTTACAAGGTGGCTGCGACCTACGCCGGCAATGACGAGAAAGCCCAGGCCTTCAAGCAGGAAACCGGTATCCCGGTCTACAAATGGGACGTCTCCAGCTATCAGGCTTGCGTCGACGGTATCGCCAAGGTGGAGGCGGATCTCGGGCCGATCGACATTCTCGTCAACAATGCCGGCATCACCCGCGATGCGATGTTCCACAAGATGACGCCGGAACAGTGGGGAGAGGTCATCAATACCAATCTCACCGGCCTCTTCAACATGACGCATCCCGTCTGGTCGGGCATGCGCGACCGCGGCTTCGGCCGCGTCATCAACATCTCATCGATCAACGGCCAGAAGGGCCAGATGGGCCAGGCGAACTATTCCGCCGCCAAGGCCGGCGATCTCGGCTTTACCAAGGCGCTGGCGCAGGAAGGGGCGGCAAAGGGCGTCACCGTCAATGCGATATGCCCCGGCTATATCGGCACGGAGATGGTGCGGGCGGTGCCGGAAAAGGTGCTGAACGAACGAATCATCCCGCAAATCCCGGTCGGCCGCCTCGGCGAACCGGACGAGATCGCCCGCTGCGTCGTGTTCCTGGCGTCTGACGAATCCGGCTTCATCACCGGCTCGACGATATCGGCGAATGGCGGACAGTATTTCGCCTGATCTACAGCGCCTCGCGTCTTTTCAGGCGCACAAAGGTCGCTGCAGCGCTTTGAGTTGCTGCAATTTTTACCCTTGAGTTGGGCTCGACTTCTGGCCCCTCCTCCTTGTGGGGAGGGGTTTTCCCATAAATCGGACCGGCGTCAGCCTTCGAGCTCCTCGCGCAACATTTCAAGCTCCAGCCATTCCTCCTCCATGCGCGTCAGGCCCTCTTTCAGTTTTTCGAGCTCGGCGGCAAGCTTCGCGAAACCGTCCGGATCGCGGGAAAAGAGAGAAGGATCGTGCATCTTCTCTTCGCGCTTGGCGATCTCGGCCTCGGCCTTGGCGATCTCCTTCGGCAGGTTCTCCAGCGCGAATTTCTGCTTGTAGGAGAGTTTCCCCTTGGATTTCGGCTCGGCTGTTTCGACGGGGGCATCGCTCGGCTTGGCCCTCTCGGCTTTCTCGGCCTTGCGCCGCTCCTCGATCGCGCCCTTGCGCTGCGCCATCATGTCGGAATAACCGCCGGCATATTCGATCCAGCGGCCGTCGGGCGCTTCCGGATTGGCGGGCGCAATGGTCGAGGTCACCGTGCGGTCGAGGAAATCGCGGTCGTGGCTGACAAGGATCACCGTTCCGGCAAAGCCGGCGACGATCTCCTGCAGGAGGTCGAGCGTCTCAATGTCGAGGTCGTTGGTCGGTTCGTCGAGGATCAGGAGGTTGGTGGCGCGCGCCAGGATGCGGGCGAGGATCAGCCGGGCTCGCTCGCCGCCGGATAGTTCGCTGATCGGCGTGCGGGCCTGCTCCGGCTGGAAGAGGAATTCCTTCATGTAGCCGGTGACGTGTCGCTGTTCGCCGTTGACGAGAAGCGTCTCGCCGCGCCCGTCGGTCAAGTAATGCGCCAGCGTCTCGTCGAGGTTCAGATCTTCACGCTTCTGGTCGAGCGTGGCGATCTCCAGATTGGTGCCGAGCTTGACGGTGCCTGAGTCCGGTTCGAGCTGCCCGGTCAGGAGCTTGAGCAGCGTCGTCTTGCCGGCGCCGTTTGGCCCGACGAGGCCGATCCGGTCGCCGCGATGGACGCGGATCGAGAAGGGCGCGACGATCGTCCGCTCGCCATAGGCCTTGGTGATCTTCTCCGCCTCGATGACCAGCTTGCCGGATTCCTTGGCGTCGGCGACGGTTGCCTGGATCGTGCCCTGCGGCCCCTTGTGGCCGCGATAGCGCGTCCGCATGTCCTGCAACTCGCCGAGGCGGCGCATGTTGCGCTTGCGCCGCGCCGTGACGCCGTAGCGCAGCCAGTGCTCCTCGCGCTCGATCGCCTTGCCGAGCTTGTGCTGTTCGAGTTCCTCCGCCTCCAGCACCTCATCGCGCCAGGCTTCGAAATGAGCAAAGCCTCGGTCGAGCCGGCGCGACTGGCCGCGATCGAGCCAGACCGTCGCGGTCGAGACCTTCTCGAGAAAACGCCGGTCGTGCGAGATCAGCACGAGGGCCGAGCGGCTGCGGGCGAGCTCGTCTTCCAGCCATTCGATCGTCGGCAGGTCGAGATGGTTGGTCGGCTCGTCGAGAAGCAGGATATCGGGCTCCGGCGCCATGACGCGGGCGAGTGCCGCGCGGCGCGCCTCGCCGCCGGAGAGGCGCTTCGGGTCCTCCTCGCCGGTCAGCCCCAGATGCTGCAGCAGATAGGTGACGCGGTAGTGATCGTCGCCGGGGCCGAGCCCGGCCTCGGCATAGGCCTGCACCGTGTCGAAGCCGTCGAAGTCCGGGGCCTGGTGCAGATAGCGGATGGTTACCGAGGGATGCCGGAAAATCTCGCCGGACTGCGGCTCGATAAGACCGGCGGCCATCTTCATCAGCGTCGATTTGCCCGAGCCGTTGCGGCCGACGAGGCAGATGCGGTCACCCGGCTCGACCTGCAGATTGGCGCCGGCGAGAAGCGGCGTGCCGCCGAAGGTAAGAAGGATGTCGTCAAGCTTCAGGATGGGGGGCGCCAAGGCGTCAGGCTCCGGAAAGATCGTAGGGTCGGGCGAGAACCACCGCCCGGCCGGATTTCAGGGAAAAGCGAACCGGACCTTCCGCGACATTGGAAATCGTCCGGGAGGAGCCGAAAGGCAGTGCGAAGCCGTGGAGCGGGTAGCGGGCGTTTTCGATCGACAGGCCGGTAAGGTCGGTGAAGCCGAGGATCGAGAACAGGCTGCCCTTCGGCAGGTCGATCTCGTGGACCCCCGGCATCAGCGCATAGGCCTCCTCCTCGCCGGAGGTCATGAGCGCGGCGTGTCCCTCTTCCGCCAGCGCCGCGAGTCGCAGGAGGTGCAGGAAGGCATGGTCGCTGCGGGTGCCGCCGAGCGCGCCGGCGAAGATCAACGTCGAGGCGCCCCGCGCAAGCGCCGCCTCGACTGCCAGCTCGCCATCGGTGGCGTTCTTGGCGGCCGGATAGCTTTCCCGCGGGACCTCGGCGTAATCTGCGAACAACGCCTGATCGGTCGAGTCGAAGTCGCCGACCCAGAGCTCCGGTTCCACCCCAAGCGTCTTCGCATGGCGTATGCCGCCATCGGCCGCGATGAAGCGGCTGCCGGAAAGCTGCACCGTAAGCCGCTCCGTGAGGGTGAGCGCGCCGCCGAGAAGAATGGTGAAGGTCGATCGGGTCATGGCACAAGCCCATAGCGCAAAGCGGCGCCCGAGGAAAAGGGCAGAACGTCTTTTCGGGGCGCCCTCTCGTGGCTTGCTGGATCAGGCCTCCCGCGTCCCGTCCGGAGAAAGCATGTCCGCATAGATGCCGGGCGTCGAATCCGGAATCTCCACCGCGCCGACGGCGCGCGCATAGAATTCCGCCGGGCCAACGCCGCCGATGATCGCATAGGCGTAGCCGGCGGCACGCATGGCGAAGAGGCTTTCGAGCAGCAATGCCTCTCCGAGGCCGCGGCCGCGCATCGCTTTGTCGACGCCCGTCGGCCCGAAGAAGCCGAGCGCGGTCACGTCATGACAGGCAAAGCCGGCAAGCTCTCCATTCCATAGCGCAATATGGATCCGCGTCGGCGTCGCGGAAAAGGCCGCCTCCGCCTCGCCCGCCCAAGGGGCGCCGAATCGTTCCTCGATCCAGGAGACAACGATCCTGCGTTCGGCCGTTAGCGCGCGCCTGATGGTAACGTCGGGGCCGAGTCGGGACCCGCGGCCTTCAGGCAAGGCATAGAGGCGAACCAGCATGTCCGGCATGAAATGACCCCGCTTGGCGAACAAAACGCCGCCGCCGTTGTTTGAACTCAGAGCGCCGGCAAATCCTTCCGGTTTCTCGCAAACCCTTGATAGCGCAGGCGGCGCTCAGGGCCAATGCTTCCGCCGAAACTCCGCTTGCCTTGGCTGCCGCCGAAAGCTAAATCTTAGGCGCTCTAACGGGGTGCCCCGGACCGCTTGCGGTCCGATGGCTGAGAGGCTTCGAGCCAACCCGCGGAACCTGATCCGGCTCATACCGGCGGAGGGATTAGAAGCGATCGGACCGATACGCGCTTTTCCCGTGCAGCATCAACAACAGGGAGAGGTGCCCATCATGTCCAGTTCACTCCATCGCAAGATCCTCGGCCGGCTGGCGATTGCCAGCATCGCTGTCGCCGCATTTTCAGCGAGCGCCGTCGCCGCCGAAAAGACGCTGACGATCTACACCTATGAAAGCTTCATCACCGAATGGGGTCCGGGCGCCAAGGTCGCCAAAGGCTTTGAGAAGACCTGCGCCTGCAAGGTGAATTATGTCGGCGTTGCCGACGGCGTCGAACTCCTGACGCGGCTGAAGCTCGAGGGCGAGGGATCGAAGGCCGACATCGTTCTCGGCCTCGACACCAACCTAGTCGCAGAGGCCAAGGCCACCGGCTATTTTGTCCCGCACGGCCTCGACACGACGAAGCTCAAGGTTCCCGGGGGCTTTTCCGACGACACCTTCGTTCCCTATGACTACGGCCATTTCGCCGTGATCTATGACACCGAAACCCTGAAGAACCCACCGAAGAGCCTCAAGAACCTGGTCGAAGGCGATCCGGCCCAGAAGATCGTCATTGAGGACCCGCGTACCTCGACCCCCGGCCTCGGCCTGCTTCTCTGGGTCAAATCCGTTTACGGCGACAAGGCCGGCGAGGCCTGGGCGAAGCTTAGCGAGCGCGTGCTGACGGTGACCCCCGGCTGGTCGGAAGCCTATGGCCTGTTCACCAAGGGCGAGGCGCCAATGGTCCTCTCCTACACCACCTCGCCCGCCTACCACATGGTGGCGGAAGGAACCGACCGTTATCAGGGAGCCCCCTTCGCCGAGGGCCACTACATCCAGATCGAAGTGGCCGGCGTAACGAGGAACAGCAAGGAACCGGAACTCGCCCGCAAGTTCCTCTCCTTCATGACCGGCCCGGAATTCCAGTCGATCATCCCGACGACCAACTGGATGATGCCGGTCGGTTCCACCAACGAGCCTCTGCCCGAGGCCTTCGGCAAGCTCGTCAATCCGGAAAAGACCTTCCTGATGCCGTCCGAAGAGGTTGCCGCCAACCGAAAGGCCTGGATCGACGAATGGCTGGCGGCGATGAGCAAGAACTGAGGCCGGCTTGTTCGACGCCGCCGAAAACAGGATGACAATCGCCGCCGCGGCTTTCTGCCTCGGCGGCATCCTGCTCTTCGTCGGTCTGGCAGGCGCCGCGCTGCTCGCGCAGTCCGGCGACGGCGGCGCCAACGGCCTATTCGACGCCTATATCTGGCGCGTCACCCGCTTCACGCTGCTGCAGGCAGGCCTCTCGACGGGCCTGTCGATCCTCTTCGCCATACCCGTCGCACGCGCCCTGGCGCGACGGGCATCCTTCCCCGGCCGGATCTGGATGCTGCGGCTGATGGCCTTGCCGCTCGGCCTGCCGGCACTTGTTGCGGCGCTCGGCCTGATCGAGGTCTGGGGTCGGCAGGGCTTCCTGAACAACGTCCTCGCAGTGACAGGATTGCAGCAGCCGATCAGTGTCTACGGCCTGTTCGGCATCCTGCTTGCGCATGTCTTCTTCAACATGCCGCTTGCGGCCCGGCTGATGCATGCCGGCCTCGAACGCATCCCAGGCGAATACTGGCGCAGCTCCGCCAATCTCGGCATGGGCTCGCTTGCCGTTTTCCGCTTCGTCGAATGGCCGGCGCTCCGGGGTCTGCTGCCGGGCATTGCCGGCCTCATCTTCATGCTCTGCGCCACCAGCTTCACGCTGGTGCTGACGCTTGGCGGCGGCCCGGCTGCAAGCACGATCGAGGTGGCCATCTACCAGGCGCTGCGCTTCGATTTCGACCCACCCCGGGCTATCGCCCTTTCCGGCCTGCAGGTCGTTCTGACGGGCACGCTCCTTGTCGCCCTCAAATTTCTCGCGCCGCCCCCCGAGGAAGGCGAGACGAGCGGCAGGGCGACCCGACGGTTCGATGGTCTGAGTCGGCTTTCGCGCCTTGCCGACGGGACCTGGCTGGTGCTCGCCCTCGTCTTCGTCGGCCTGCCCTTCGTCGCCATCGCAACGTCCGGATTGCAGGCCGATCTCACCCGCCTCGTCGGCGAGCCGGCGTTCCATCGGGCACTCACCACCAGCGCCGCCATTGCCCTTCCGTCCGCCACCATTTCCGTCGTCATGGCCGTCCTGATGATCCGTGCGCAGCGGCTGCTCCTCGCGCGACGACGCCCTCAAGTGCCGGCCCGCCTGTTTGCCGGTGCGATCGGTGCCAGCACCTCCTTGATCCTGCTCGCCCCGCCCGTGGTGCTTGGCGCCGGCTGGTTCCTGCTCGTCCGGCCCTTCGGCGACGTCGCGCGCTTTGCCCCGTTTTTCGTCATCGCCATCAATGCGCTGATGGCGCTGCCATTCGTTCACCGCGTCCTCGCCCCGGCGATGGCGACCCATGCCGCGCGCACCGAGCGCCTTGCGTCCAGCCTCGGCATCCGGAGCTTGCATCGCCTGCGATGGATCGATTGGCCGGTGCTGCGCAAACCTCTGTTGATGGCATTCTCCTTCGCGCTCGCGCTGTCGCTCGGCGATCTTGGCGCGGTCGCCCTCTTCGGTTCGCAGGATCTCGCGACGCTGCCCTGGCTGCTCTATAGCCGGATGGGCAGCTACCGCACCGCCGACGCGGCCGGGCTCGCCCTGCTGCTGGGCCTCATCTGCCTCGTTCTGACCATGCTCGGCACGGCAGGAGAGAAGCCAGCACAAGGACGAAGCGCATGAGTTCGCTCGCCCTGTCGCTCAAGGACGTCAAGGTTCGCTTCGAAACGACGGCGCTGGCATTCGATTGCGCGGTTCCGGCCGGACAGATCGTCGCCGTTATTGGCGCCTCGGGCTCGGGAAAATCGACGCTTTTCAATGTCATTGCCGGCTTCGAAACGCCGGAGGCAGGCGAAGTGCGGATCCTCGGCGAGGACATGGCCGGGCGCATGCCCGCCGAGCGACCGATCTCCATCATCTTCCAGGAAAACAATCTCTTCGCTCATCTCGATGTCGCAACGAATGTCGGCTTCGGGATCAGCCCCTCTCTCCGCCTCGACTCATCCGACCGTGGCAGGATCGAGGAGGCGCTGGCGCGGGTCGGGCTCGCCGGCTTCGGCAGGAGGTTGCCGCCGACGCTTTCCGGCGGCGAGCGCCAGCGGGTGGCGCTTGCCCGCGCGCTGGTGCGGCATCGGCCGCTGTTGCTGCTCGACGAGCCTTTCGCCGCACTCGACCCCGGCATGCGCGCAGAGATGCGCGCGCTGCTGAGCGACCTGCATGGCGAGGAAGGCAACACCATCCTGATGATCACGCATCATCCCGATGACGTGAAGAGCCTCGCCGATACCGTGCTTTTCCTCGACCAGGGGCGTATCGTCGCCCATGACGCCCTGGATCGTTTTCTTGCACGGCGGGACCTGGCAGCGATCAACCGGTTTCTCGGCAACGACGAGATCGGGTGAGACGAATGAGCGTCACCCGCCTGCCATGGCAATCGACCGGGGGAACGCGGCAGTATTTTTGGACAATGTCCGGTTCGCCACAATTTGACCGCCCCGGCGTGCGACGCGCGGAACGTCCGGCCGGATATGCGCGTTACTCGCGCATCCGTTGCTGTGATACCACGGGGCAACTATTTCTACGGGGATCAGCTAGGCAGGCGGCGCTTAAATCGATACAGCATGGTCATGGCTGAAAAACCTGCGCCAGCGCCCTTATGCGGCTGAAATAGTAGGATTTTTCGACGCTGGCGACTGTTGGCTCATGAGCGCAGGGCGCCTCGGCGGATGGAACGGGCTGAGGAATGGCAAGGCACACAGTCACAAGAGGCTGGTTTCCGAAGCGGCGTGGCGTGGCACCGCGCGCTCTGGTTGCATTGTCCTCGTTGAGCCTTCTTTCCGGCTGCCAGTCGATTATCGAGCAGACCTACGAGCCGGCCGTCTCGCCCTCGTCCAATCCGCAGATCGTCGAGGAGGTGCAGAAGAACGATCCGCGCGCCCAACTCGGCGCGCGCGAGCATCCGCGCATCGTCGCGAGCTATGGCGGCGAATACAAGGACGCCAAGACGGAACGGCTGGTCGCCCGCATCACCGGCGCGCTGACGGCGGTTTCGGAAAACCCGCAGCAATCCTACCGCATCACCATCCTCAATTCCCCGGCGATCAATGCTTTTGCGTTGCCGGGCGGATACCTTTACGTCACACGCGGCCTGCTGGCGCTTGCCAACGACGCCTCGGAAGTGGCCGCCGTGCTTTCGCACGAAATGGCGCATGTCACCGCCAATCACGGCATCCAGCGCCAGCAGCGCGAGGAGGCCGAGGTGATCGCCAGTCGTGTCGTCTCGGAAGTGCTGTCCTCCAACCTTGCCGGCAAGCAGGCGCTGGCCCGCGGCAAGCTGCGGCTTGCGGCCTTTTCGCGCAACCAGGAACTGCAGGCCGACGTGATCGGGGTCAGGATGCTCGGCGAAGCCGGCTACGACCCCTATGCCGCAGCGCGCTTCCTCGATTCGATGGCCGCCTATAGCCGCTTCAGTGCGGTCGATCCGGAAGCGGACCAGAGCCTCGATTTCCTGTCGAGCCACCCGAACGCGCCGCAGCGCGTCGAGCTCGCCCGCCGGCACGCCCGCGCCTTCGGCCCCGAAGGGACGAGCGGCGACCGCGGCCGTGACTACTATCTCGCCGGCATCGACGGGCTGCTCTATGGCGACAGCCCGCAGGAGGGCTATGTGCGGGGCCAAACCTTCCTGCACGGCCAGCTCGGCATACGCTTCGACGTGCCGCAAGGCTTCCAGATCGACAACAAGGCCGAAGCGGTGCTCGCCACGGGTCCGGGCGAAGTCGCCATCCGCTTCGACGGCATTGCCGATAATGCCGGCCGCAAACTGACCGACTACATTGCCAGTGGCTGGGTGACCGGTCTGCAGCCGGACACCATTCGACCTATTGCCGTCAACGGCCTCGAAGCCGCGACGGCGCGGGCCTCCGCCGATCGCTGGGATTTCGACGTGACCGTCATCCGCATCGGCGACCGAATTTACCGGTTCCTGACCGCGGTTCCCAAGGGATCGGCGGCGCTTGAACCGACGGCGAGCCAGCTGCGCAGTTCCTTCCGCCGCATGTCGCCGAACGAAATCCAGGCCTTGAAGCCGCTGCGCATCAGGGTGGCCACCGTGCGGCCGGGCGACACGAGCGCCACATTGGCAGCGCGAATGATGGGAACGGACCGGAAGCTCGACCTCTTCCGGCTGATCAACGCAATGCAGGTCACCTCCACCGTCAGACCGGGCGACAAGGTGAAGATCATCTCCGAATAGGTGATCCGCCTCCATCGGCTCGGCCGGCGCTCTTCCTCGTCCTCCATGCAACGCCTCTCACCGGCCGTCTTGCTGCCGCGCCGTGCGTTTTTTCCGAGGGATAAAATCTCACACTTCGAATTGCCGCATGTTTCTCCTTATATCGGCTTCGATTCGAAGAATGATGCAGTAGACACGGTTACTCGAGGGGAGATCCAGCCATGAGAAATGTTCGCCTTCAGACGCTTGGAGTTCTCGCCGCCGCCTCTCTGTTCTGCGGCGCCTCAAGCCAGGCGACCGCCAGCGATAGCCCAGGACATATCAAACGCGTTGTTGACGAGGCGATCCGCCCGATCATGGAGGAATACGACGTTCCCGGAATGGCCGTCGCAGCCACGGTGCAGGGGAGGAGATACGTTTTGAACTACGGCGTCGCCTCGAAGGAGAGCGGACAGAAGGTCGGCGATGAGACGCTTTTCGAGATCGGCTCGATCAGCAAGACTTTTACGGCGACTCTGGCATCCTATGGGGAAGCGCGTGGGGTCCTGTCTCTCTCCGATAGTGCCAGCAAGCACCTGCCCGCACTCTCCGGAAGCAGCTTCGACAGGATCAGCCTTCTCGATCTCGCCACCTATACGGCAGGCGGCCTGCCTTTGCAGTTTCCGGCTTCCGTCACCGACCAGAAAGAGATGATCGGCTATTTCAAAGGCTGGCGGCCGAGCTACGCCGCGGGTGGCCATCGGCTCTATTCGAATCCCAGCATCGGCCTATTCGGCTACCTCGCCGCCAAAAGCATGGGCGAGCCGTTCGACGCTTTGATGGAGAAGACGCTTTTCCCGGCGCTTGGCCTGACTCAAACCCATATCAGCGTTCCCGAGGACCGGATGGGCGACTATGCCCATGGCTATTCGAAAGCTGGCAAGCCCGTCCGGGTAAGCCCCGGCGTCCTCGATTCGGAAGCCTATGGCGTAAAGACCACTGCCGCCGATTTGATCCGTTTTGTCGAGGCAAACATAGAAGGCGCGGAGTTGGACGACACACTCCAGCGCGCGATCGCCGCAACGCACAGCGGTTACTTCAGGGTCGGCGACATGACCCAGGGACTCGGATGGGAGATGTATGCCTATCCGACCGATCTCAAGCGGCTGCTGGCGGGAAACTCGCCTGAGGTCAGTTTCAAGCCGAACAAGGTGACGAGACTGGATCCGCCGCTGCCGCCTCGGGACGACGTGCTGATCAATAAGACCGGCTCGACCAGTGGATTCGGCGCCTATGCCGCCTTTGTTCCCGCCGAGCAGATCGGTATCGTCATCCTGGCCAACAGGAACTACCCCATTCCAGCCCGGGTAAAGGCCGCCTATCAGATCCTGACAGCGCTGCAACGCCTACCGGCGGAAGACCGGTAACGCCGGCCTCTGGGAAATCGCCAATTCAATGCATGGCAGCGGTCAATGCCGGCGCCCTTGCAGCCAGCGCCGTCCGCAGCTTCTCGAGCGCCCGGGTTTCGATCTGCCGCACGCGCTCCTTGGATATGCCCAACGCCAGGCCGAGTTCCTCGAGGGTGGCACCGTCCTCGGAGAGGCGACGCGCCCGAATGATCTTCATCTCGCGCTCGGTGAGCTGCGTCAGCGCGGTCTGCAGCCAGCGGCGAGCCCGCTCGCCGTCGATCATGTCGCTCACCTGCTCGTCGGGAAGCGGTGCATCGCTCGGGAGAAAATCCAGCCGCGCACCGCCGTCGGACTCTCCGTGACCGACCGGCGCCTGCAGCGACGCGTCGTTGCCGGAGAGGCGGGCATCCATGGTCTGCACATCGGCGAGGCTAACGCCCAGGGCGGCAGCGATTTCCTCGTGCATAGCCTGCGATGTAAGTTGCCGATCGCCCTGCGCCAGGCGCGCCCGCAACCGGCGCAAATTGAAGAACAACGCCTTTTGCGCCGAGCTGGTGCCGCCCCGCACGATCGACCAGTTGCGCAGCACGAAGTCCTGCATCGACGCGCGGATCCACCAGGTGGCGTAAGTCGAAAAGCGGACCTCACGGCTCGGCTCGAAACGCGCCGCCGCCTCCAGGAGCCCGATATGCCCCTCTTGGACGAGATCGCCCATCGGCAGCCCGAAGCTGCGGAACTTGGCCGCCATCGCGATCACCAGCCGCATATGCGACATGGCGATCTTGTTTCGCGCGTCCTGATCGTGATCATTCCGCCAGGCCTCGGCCAGCGCATGCTCCTCGTCCCGCTCGAGATAGGGGGCATCCATTGCAATCTTGATCAAACGCCTGTCTGCTGTGAGGGTCTTCATCGATTGCTCCCTGGCTGGCGCCGAACGCCAACACTGTTGATCTTAGAAGAGCCGAACGCCTGTCGCGGCGGTCGGTTGAAGGGCGGCCGGCGCTGCTTGACGAATTCAGGCAGTGCCCTAAATCGAGGAATACGACCTGAGACGGTGAGGAATCACAGAACCGAGATCGCGCGGGAACGCAGGCGCATGCCTGTCCCGTGAACGAGAAACGTGCGCAGGGTCGAAAAGTTCCCGCTCGTGATGACGATTTTAGATTGCAGGAGGCGCGCCATGCCACCTGCGCTGTCCTGGTGGCAACGAACTTCCCGCGCGGTGTCGGCTCAGGAGGTCGGCGCAAGAAAAAGGCCCGGCGCTAAGACCGGGCCTTGATCAAACTTGTGAATGCTGCTTGCAGTGCGTCGCTGCCGATCTTAGGCGGCTTCGTCCTGCGTATCGTCTTCTTCGATGGCCTTGCCGCGCTTCGGCCCCTTGTTCAGATTGGCTTCGACGAGACGCACGGCTTCTGTTTCCGACATCTTGTTCACGGCAGCGATTTCGCGCGCCATGCGATCGAGAGCGGCTTCATAGAGCTGGCGCTCGGAATAGGACTGTTCCGGCTGGTTTTCCGCACGATAGAGATCGCGCACCACTTCCGCGATGGAAATGAGGTCGCCGGAATTGATCTTGGCATCGTATTCCTGGGCGCGACGCGACCACATGGTCCGCTTCACGCGTGCCTTGCCCTGCACAACCTTCAATGCGCGATCGACGAAATCGGTCTCGGACAGCTTGCGCATGCCGATGCTGACTGCCTTGGCCACCGGCACCTTGAGACGCATCTTGTCTTTTTCGAAATCGATGACAAAAAGCTCGAGCTTCATGCCGGCGACTTCCTGCTCCTCAATCGCCACGATCTGACCAACGCCATGAGCCGGATAAACGATCGATTCACCGGTCTTGAAGCCTTGGCGCATTGAAGATTTTTTCTGCTGGGTCGTCATTCGTTTCAAACACTCCCTATTGCGCACCGGCCTCAATCGGCCGGGCCGGGTCGTGAGGCCCGGATAGACGGGGATACCGCCGGGTGGGGTCAATCCTGGTCCGTCCACGAAATGCAAAAGGCTTCTTGCGTCGCAGTCACGAGCAACGGAACGTTGCCTATTTTGAAAGTGCCGCGCCGTGGAAATCGATTTGCTTTCGTGCTGGTTTTCGGGCGCGCAAAAGCACCCTCTGTGGATCAGTGTACGGAACCTAGCACAAAAAAGAGCGGAAATCAATAATTTGCTGCATGGCAACGATCAAGCCACCATGCTCGCACCTGCGAGGCACCGACAGGATTTCCCCAGATTTCCGGTCTTGCCCTTTCTCGCCTGCGTCAGCCGAGGCGAACAGAGTCGCCGACGCTTCAGTCGCCCTGGCCGGGTTTCTCGGAGAAATACTGCTCGTATTTCCCTTCGACGCCGTCCATTTCCTTGGCTTCCGGAAGCGGATCGCGCTTGACGGTGATATTGGGCCACTGGGTCGCAAAATCAGCGTTCAATTTCAGCCACATATCGAGCCCCGGCTCGGTATCCGGCTTGATCGCCCCGGCAGGACATTCCGGTTCGCATACGCCGCAATCGATGCACTCGTCCGGATGGATGACGAGAAAGTTCTCGCCCTCATAGAAGCAATCCACCGGGCAGACTTCCACACAGTCCGTGTACTTGCAGCGAATGCAATTGTCGGTCACGACATACGTCATGAGGTACTCCAGCCAATGCTCACATTTGATGGCAGACGGCAACGCTTCATCGTCCGCGCATGCTAGGAATGTCCGGCGCGCATAGCTGCCCGAAGCAAACCACAAGTGCCACCTCTGCATGGTTCCTTAAATCGGCACCGGTTTAAGGATAAAACCATGCAGCATTTCAAAATTCCTACAGCGACCTTTGTGCGCCTGAACCGGCGCACGACGCTGTAATGTGGCTTGTGACCTAAAGGCTTTGAGCAGCCTTTGCAAGAATAATCCACTCGCGTTTTGCCGCGAAAAGGGCAGAGTTTTCCAGCATCGCCGCGCTATCGGATCGATAGCAGCTAAATTTGCCGGATAGCTGTTCAAGAGTGCGCCCGCCACTACCCGCGACGGCATCCGGGAGTTCGGGAGATCGCGAAAACCGCGCTTCAAGAAGAGCCCTAATCGTCGTCGTCGACGTCGGGCCTGAGGCGGTCGGTCTCACGCCGCTGCCGTTTGGTCGGGCGCCCCGCGCCGCGCTCGCGCGTCGCCTGTTCGAAGGGCGTCAGACGCTCGACGGGTGCAGGCGGTGTCAGATCTTCGTAGAGCAGCCGCGCCTCCTCATAGGGACCCCGCCGGGTTCCCGGTAACAGGACCCGCAGGACGAGGTCGCGACGTTCGAGCGAGAGCTCCAGCGTGTCGCCCGCCTTGACCTGCGCGGACGGCTGCGTCGCCCGCGCGCCATTGACGGCCACTTGGCCAGCCTCGATCGCCTTCTGGGCGAGCGATCGCGACTTGATCAGCCGGGCGAAGAACAGCCACTTGTCGAGCCGCTGGCGCGCTGCGGGCGAGGACGGTGGCTGTTTCTCCATGATCCGCCTACTTTTTCAGTTGCTCCTTGAGCGCGGCGAGCTTCGCGAAGGGCGAATCCGGATCGATGGGCTTTTCCTTGCGCGGCGGGCGATTGTCGAATTTGGCGCCCCGGTCGTGACGTTCGTGACGCTCATGACGGTCCTGGCGCTCCTTGCGCTGACCGCCCGGCTTGCCGTCCTGAGGCTTGGCGCGCGCCGGAGCGCCGCCCTTGCGGCCGCCTTCCCTGGCCTCGCCCTGGCCCTGACGTTGGCCGCCGCGGCGCTGATCGCCCTGTTGGCGGCCGCCGCGCTGGTTGTCCTGGCGGGTGCCGGGACGCCACAGGAGCACCGGCTTCGGCTCGGCCGGCTCTTCCGGTTGCTCCGCGGCAGTCGTTTCGTCGCCGCTCGCTTCTGCCGGGGCGGCTTCTGCCGAAGCGTTTTCCGCCGGCGCCGCATCGCCGCCCTCGGAAGGCTCCGCCGCCGCATCTGCGTCGGCTTCAACGTGCTCGGCAGCAGCTTCCGACGACGCGCCCGCCTCTGCCGGCGTGCCGTCCTGCTTCGCCAGGAAGGCTGCCGCCTCCTCCGCGGTCACGCTGTCGGCGCGATAGCCGAGACCTTTGAGGATCTCTTCCATATCGTCCGGCGTCGCACCGAGGATCGACAGCATCGACGTCGTCGCCGTGAAGCGACGGCCGTCATAGGCCCCCTCGGGCCGCGGCGTCATGCCCGGCTTCCATTGCAGGAGCGGGCGGATGAGGTCCGCGAGACGTTCCAGGATGTCGATCCGCACGGCGCGCTTGCCGAGGTAGCGGAATCCGGCGAGCTTGTAGAAGGTCCGCTCGAAGGACGGATCGGTCACGACCGAAGTCCGGCCGGCGGCAAGCATCGGAATGAGTTCGCCGTGGCCGGGCTTGTCCAGGCCGTCGTTCTTCAGCGCCCAGAGAAGCGTGATCAGCTCTGCCGGCGCCGGCTTCAAGAGGGCCGGAAGGAAGATATGGTAGGCGCCGAAACGAACGCCATATTTGCGGATCGACGCACGGCTTTCCTGATCGAGCGACTTCACCTCTTCGGCGACATCGCGACGGAAGAGCACGCCGAGATTCTCGACGAGCTGAAAGGCCAGACCCTTGGCCAGGCCCTCGAGATCCTCGGCACGCGAAATGTCGTCGAGCGGCTTCAGCACCGTGCTGATGTGATGGTTCACGAAGCGCTCGATCCGCGCCACGACATGGTCACGGGCGTTGGCTTGAAGCTGCTCGTCGGCGAGCAGGATGACGCGGGGGCGCATGACGTGATCGCTCGCCGCAAGCCGCGCCACGGGATCGCCGAGCCAGCGCACGAGCCCATCCGACGAAAGCGCCAGATCGTTGTTGCCGGCCGCATGCAGACGGGCGGCGCGTGCCTCGAACTCCAGCGCAAGCGCCTTCTGGGCGGCGCCCTGAACGGCCCTGGCGTCCGTTCCCTCGCTGCCGGCGACGAGCGTGAACCGGAAACCGGTTAGCTGACCGACGTGGTGTCCTTCGACGAAGACATCACCATTCACACTGATTTCTGCTTCAAGCATCGCATTCTCTCTCAGGCGCTTCATGAGCACAGATGTCCTGCGGTCAACGAAGCGTTTCGTCAACCTTTCATGTAACGCGTCGGACAATCGATCTTCGATTTCCCGCGTCTTTTCTTGCCAGTGTGTCGGATCGGCAAGCCACCCGGGCCGGTTGGACACATAGGTCCAAGTCCTGATCTGCGCGATTCGCGCCGAAAGTGTGTCAATCTCGCCATCCGTATGATCGGCGCGGCGAACCTGCTCGGCCATGAAGTCCTCGTTGACCGTGCCATGGCGGACGAGATCGGCATAGATGCTCGCAATCAGGTCGGCGTGCTGCGCCGGCGTGATGCGGCGGTAGTCGGGAAGCGCGCAGGCCTCCCAGAGCTTCTCGACGCGTTCCGAGGTCGTGGCGACATCGATCACTTCCGGATAGCGCGCCAAATGCTCAAGCGCCTGCTGGTCGACGGCCGGAAGGGCGCGCGTCAGCCCGGACACAGCCGGTGCCGCCTCGAGGCTGTGCTTCAGCGCCTTCAGCGAAGAGTAGTCGACGGCCTTGGAGCGCCATTGCAGCACCCGGACCGAATCGAACTCATGCGATTCGATCCGGTGCACCAGCTCGTCCTCGAAGGGATCGACGCGACCGGTCACGCCGAAAGTGCCGTCGCGGACGTGCCGGCCGGCGCGGCCGGCGACCTGGGCAAGCTCCGCCGGATTGAGGTTGCGGTATTGGTAACCGTCGAACTTGCGGTCCTGCGCGAAGGCGACATGATCGACGTCGAGATTGAGCCCCATGCCGATCGCGTCTGTCGCCACCAGGTAATCGACATCGCCTTCCTGGTAGAGCGCCACCTGTGCGTTGCGGGTGCGCGGCGAAAGCGCCCCGAGAACGACCGCGGCGCCGCCGCGTTGCCGCCGGATCAGCTCGCCGATGGCATAGACCTCGTCGGCCGAGAAGGCGACGATCGCCGATCGATGCGGCAGCCGGGTGATCTTCTTCGAGCCCGCATAGAGAAGCTGCGACATGCGCGGCCGTTCGACCACTGTGATGCCTGGCAGCAAATACTCGAGGATCGGCCGCATGGTCGCCGCACCGAGGAGGAGCGTTTCTCCCCGGCCGCGCAGATGCAAGAGCCTGTCGGTGAAGATGTGACCGCGTTCCAGGTCGCCGGCGAGCTGCACCTCGTCGATTGCGACGAAAGACGCCGTCGTCTCGCGCGGCATCGCCTCGACCGTGCAGACCGAGTAGCGGGCGCGATGCGGCGTGATCTTCTCCTCGCCGGTGATCAGCGCGACATTGTGGTGCCCGACCTTCTCGACCAGACGGGTATAGACCTCGCGGGCAAGCAATCTCAGCGGCAGCCCGATGACGCCGCTGTCATGCGCGACCATGCGCTCGATGGCATAATGCGTCTTGCCGGTATTGGTGGGTCCGAGCACCGCGGTCACCCCGCGGCCGCTCAGGATCATGGATTGAAAGGACACGTCATCGATCCCGGGCAGTCTCAAAGAGCCAGGATGCTACTCAGCAGCCCGGCGGGCAACAGATGCCCACGCAGAGGCCCGAACGCAAGGGGGCGCGAGCAATTAAAAGCATCGGGCTGCCGCCGACCATATCTTGGGGCTCGCTTTACCCGCAAATATCGACTTATGGAACAGCGGTGGAACGAATCGGAGACGAATCGCTGACTCCCACCGATTCACTGTATGTTCACGGCTATATATAGTTTCCCGAATGCGGATTCGCACCACATACTGAATCTACCGTCGAATCATGCCTCGCACCACGATTAAGGACCCGAACCCCATCCACCAACGGTGGAATCGGTGCAAAGGATTCCGAATCCAAGAGTCTGGAATGGCTGGAAAATTCTGACCAAGATTCGCGCTCGAAGCTGAGAACTCCGGGAATAAGAATCGTGCCTTGCCTTTCCAGTGCGTCGAGCCTCCGCCGCTGAAGAAGCACCCGCGGTGTGGCGCTTCCCGATTTGTTCACCACAAGATCTAGATACTCCTCCCGGAATCACCGCCGAAGATGTTCTGGACGATCAGCCCGTGACGCTGCACTGGCCGCGCTCATGCACGGCCCCCGCATTGAACGGACCGAGAGAATATGATAAGGAAACCTTATTATCCTCCTGTGAACGATCCAGATGCCCCGAAGACTCGAATCCGACACGATCGGACTGCTGCTCACCGATGTCTCGCGCCTGCTGCGCGGTGCCTTCGACCGCAAGGTCAATGCGATGGCGCTCGGGATTACGCCCGGGGAAGCGCGCACGCTGATGCAGGTGGCCATGACCGAGGACATCAAGCAGGCGGAGATCGCCACTCGCATGGGGATAGAGCCGATGACGCTTTCGGCCTATCTCGATCGCCTCGAGGCGCTCGGGCTCGTGGCGCGCATGCCCGATCCGGCCGACCGGCGCGCCAAGAACGTCGTGATCACCGACAAGGCCGATCCGCTGCTTTCCGAACTGATGGCTGGTCTTCGCGAGATGATGAATGCCTATACCGAGAGCCTGGGCGACGAGGGGCGGGAGCTCTTGCGCGGCAATCTCCGGATCCTGCGTGACAATCTTCGTCGGCTCGATCCTTGCCTCGCCGGCAAGGAGAAAGGGACGGCTGAATGACGCTCAAGATGAGCGAGCGGCGCACCAGCATCATCGGTGCCTTCCTGGTCGCGCTCGGGCCGGTGTCCATGGCGCTCTATACGCCGGCGATGCCTGAGCTTGTCCGCGCCTTCGCCTCCAGCGAAGCGGCGATCAAGATGACGCTGTCGCTCTATTTCGGCGGCTTCGCCTTCGCCCAGCTCGTTTCCGGCACGCTCTCCGACGTCATCGGCCGGCGACCGGCGACGCTGATCTTCATGGCGATCTACCTCGCCGGCAGCCTGATGGCGGCCTTTGCGCCCTCCGTCGCCGTGCTGCTTGCCGGGCGGCTCGTGCAGGGGATCGGCGCGTCCGTCGGCATGACGGTGGCCCGCGCCATCGTGCGCGACCAGTTCACCGGCACCACAGCTGCCCGCATCATGAACATGATTGGTATGATGCTGGCGCTCGGTCCGGCGGTGTCGCCGACGCTCGGCGGCATCGCGCTCGGCCTTTTCGGCTGGCAATCGATCTTCTTCCTGATGGTCGGCTTCGCGTTGATGGCCTGCTTCAGCGTGCAGTTCTTCATGGTCGAGACGGTGACGCCGGACCGCAGCAAGGGGCACCTGCAGCCAATCCTCGCCGCCTATCGCGAGCTGCTGGCGGACAGCCGCTTCGTCTCCACGACACTGGTGATCGCCGGCGCGGTCGGGGCCCTCTATGCCTGGGCGACCATGCTGCCCTTCGTGCTGATCAGCGAGGTTGGGCTGACACCGACTGAGTTCGGGGTCGGCATGTTGATGCAGTCGGGCCTGTTCTTTTCCGGCACGGTGACGGTGCGGCTCCTGATGCGGCGCTTTACGCCGCAGGCGCTGGTGCCCGCCGGCCTCTCTTTTATCGCCATGGCGAGCCTCGTCCTTGCCTTCACCATGCATGCGCTGAGCCCGAGTTTTCTCTCGGTGATGATTCCGATCGGCATCTACGCTTTCGGCATCGCCTTCGTCATGCCCTATATGATGACCGCGGCGATGGTGCCCTTCCCGCAGATCGCCGGCACGGCGTCGGCGGTGATGGGCTTTATCCAGATGGGTTCCGGCCTTCTCGGCGGCGCGCTGGCCGCCCTCGTCGGCGCACCGGCGCTGGCGCTCGGGACGATCATCCCCGGCTTCGGCCTCCTCTCCATCGCGAGCTACCTCTGGTACCGCCGGACTGTGCGCCTGCGCCCGTTGACGGTGCCGGCCTCTGCCGAGGAGCCGCTGCGCGAGGCGGCGGAATAGCCGCGACAAAAAACCGCGGCAGATTGCTCCGCCGCGGCTTTTACTTGAACAGGTGACCTTTAGCGGTTGCGCGCGGCGAGGGTACGCAGGCGCAGCGCGTTGAGCTTGATGAAGCCGGCCGCGTCCTTCTGGTCGTAGGCGCCCTGGTCATCCTCGAAGGTGACGAGCTTGTCCGAATAGAGCGACTTGTCGCTCTCGCGGCCGATGACCATGACATTGCCCTTGTAGAGCTTCAGCGTCACTTCGCCTTCCACATGTTCCTGGCTCTTATCGATTGCCGCCTGCAGCATCTCGCGCTCCGGCGAGAACCAGAAGCCGTAATAGATGAGCTCCGCGTAGCGCGGCATCAGTTCGTCCTTCAGATGTGCGGCGCCGCGGTCGAGCGTGATGCTCTCGATGGCGCGGTGGGCGGCCAGCAGGATCGTGCCGCCGGGGGTCTCGTAGACCCCGCGCGACTTCATGCCGACGAAGCGGTTCTCGACGAGATCGAGGCGGCCGATGCCGTTGTCACGGCCATAGTCGTTGAGCTTGGCGAGCAGCGTCGCGGGCGACAGGCGCGCGCCGTTGATCGACACCGCATCGCCGCGCTCGAAGCCGACCTTGATGACGGTCGCCTGGTCGGGCGCTGCCTCCGGAGAAATGGTGCGCATGTGCACGTATTCCGGAGCCTCCTGCGCCGGGTCTTCCAGAACCTTGCCTTCCGAGGAGGAGTGCAGCAGGTTGGCGTCGACGGAGAAGGGCGCCTCGCCCTTCTTGTCCTTGGCGACCGGGATCTGGTGCTTCTCGGCGAATTCGAGAAGGTCGGTCCGGCTCTTGAACGACCAGTCGCGCCAGGGGGCGATGATCTTGATGTCGGGGTTCAGCGCGTAAGCCGAGAGCTCGAAGCGGACCTGGTCATTGCCCTTGCCGGTCGCGCCGTGGGCGATCGCGTCGGCGCCGGTCTTCCTGGCGATGTCGATCAGGTGCTTGGAGATCAGCGGACGGGCGATCGAGGTGCCGAGCAGGTAGACGCCTTCATAGACCGCATTGGCGCGGAACATCGGGAAGACGAAGTCCTTGACGAATTCCTCGCGGACGTCCTCGATGTAGATCTCCTTGATGCCGAGCATCTCGGCCTTCTTGCGGGCCGGCTCCAACTCCTCGCCCTGGCCGAGATCGGCGGTGAAGGTCACCACTTCGGCGCCCAGCTCCGTCTGCAGCCATTTGAGGATGATCGAGGTGTCGAGACCGCCGGAATAGGCGAGTACGACCTTCTTCACGTCTTTGTGCGATGCCATGATGTCTGTCCGTCTGCTCTCAAAAGCGGCGATGCCGCCGTGCAAAAAATCTGCGGCACTTTAGCTAGAACTCGAAGCGATACAAGCGGAACCAGCGTCGTGCGCACGAATCCGCTGGCCAAAGTGCGTGCCCGGCGGTATCAGCAGGGATCACCGACCGGGAAAAATGCCATGGATTTCGTGCCCAGCCTGCCGACCCTCCTCGCCTTTGCCGCCGCCAGCCTGCTTCTGGCCGCAACGCCGGGACCGGACATGACGCTTTCGATCAGCCGCGCGCTGGCACAGGGCAAGAAGGCCGCGCTCTTCGTGGTGGTCGGTACCGGCCTCGGAATCGTCGTCCACACGCTGCTGGTCGCCTTCGGCATCTCGGCGCTGATCACCGCCTCGCCGACCGCCTTCCTGGTCTTGAAGACGGGCGGTGCCGCCTATCTCCTGTGGCTGGCGATCCAGGCGATCCGCTACGGGTCGAGCCTGTCGGTGACGAAGGTCACGGAGACAAGGGGCTCGGCGCTGTCCAATATCGCAACCGGCTTTTCGGTCAACATCCTCAATCCGAAAGTCGTGATCTTCTTCATGACCTTCCTGCCGCAGTTCGTCAGCGCCGACGATCCGGCAGTGACCGGCAAGCTCCTGTTCCTCGGTTTCTTCTTCATCGCCATCGGCATGCCGGTCAACGCGCTGGTCGTGCTCGCCGCCGACTGGCTAGCGGCCTGGCTGCAGCGCAACAAGCGGGTGATGCGGGCGATCGACTACAGCTTCGCCGGGGTCTTTTCCATTTTCGCCGTCAAGATCTTCCTGACGCAGTCGCGCTGACTACAGCGCCGCGCGTCTTTTCAGACGCACAAGGGTCGCTGTAGCACGTTGATTTGCTGCATGTTTATATCCTTAAATCGAAAGGAAACATCCAGTAGCGGTCGCCGATCAACCGATCAGCAGCGCATCGTCGTCGAGCGTCTGGCCGCGGATGCGGCGGAACATGGCAATCAAGTCTTCCACCTGCAGCGTCTTGCGGCTGTCGCCGGCGACGTCGAGCACGATCTCGCCGCCGTGCAGCATGATGGTGCGATGACCGAAATCGAGCGCCTGGCGCATCGAATGGGTGACCATCAGCGTTGTCAGCTTGCGTCCGGAAACGATCTTCTGCGTGAGGTTCATGATGAACTCGGCCATGCCCGGATCGAGCGCTGCGGTGTGTTCGTCGAGCAGCAGCACTTCGGAACCGGCGAGCGTCGCCATCACCAGCGAGACGGCCTGGCGCTGACCGCCAGAGAGGAGATCCATGCGGTCGCGCATGCGGTTCTCGAGACCGAGATTGAGCTCGGCGATGCGCTCGCGGAAATGCTCGCGGCGCTTCGGTCCGAGGGCCGGCGTGAGCCCCCGGCCCTCACCGCGCCTGGCGGCAAGCGCCAGGTTTTCCTCGATCGAAAGCGCGCCGCAACTGCCGGCGAGCGGGTCCTGGAAGACCCGCGCAACGAGACCGGCGCGGGCGGCCGTGCCCTTGCGCGTCACGTCGGTCTTACCGATCGTCACGCGGCCGCCGCTGGACAGCACGTCGCCGGCGAGGACGCCGAGCAACGTCGATTTGCCGGCGCCGTTCGAGCCGATTACGGTCACGAAGGCGCCTTGCTCGATCGTCAGGGTGACACCGTTCAGCGCCTGTTTCTGCAACGGCGTGCCCTTGCCGAAGACGACCTGGATGGTCTCGAGGTTGATCATGCGGCACCTCCACGGCGCAGGCGGGGCAGGACGAGCGCCACGGTGACGAGCACGGCGGTCACGAAATTGAGGTCGGAGGCCTGTAGGCCGAGCGTATCGGTCGACAGCGCCACCTGAATGGCGATGCGATATAGGATCGATCCGAGCACGCAGCCGACGAGCGCCAGCAGAATGCCGCGGGCGCCGAGAAGCGTCTCGCCGATGATCACCGCGGCGAGGCCCACGACAATCGTCCCGACACCCGAGGTCACGTCGGCAAAGCCGTTGGTCTGGGCGAAGAGGGCGCCGCCTAAGGCAACGAGCGCGTTGGAAATTGCCATGCCGATGTAAATCTGACGGCTGGTGTCGACCCCTTGCGCCCGCGCCATGCGGGCATTCGCGCCGGTCGCCCGCATCGCCAAGCCCGCATCGCTTTCGAGGAAGCGCCAGACGAGAACGACGGCGAGGACCACCAGGATGCCGACGAAGAGCGGCCGCATGTAGAAATCCCTGAGGCCGAGCCCGTAGAAGGGCGACAGCATCGTGTCGGCATTGATCAGCGCCACGTTCGGCTTGCCCATTACCCTGAGATTGACGGAGAAGAGCGCGATCATCGTCAGGATTGAGGCAAGCAGGTTCAGGATCTTGAACCGCACGTTCAGGAGCGCCGTTACCATCCCTGCCGCCGCACCAGCAACCATCGCGACGGACGCGGCCAGCCATGGATTGACCCCGGCGATGATCAGCACCGCAGTCACCGCCGCGCCGAGCGGAAAGGATCCGTCGACCGTGAGGTCGGGAAAGTCGAGCACCCGGAAAGCGAGAAAGACGCCGACGGCGACGAACGCATAGACGAGCCCCAGTTCCACGGCTCCCCAGAAAGCAATTTGACTCAACGCCGGTAGTCCTCTTCTCAGGCGCTCCGCACTTCATGCGGAACGTGACCTTCTGAATTTGAACAGGATGCCGGCGGAAGGCCGGCAATTTCATTCCGCTCGATAAGTGAACCGCCCCCGTATGATACGGGGGCGGCAGTTAGGCAATAAAAGCGACCCCTAGCGGGCGCTGTTACTCGATCACACGGGTCGCGCGGCCGAGGACGCTTTCCGGCAGGGTCACGCCCATCTTGGCAGCGGCGCCCTTGTTGATCACGAGATCGCTGCCGGCGGCAACCTTGACGGCGATGTCGCCCGGATTTTCGCCCTTGAGAACGCGCACGACCACTTCGCCGGTCTGCTTGCCGACGTCGTAGTAGTTGAAGCCGAGGGCGGCAATCGAGCCGCGCGAGACGGAGTCCGTATCGGCAGTGAAGAGCGGCAGCTTGCTTTCCGCGGCAACGGCCACGGCGCCTTCGAGCGCGGAGATGATCGTGTTGTCGGTCGGGACATAGATCGCATCGGCGCGGCCCACGAGGGCGCGGGCGGCACCCTGCACTTCGGCCGATTTCGTCGCGGCGGACTCGACGACGGTGAGGCCCGCCTTTTCGGCTTCGGACTTCAGGGCGGCGAGTAGCGAAACGGAGTTCGCCTCGCCGGAATTGTAGAGATAGCCGATAGACTTCGCATTCGGCAGGATTTCCTTGATCAGCGCCACGTGTTCAGCAACCGGCGACATGTCGGAGAGGCCGGTGACGTTGCCGCCAGGCTTTTCCATGTCCTTGACGAGCTGGGCGCCGAGCGGATCGGAAACGGCGGTAAACACCACCGGAATGTCGCGCGTCGAGGAAACGACGGCCTGCGCCGACGGCGTCGAGATCGGCACGATCACGTTCGGTGCCTCGCCGGCAAATTGCCGGGCGATCTGCGCCGCGGTGGCGGGATTGCCCTGCGCCGACTCGTAGATGAATTTCAGGTTCTCGCCTTCTTTGTAGCCGGCGGCGGCAAGCGCGTCCTTGACTCCGTCGCGCGCGGCATCAAGAGCCGGATGCTCGACGATCGCGGTGACCGCGACCGTCACCTCGTCGGCGCGCGCCGGCAAGGCAATGGCGGCGGTGGCGGCAAGCGCGATGAGAAGTGAACGCATGGGTGTCCTCCGATTTTGACGAGCGGGAATTAACGGCTAGCCGCGTCGTGAACCTGCTCAGGATGAATTGCCGCTTTCTTAGGCATCGGAGTGGATGAAATCAATCGATGGGAAATGCTTCACCCATCAATTTTCTTCATCGATGGGATAGCGGCCCACCTAGATCAGGATCGGGATCGCCTTCTCCCCGCATGCGGGGAGAAGGTGACGGCACGCGGACGGAACAAATTGAGCCGTCTCAATCCTCGCCGTGATTGGCGATCATCATCGCCTCGAAGGCGAGCCGGTCGACCTTGCGCATGCGCTCCGATTCCGACTTCAGCTGGCCGCAGGCGGCCAGGATGTCGCGGCCGCGGGGGGTGCGGATCGGCGAGGCATAGCCGGCCTGGTTGATGAAATCGGCGAAAGCCTCGATCTGCTCCCAGTCGGAACACTGATAGTTGGTGCCGGGCCAGGGATTGAAGGGGATGAGGTTGATCTTCGCCGGGATCCCCTTCAAGAGCTTCACCAGTTCCTTGGCATCTTGCAGGCTGTCGTTGACGTCCTTCAGCATCACATATTCGAAGGTGATGCGGCGCGCGTTGGAAAGCCCGGGATAGGCGCGGCAGGCGTCCATCAGCTCCTTCAGCGGATATTTCTTGTTGATCGGCACCAGCATGTCGCGCAACTCGTCATTGACGGCGTGCAGCGAGATGGCCAGCATGACGCCGATTTCTTCGCCGGTGCGATAGATCTCCGGTACGATCCCCGAAGTCGAGAGCGTGATGCGCCGCTTCGACAGCGACAGCCCATCGCCGTCCGAGGCGATCAGAAGCGCCGTCTTGACGTTCTCGAAATTGTAGAGCGGCTCGCCCATGCCCATCATCACGACGTTGGTGATTTTGCGGCCCTCGGCCGGGACGATCGCGCCCTGCGGCGTGTCGCGCTCCGGGAAGTCGCCGAGCCGGTCGCGCGCGAGCAGAAGCTGCGAGAGGATTTCCTCGGCCGTCAGATTGCGCACCAGCTTCTGCGTGCCGGTGTGGCAGAAGGAACAGGTGAGCGTGCAGCCGACCTGGCTTGAGATGCAGAGCGTGCCGCGGCCTTCCTCAGGGATATAGACGGTCTCGATCTCCACGGGCCGGCCGGCGCCGCGCGGCGGAAAGCGCAGCAGCCACTTGCGCGTGCCGTCGCCTGAAACCTGTTCCTCGACGATCTCCGGCCGGGCGATGGTGAAATGCTCCTTGAGCATTTCACGCATGTCCTTGGAGACGTTCGACATCTGGTCGAAGTCCGAGACGCCGCGCACATAGAGCCAGTGCCAGAGCTGGCTCACCCGCATCTTGACCTGTCGCTCCGGCACGCCTTTTTCGACCAGCAGTGTGGCCATGTCCTCGCGCAACAGGCCGATCAGCGACGGCTTTTCCGACTGCGGCGCAGGCCGCACCTGCGGCGCCTTGACGATCTCCGCCCTGTTCAAGATCTCGGTGGCTGCCATGCTCTCGATGTCCTGTCGTACAGCAAAGAGGCGTCCGGAGAACGATTCCGGACTATTTCCCAGTGCTCGAATTGAAATCTGGTGAGCCTCGACGCGCGCTCGACGGGGGCGCGGGGCTCCGAATTTGCCGGCGCTTTAGCATTCTTTCGTCGGCGAGTCACCATGAGCGCTTCACCCGGAACGCAAAAAGGCCGGCGCGGTGGCCGGCCTTTGCAATCAACAACAGGCCGGCGCGGCTTACTTGCAGGCCTCGATCTGCTTCAACGCAGCCGAAATGCCGGAGAGCGAATAGGAGTAGGAGGTTGCCGTGCCTTTGCGGGACTTGGCGTTGACCGACATGTCCTTGCCCGATTTCATCGCCGCGACAAGCGCCGGCTCTTCCGCGGCATTTTCCACCCAGGCAGAATTGCCCTTGGTGAACATCACGAAGGTGCGTCCGTCGATAACAACGTTGACCTTGGAATTGTCCTGCAGCTGATAACCCATCATCGCCTGCGGCTCATAGCTGATGTTCTGCCCCGGACGTTGCGAGACGAGGAAGAAGATGTCGCCGTGGTCGACACCGGCAGGGGTCTTCTCCTTGGGGATGGAGAGAACGTAGCAGACCTTGCCGCCCCCGCCGGCCTGGTAGGAGTATGCGCCCCAGGCATTGAATTGCTGGATTCGCGTCGGCGATTGCGCGGAAGCCACGCCGGCTGCCGCCAGTACGAGTGCGATTGCGGTTGCGATCTTTCTTGCAAACATGTGTTCCTGCCGATTTCCTAGCTTGCGATTGCCCGAACCAGGCTCACACGGGCAACGCGTAGAGACGATTTGAATATATTTTGACTTAATTCAGGTTACCAATCCGTCAACGAATGCCGCGATGACGTCGCCTGCTCCCCGAAGGCGGGCCGATCGTCGCCCGTACAGCCTTGGCCATTCTCGGGCATCGCGGTTCTCTCGTGTGCGGATCTGCCGGTTCGGTCGAACGTCGGTACTGGAGGGCCGTGGCCGGTGGTTATCCTGTCTCAAATCTCGTCGGACGCGCCGTTCTGCTGCCTCTTCTGCCGACAGCCGTCACGTTTCCGGAATCTATGTCACAAAGAATCGGGCAAGAGTTTGTCTTTGCGGGCGGCAATGCGGCGACCTCACCGCTGGGCGGCGCCGCTATTCATCGGGCCGGTCGCCAATCGTCTCGTCGGCCTTGCGATAGTGCGTTTCCTTGATCTGGCCGCTGATCGCCGCAAAGGCAGCCGTCAGCACGGCGATGTCGTCGGAGAAGCCGACGGCGGCGAGCACGTCGGGCACGAAATCGAGCGGCAGGACGAAATAGGCCAGCGCCGCAAGCAATATGCCGCGGGTCCGCGTCGGCGTCTGCGGGTCCACAGCGCAATAATAGGCGGCGACGAGATCGCGGCTGAAGGGGATCTGGCGAACCGCCCGGCGGAAGGTCGGCCAGAAGCCGCGGCGCACCTTGCGTTCACGGCGCTCCTGTTCGGATTCCTCGCCGGGAAGAAGAATTTCACCGATCTTGATGTCGTCCATCGCGTCCGTTCCGCTTTGCACCGCAGCCCGATATGGTATGGGCGGAGCGCTATTTCAAATGGTCCGGCATCCGGCCGGCGGCCGCCTGGTCCATTTTCGCCGCCAGCTTGAAGTCGAGTTCCGTCAACCCGCTGGCATCATGTGTCGAAAGCGTGACATCCACCTTGTTGTAGACGTTGAACCACTCCGGATGGTGGTTGAGCTTCTCCGCCGCAAGGGCGCATTGCGTCATGAAACTGAAGGCGTCGGCGAAATTCCGGAATCGGAATGCCTTCCAGATCGAGGCTCCGTCCTCGGCGAGAACCCAGCCTTCCATCCTGTGCAGATGTTCGGCGATGGCTTCGGCATCGAGCTTTTCGGGCCTCATGCGGTTTTCTCCCTGGCCTATTCGGTCTAACCATGCCGCGTGGGCGCACGGCAGCGCTAATTGCATGCGCATCCCAAAAGCGTGCGGCGGTTCTGGGATGCGACATGCATACTCTAAGTACCCAATGGATATCATGAAACCCGTCAGAATTCTCTTCGTTTGTCTGGGCAATATCTGCCAATCGCCCCTGGCCGAGGGCGTCATGCGTGCGCTTGCGCGCCGCGCCGGCTATGGCGAGGCGGTCTCGGTCGATTCCGCCGGCCTAGGCGCCTGGCATATCGGCCACCTGCCCGATCGGCGCTCGATCGAGGCCGCCAAGGCCCACGGCATCGACATTACCGATCTGCGCGGCCGTCAGATCGCCACGGTCGATCTTGCCGACTTCGACCTGATCCTCGGCATGGACCGCCGCAACGTCGCCGAGCTGCAGAGGCTCGCCTCGCTGGAAACGATGCACAAGGTGCATCTGTTCATGAAGTTTGCCGCGGGCCGGAACGACGACGTTCCGGACCCCTATTACGAGACGGCGGATGCCTTCGAGGCGCTCTACCAGACGCTGGAAGCCGGCTGTTCCTCGCTGCTTGCGAAGCTTGTGCGCCCTTCCTGAAGCGGAAACACCTCTTCCGTCAGATAGGGTCCGCCGCCGACGGAGTCGCGTGAAGAAAGGAGCACGAAGCGCGGAACGATAAAGGGCGCGGTCATGAAATTGCCGCGCCCTGATAGATATTCGACCACGTCGTCGACACGTGAGGCGCGTAGTCGCGCCAGCGTCACGTGCGGCGTGAACTTGCGCGGATCCGGCGGCAGGCCGAGACGCTGGCAGATGCGCTCGATTTCCGCCTGCAGCGCGAACATGTCGGGATTGTTGCTGACGCCGGCCCAGACCGAATGCGGCTTCTTCGAGCCGAAGGCGCCGGTGCCCGTCAGTTGCAATTGGAATTCGGGCCGTTCGATGCGGTCGAGCCAGTCGATGATTTCATTGGCGGTGCGCCAGTCGACGTCGCCGATGAAACGCAGGGTGATGTGGTAGTTCTCCACATCTATCCATCGAGCTCCGGGAAGACCTCCGCGCAGCAGCGAAAGACTCATTGCTGCATTACGCGGAATTTCGAGGGCGGTGAATAGTCTCGGCATGGCGAGCTCCCCGAATCTCTTGCAGATGTCTTAGCGAATCACGCATCAACTCTGCACGCAACCATTATTTGGCAGGTTCAGAAATTAACAACTGCTTAATTGTGATGTCCCTCATTCTCCTTTCTGAAGCGACCTGACGAATTGCTCGGCCGTCGAAAGAAAACGCTCTACCATCACGGCGATGCCGTCGCCGTTCGGATGCATGCCGTCTTCAAGTTGCAGCCCCGCCTTGGTCACGACGCCGTCGAGAAAGAAAGGGTAGAAGGCAAGGTTGTGTTCCCTCGCCAGGTCGGAATAAATCGAATTGAAGCGCGCCGCGTAGTCGGCACCCATGTTTGGCGGCGCCATCATGCCGACGAGCAGCACGGCGATACCACGCTCCTCGAACCGCGCGAGCATGGCTTCCAGGTTCTTGCGGGTTTCCTCGGGCGGAATGCCGCGCAGCGCGTCATTGGCGCCGAGTTCGAGGATTACGCCCTTCGTTCCGTCCGGCACCGACCAGTCTATACGGGCGAGACCGCCCGACGTCGTGTCGCCCGACACGCCCGCATTGGCGATCGTGATGTCGAGCCCCTTGGCTTTCAGGGCCTTCTCGAGCCGGGCGGGAAAGGCATCCTCCGGCGGAAGCTGGTAGCCGGCCATCAGGCTGTCGCCGAAGCCGACGAGCTTCAGGCTTTCGGCACGGCTTGGCGCCGATAACGCGATTGTCATTGCCAGGCTCAAGAAAAACGGGAGAAAATCTTTCAATCGCATAAGTTCGTTCCTAAATCGGCAAGCAATCTTTTTGGTCATTCCATTGTCTTTCATATAGGGTCGTTCCGCGTGGCAAAAACCATCATCGAACTGAAAAATGCGGACCTGACCCTTGGAGAGGCAGCGGCCTCGGTGCATGTGCTGAAGGACGTGAGCCTTACCGTCAACGCCGGCGAGTCGGTCGGCATCGTCGGGCCGTCCGGTTCGGGTAAGTCCACCCTGCTGATGGTCATGGCCGGCCTGGAGCGGCTCGACGGCGGCGAGATCGCCATCGACGGCACGGCGCTGCACCGCATGAACGAGGACGAGATCGCCGATTTCCGTGGCCGCAATATCGGCATCGTCTTTCAGTCCTTTCATCTCATCCCCAACATGACCGCGCTCGAAAATGTCGCGGTGCCCCTGGAGCTTGCCAATGTTCGCAACGCCTTCGACGTCGCGCGGCGGGAGCTCGTCGCCGTCGGGCTCGGCGAGCGGCTGACGCATTATCCGGGGCAGCTTTCCGGCGGGGAGCAGCAACGCGTGGCGATCGCCCGGGCGCTGGCGCCATCGCCGAAACTTCTCATCGCCGACGAGCCCACCGGCAATCTCGACGCCGAGACGGGCCGGCAGATCACCGATCTGCTCTTTGCCGAGCAGCGCGAGCGCGGCATGACACTCATTCTCGTCACCCATGACGCCGCCCTCGCCGGGCGCTGCTCGAGGCAGGTGCGGGTCCGCTCGGGCGAAATCGTCTCCGGTGCCGAGGCCGCGCCTCTGGCCGAAGCGACCCGCCAGGAGGCCGCATCCGCATGAGCGCGGCCACAGCCATCCGCCGCCTTCGCCCGCTCCTCGCCCTACGCCTGGCGCTTCGGGAGATGCGCGGCGGTCTCAAGGGTTTCTATATCTTCCTCGCCTGCATCGCGCTCGGCACGGCGGCGATCGCCGGCGTCAACTCGCTATCGCAGTCGATCAGCGCGACGATCGCTTCGCGGGGCCAGGAAATCCTTGCCGGCGATATTCGCTTCGAGCTCAACAACCGCGTCGCGACGCCTGAGGAGCGCGGCTTCCTCGACGGGCTCGGCCACGTTTCGGCGGCCGCGGGGCTGCGTTCCATGGCGCGGCTTCCGGACGGATCGAACCCGGCGCTGGTGGAATTGAAGGCCGTCGACGGCGCCTATCCGCTTTATGGCGTGCTCGAAAGCGAGCCGGCCAGGCCGCTTGCCGAACTCCTTGCGAAGCAGGGCAACATCTATGGCGCCATTGCCGCGCCCTTGCTCCTTGAACGCCTCGGCATCGCTCCGGGAACCGAGATCCTGCTCGGCAACGCGCGGATGCGCGTCAATGCCACGATCATCCGCGAGCCCGATGCGCTGTCGGACGGTTTCGGCTTCGCACCGCGGCTGATGGTGTCGGCCGAGGCGCTCGCCGCGTCCGGCCTGGTGCAGACCGGCAGCCTCGTCGAGCACAGCTACAAGATCAAGCTTGCCGACCCTTCGCGCGTCGCTTTGGCCCGCACGGAAGCGCAGACCCGCTTTCCGGCGGCCGGCTGGTCGATCCGCACCAGCAGCAATGCCGCTCCGTCGCTCAACGCCAACATCACCCGCTTCTCGCAGTTCCTGACGCTTGTCGGGCTGACGGCGCTGATCGTCGGCGGCGTCGGCGTCGGCAATGCGGTACGGTCCTATCTCGACGGCAAGCGTGGCGTCATCGCCACCTTCAAATGCCTCGGGGCGCCGGCCTCGCTGGTGGCGACGATCTACTTGGCGCAGATCCTGATGATCGCGTCGATCGGCATCGCCATCGGCCTCCTCCTCGGTGCATTGATCCCATTCGTGGCGGCGCAATTTTTGGCCGACATGCTGCCGGTTTCGACGTCCTTCGAGCTCTTTCCCTCGGCGCTTGGTCTTGCGGCGCTGTTCGGATTCCTGACGGCGCTTGCCTTTGCGGTCCTGCCGCTCGGCCGGGCACGTCGCGTTTCGGCCACCGCGCTCTTTCGCCAGCAGGGTTTCGAGCCGAGCGGTTTTCCCGCCTGGCCCTATCTCGCGGGGGCGCTGATCTGCCTTGCGGCGCTCGCCGGTCTCGCCGTCGGGACGGCCTATGACCGCTACATCTCGCTGATCTTCCTCGGCGCGATCGCCTTCGCCTTCATCGTCCTGCGCGCCGTGGCTTTCCTCATCGGCTGGCTGGCGCGACGCAGCCCACGCGTCCACTCGCCGGCCCTTCGGCTGGCCATCGGCAACATCCACCGCCCCGGCGCACTGACGCCATCGGTCGTCCTGTCGCTTGGGTTGGGCCTGGCTCTGCTGGTGACTCTCGCGCTGATCGACGGCAATCTGCGACGCGAACTGACCGGCGACATGTCGGACCGCGCGCCCAATTTCTTCTTCGTCGACATCCAGGGCCACGAGATCGACGGCTTCCGCTCGGTGCTGGGCGAGGCGATGCCGAAAGGCAAGATCATCGAGGTGCCGATGCTGCGCGGCCGCATCGTCGCTTTGAACGGTCAGGACGTCAACAGCCGCACCGTGCCGCCCGGCGGGCAATGGGTCCTGCGCGGCGACCGCGGCATCACCTATGCGAAGAACAAGCCGGAGAATTCGACGCTCACCGAGGGCGCCTGGTGGCCGGCGGACTACACCGGCGAGCCGCTCGTCTCCTTCTCGGCGGAAGAGGCCGGCGAACTTGGCCTGAAGATTGGCGACACGGTCACGGTCAACGTGCTCGGCCGCAACATCACCGCCCGGATCGCCAATTTCCGCAATGTCGAGTGGGAATCTCTTTCGATCAATTTCGTCATGGTCTTCTCGCCCAACACCTTCGCGGGCGCGCCGCATGCCTGGCTGGCGACGATCATCGACCCGGATGCTACGGCGGCCGAGGAAGCGACGGTGCTGAAATCCGTCACCAACGCCTATCCGACGATTACCAGCGTCCGCGTCAAGGACGCGCTCGACATCGTCAACACGCTGCTTGGGCAACTCGCAACGGCAATCCGCGCCGCCGCTGCCGTGGCGCTGATCGCCTCGGTGCTGGTTCTCGCCGGCGCGCTCGCTGCCGGAAACCGGGCCCGCATTCACGACGCGGTGGTGCTGAAGACTCTCGGCGCCACGCGGGGAACGCTGATCCGTGCCTTCAGTTACGAATACTTCATTCTTGGCCTGGCCACCGCCGTTTTCGCGCTGCTGGCCGGCGGCGTTGCGGCTTGGTTCGTCGTCAGTCGCGTCATGACGCTGCCCTCGAGTTTCCTGCCGGACGTGGCCGTCGCCACGGTCGCCGCCGCCCTCGTCGTAACCGTCGGCATGGGTCTTGCCGGAACCTGGCGCATCCTCGGCCAGAAGGCCGCTCCGGTGCTGCGCGAACTGTAGCGGTCGCGATTAACCGTAAATCACCCTTGTTTGATCGCCCAAACGCCCGGCTTTGCGCGATTCGGGCCGGCTCGGGTCTTGTGCGGCGCGGCTTTCATCATCATATTTGTCCACAGGCATGCTGGAGCCCCGCAGCGGCGCCTGGGCGTGAGCTGGTACAGACCCCTTGCGGCCCGACACCGTAATTCCAACCGGGGCTTAAAGAGGAAACAATGGCTGATCTCAGAAATTATCAAACCCGAATGTCGCCCGCCGGCGCTCAGGCGGGTGCCGTGATCGATGAAGGCCTTCGCGCATATATGCTGAAGGTCTACAACCTGATGGCCCTGGGGCTGGCGATCACCGGCGTGGCAGCTTACGGGACCTACGCGCTTGCCGTCTCCAATCCGGCATTCGCCCAGCTCATCTACGCCTCGCCGCTGAAGTGGGTCGTGATGCTGGCGCCTTTGGCGTTGGTCTTCTTCATGAGCTTCCGCATCAACTCCATGAGTGTTTCCGCCGCACAGGCGACGTTCTGGATCTACGCTGCGCTGATGGGCCTTTCGTTGTCCTCGATCTTCCTGGTCTTCACCGGGCAGAGCATCGTGCAGACGTTCTTCGTGACGGCCGCCTCGTTCGGGGCGCTCTCGCTTTACGGCTACACGACGAAGAAGGACCTGTCTGGCTTCGGCACGTTCCTGATCATGGGCCTTTTCGGCCTGATCATCGCGTCGATCGTCAACATCTTCCTTGCCTCGTCGGCCCTTGGCTTCGCGATCTCCGTCATCGGTGTTCTGGTCTTCGCTGGCCTGACCGCCTATGACACCCAGAAGATCAAGGAAATGTACTTTGAGGCCGATGACGTCGCGGTTGCCGGCCGCAAGGCCATCATGGGCGCGCTGACCCTCTACCTCGACTTCATCAACCTGTTCATGTTCCTGCTGCAGTTCATGGGCAACAAGAACGAGTAGTCAGGACCTGAATTGACGAAGAAGGCGGCTCCGGCCGCCTTTTTTGTTGCCCGGAATCTTGATCGATCCGGCCGCTTCATGCGAATGCTGCGGTAATCGTAACGACGAAAACCGACCATGACCTTCACGCTGCGCGACGCCGTCGCCACCGATCTTCCGGCGATCACCGAGATCTACAGCGAATCCGTCCTGAACGGCGTAGCGACCTATGAGGTGGCGCCGCCTTCCGAGGCGGAGATGGCGCTGCGCTTCACCACGATCACCGGCAACGGCTACCCCTATGTCGTGGCCGTGGACGAACGCGGCGCGGTCCTCGGCTACGCCTATGCTTCGGCATTCCGCACGCGCGCCGCGTATCGGTTCCTGGTCGAGGACTCCATCTATCTGGCGCCGGAAGCGCGCGGCAAAGGCATTGGCAAGGCCCTGCTCAAGGAGTTGGTCCAGCGCTGCACGACACTCGGCTTCCGCCAGATGGTGGCCGTGATCGGCGGTGCACACCCTTCCTCCATCGCGCTTCACGCCGCCCTCGGCTTCGAGCAGCAGGGGTTGATGAAGGCGACTGGCTTCAAGCATGGGCGCTGGCTGGATACCGCGATCATGCAGCTCCCGCTCGGCAAAGGAACGGACACCCTGCCCGCCGAGGGCGTCTACCCGGATACGCTCTATCGCAGCTGACGTTAGGATCGCCCCTCAGCCTGGCCCTCTCTCGCACGTGGGGGAGGGGACGTGAGCGTAGCGCGCTGTCACTTCGCCCCGCTTGCGGGGTGAAGGTCGCCGGCAGGCCGAATGAGGGGCAGCACGGGAACGACGTCGTAGAAACTCGCCTCACGTCTCGACGAGCTTCAGCACCTTGTTGAAGACCTTGAGGACCTGGGTGAGCTCATGGCCGCGCTTCAAGATTGTGCCCTGGGCGTTCAGAACGCTGTAGGTGCCCTGCTTGGCGGCAAGCTTCGGGTTCTTTTCGATCCGGTAGAGCGGGACCTCCCCGGCGCGTTTGAACACCGAGAAAACGGCACGGTCCTTCAAATGATCGATCGCATAGTCGCGCCATTCGCCCTCGCCGACCATGCGGCCGTAGAGTCTGAGAATCAGGTCCAGCTCACGCCGGTGGAAGGTGACGGGCGGTGGATTCTTGGCTTGCTTGTATTCATGAAAATCGACGACCACATTGGATGTGGTCTGGCCCTGGTGACGCGTTTCGCCCTCCGGCAAATCCGATTCATCTGTCATCAGCAATACGGCCCTCTGATGTGTCAGGACCATGACAGTGTGCCTGACGAGAGACGAAATGCAAGCCGGAAGCTGTTGGTAAGGCGGGCAATTCTTGCCCTTGCCGCAATTCAGTCAAATCGCCGCCCCAATTCACCGCAAAACTCCGACCGCTGCCGGACAGAGTCGTTGCCACCGTGTGTCCGGACAGGTCGTCATGCTGCGGGAGGTTTCCAAACGCGGACATGACCGGTTCGGTCCGGTAACTTCGAACCCTCAGCCCCAGCCCCTCGATGCTGCCGGGCCGAACCATCCTCTAGCCAATCGTCGGCTGCAATTCCGAATCAAAACGCCGTCGTCGGGAGCTGCTAAAGCCTGCCCTGCGGGCCGGCCAGAAGGGTTGCGGCGCCGATGATCGGGCCTGGCGTTTCCGCATTCTTCATCGATTGCAACAGGATGGCGCAGCCGCTGTTGCCACGCCCCTCGATCAGCACCGACGCGGGCAGCGTAAACTGGGCGGGCTTGCCGTCCCACATGCCGATGGTCTGGATATCCTTGACCGCGTGCCAATAGGCGATCTCTCTGCCTTTGTTCTCGCCTCTTTCGACCTTGACCTCCCTGGCCCGGTCGAAATAAACGACGACGACATTCGCCTTGCCCTCGCCGGCGCCGACCTTGATGGAGATTTCCTCGCCGCCGATCGAGGCATCGACCGGCACGGCAAGGCCGCCGCCGCTGGCGCTCATCGTCGCCAGACGGGTCTTGATCGCCTGCAAGTCGGAGCCGTTCATGTGGTCGCGGCCGTTCAGAACCACCTGGGGCGTGTAGACGCCGCTACGGCCAAGCATCCGGGCATAGGCATATTGCCGCTCGGTGTTCTCCTTGGTGGCGAGCGTGTCGGCCCAGCCGAGATAGTTCCAGTAGTCGACATGATAGGCGAGCGCCACGACCTCGCCCTCGTCGACGAGCGTCTTCAATGCGGCGTCGGCCGGCGGACAGGACGAACAGCCCTGGCTGGTAAAGAGCTCGACGACGCCCTTGAACGTCTTGACATTGTCTGCCGCCGCCGTGCCGCCGATGGCTCCGAAAAGCCCTATCGTCAGGGCCAGGCGGCGGATCATTGGCGTCGGTGCGAATGTCATGGCTTCACTTGGGTTTGTCGGGCGGGCGTCTTTCATCCGTGGAATACATTACATACGACGGCCCGGTTTCAACAGAAAGTCACGTTGGAGTGACCTGCCGCTCGGTTGGGGAAAACCGGCCTGTAGGCGCGCGCAGCATTCCGAAGCAGCAAAAAGCCGGGGCATCGGCTGATGCCCCGGCTTGATCCGTTGCGGTCAGGCGACCCGCTCAGGCCGCGAGATCGCGCAGAACCGTCTGCAGAATGCCGCCATTGTTGACGTAGGTGACCTCATCCAGCGTGTCGATGCGGCAGATGAGCGGCACTTCCTTCACCGAACCGTCGCCATAGGTGATCTTGGCGACGCGCTTCTCGCGCGGCTGGACGTTGGCGAGACCTTCGATCGTCACGACCTCGTCGCCTTTGAGACCGAGCGAATCCCAGGTCATGCCCTGCTCGAAGACGAAAGGAACGACGCCCATGCCGACGAGGTTCGAGCGGTGGATGCGCTCGAAGGACTGGGCGATCACGGCCTTGACGCCGAGGAGGTTGGTGCCCTTGGCTGCCCAGTCGCGCGACGAACCGTTGCCGTATTCGACACCGGCGAAGATGACCAGCGGAACGCCCTCTTCCTTGTATTTCATCGCCGCGTCGTAGATCGACATCTCCTCCTTGGAGGGATAGTGGATCGTGTAGCCGCCTTCCTTGCCGTTCGGGCCGAGCATGTGATTGCGGATGCGGATGTTTGCGAAGGTGCCGCGCATCATCACTTCATGGTTGCCACGGCGGGTGCCATACTGGTTGAAATCGGCAACGCCGACGCCGTGCTCGAGCAGATAGCTGCCTGCCGGCGATGCAGCCTTGATCGACCCGGCCGGAGAAATGTGGTCGGTGGTGATCTTGTCGCCGAAGAGCCCGAGGACGCGAGCGCCCTTGATGTCGGAGATTCCGGCGCCCTTCTTGCCCATGCCGACGAAGTAGGGCGGGTTCTGGACATAGGTCGACGCCTCGTCCCATGCGTAGGTCTGCCCGGCCGGAATCTGGACCGACTGCCAGTTTTCGTCGCCCTTGAAGACGTCCGCGTACTTGCTCGCGTAGAGTTCACGCGTCACGTACTTGAAGATGAACTCCTGGATTTCCTTGGAGGTCGGCCAGATGTCCTTCAAGTAGACCGGCTTGCCATCCTTGTCTTCGCCGATCGGCTCGTTAGTCAGGTCCTTCTGGACGGAACCTGCGAGCGCGTAGGCGACGACGAGCGGCGGCGAGGCGAGGTAGTTCGCCTGAACGTCCGGCGAGATGCGGCCTTCGAAGTTGCGGTTGCCGGAGAGAACGCCGGCGGCGATCAGGCCCTTGTCGTTGATGGTTTTCGAGATCGGCCCCGGCAGCGGGCCGGAGTTGCCGATGCAGGTCGTGCAGCCGAAGCCGACCAGGTTGAAGCCGAGGGCGTCGAGATCCTTCTGCAGGCCTGACTTGGCCAGGTATTCGCCGACGACCTGCGATCCCGGTGCCAGCGAGGTCTTGACCCAGGGCTTGGTCTTCAGACCCTTGGCGACGGCGTTGCGGGCAAGCAGGCCGGCGGCGATCAGCACCGACGGGTTCGAGGTGTTGGTGCAGGAGGTGATCGCCGCGATCGCGACATCGCCATGGCCGAGGTCGAAATCCGTGCCTTCGACCGCATAGCGGTTCGCAAGCTGGCCGGGCTTCTTGTAGTCGTTATCGAGTGCAGTGGCGAAGCCGGAGGCGATGTTTTCCAGCGAGATGCGGCCTTCCGGACGCTTCGGGCCGGCCATCGACGGCACAACGTCGCCGAGGTCGAGCTCCAGCGTGTCTGTGAAGACGAGATCGGAGCCGTCGCCCTCGCGCCACATGCCCTGCGCCTTGGAATAGGCTTCGACCAGCGCGATGCGCTGCTCTTCACGGCCCGACATGGTGAGATAGTTGATCGTTTCGGCATCGACTGGGAAGAAGCCGCAGGTGGCGCCGTATTCCGGACCCATGTTGCCGATCGTCGCGCGGTCGGCGAGCGTCATGTTGTCGAGACCGGGGCCGAAGAATTCGACGAACTTCGAGACCACGCCCTTCTTGCGCAGCATCTGCACGACGGTCAGCACCAGGTCGGTCGCCGTGACGCCTTCCTTGAGCTTGCCCGTCAGCTTGAAGCCGATGACTTCCGGCAACAGCATCGAGACTGGCTGGCCGAG